>CAZVYE010000158.1:0-8376 GCA_964630895.1 uncultured Gammaproteobacteria bacterium | reverse complement strand
CTCATTTGCGAAGATATTAGCGGCTTTTCTGAAAATGCTTCAGTGGACTACGCCAACCAGATTCAGCCCCTATTTGAGGAACTGAACTGCACCATCTGCCATGGCGGGAATGGTGGGTTGGATTTAGATGAAATGGTGTCTTACGACAACCTGGTTTGTGCCGAAGCGCAGACTGTTATTGCGTCACCTGGAGAGGTCCGAGTGGTGCCAGGTTCTCCGGAAGATAGTTGGCTATACCTGCGCGTCGCCTGCGAAGATCCTATCGACAGCGGATTTAAAATGCCGCGGGGTGACGAGAGCTTTCATTTAACAAAACCAGAACTTCGTTTGGTTGCGGACTGGATTGCACAAGGCGCGCAGCCGACTGCAGATTTTATCTTCGACACCAGCTTCGAGCGAGGCTCGGGATGTGATTGACTCATCCTTGGCGCAGCCTGTGCCATGTTTGCAGGATGAAGTTCAAAAAACGACTCTGGATTCCTGCCGTATTGATGCTAATTTTGGTGGTAGCTCGGGTTTGGCTACCCATTTTGGTCAAGGACACCATTAACCAACGAATCGACGCGATGCCGCGATTCTCTGGATATGTGGAAGATGTGGATTTGCATCTATATCGAGGTGCATACGAGATCGAAGCGCTGCATTTGGAACTGGTCGACACCAATGGTAGCCGACCTTTTGTAAACGTGGCTGAGCTAGACATATCAGTGCGTTGGTCTGGTTTGTTTCGTGGAAGGCTGATCGGCGAAGTGTATGTAAAACGACCCGAGATGTTTTTCTCCCGAAAAATCAAGCAGGAAGCGAGCGCCATCAGAAAGGCAAAATGGCCACAAGAACTGCAAAGACTGCTGCCCATCCATATCAATCATTTAGTAGTAGAAAATGGGGCCCTACATTATCGAGATCCTGTAGCCGAGCCCGAAGCCGATTTGACCATCGACTCACTGGATGGCACTGCAAGAAACATCTCCAATCGATATCAAGGAGAGGAACGTTTGCCATCACCTTTTGAAATTAGCGGTGTAGTGCATGGCGCAGATGTTGAAATCAGTGGGGCCCTACACCCATTGGAGCCGTTGAGAAACTTTGCCATCGACGCGCGCTTGAGCCCCATAGACCTGACGCAACTGAATGATTTTGCTCGAGCCTATGCGAACCTGGATCTGGAAAGCGGCACGTTGGAGATGATTTTCGAGGCCGACGCAGACGATGGTCATCTTGATGGCTACATTAAGCCGCTGGCTGACAGCGTGAATATCTTTACCTGGAAAGGCGATGTTCAAGCAGACAACGATGGGCCCATCAGAGCGGTCTGGGAAGGTATGGCTGATGTACTGACTGAGCTGTTCGAAAATCAATCGGAATCCCAATTTGCAACGCGGGTGGAGTTTTCAGGTCAAATAGGCGATGCCGATACCGACCAATGGTCTACTCTGGTGGGGGTTTTTCGCAATGCATTTGTAGAGGCTTTTGAACCCCAGTTTGACTGAGATGATCAGCTCAACTATTTGCGCAGATGAGCAATCACGCGAAAGACGGGCAGCGGTGAACGTGGCATACTTTAATCAACCGGATCAGGCAGGATTATCCTATGAAAATGCTTTTTGTGATCGCATGCGCAATGTTGCTGGTGGGATGCACTGTGTATCGAGATACAGGACCCGAAACGGGACCCGTCAACGATAAAGTGTACGTTTGCCACAAGGGTAAGCAAACCATTCGTGTAGATGATGAAGCTGTTCGAGCACATCTGAATCACGGCGACGACTTGGGGACTTGTCCTTAATGCGCAGCATTTGAAGCGATTTACATCGCCGCCGCGATTTGATTTGTCCGGACATCAACTAGTTTGAAAAGTGTGCTAACCGGCAGTCCAATTGCCCATCAACGACACCAACGTCTTTGCCGCCTTTATAACTTCTGCTTTTTCTACATATTCGTCAGCGCTATGCGCGACGCGAATGTCGCCAGGGCCGAATAGAACAGTAGGAATGCTGGCCTCTCGCACCATGAGGCGCATGTCGGCGCCGTATGGTGCTCCGAGAATAGGCAATGCGCCACCGCCGGCCGATTGAAAAGCATTTGAAAGAGCCGTGACGATCGGCTCCTCCACAGCGACCTGAGCCGATTCAAACTGTGCTCCCCACCATTCCACAGCTGGCGGATTCGCTGCAAGCCAGCTATTTGAAGCTGCGGCGCTTGCCACACAGTCCTCAAACTCTTGTTTTACCACTGGGCTCTGTTCCCCTGGCGCAAAACCCAATCGTCCTTCTGCGACTAAAGAGTCTGCCACCGTGGATGGCCAGCTTCCGGCGCGAATCGTTCCAATGCTTAGCGCAAATGGCAACTCGGCGTGGTCGAACAGGGGATGCTGGTGACGCCGGTTTCGGCGGGACTCCAAGTCGCGAAGCGCGTCAAGCACCGGATAGAAGTGTTCGATGGCGTCCTCACCTTGTAAACGCATCGCGCCGTGGGCGGCCTTGCCGTCGATGCGAATGCGAAAATTAAGCGCGCCAGCCTGGGCGGCAATCAGCTTGAGGCTAGTCGGTTCCATGATGACGGCCGCTGCCCCGGTATGACCGCGCTCAATTGTGGCCAGCGTGCCGGCACCGCCATCCTCTTCCCCTATCACGCTCCACAACTGGATGTCGCCTGGAGGGACCTCTCCGCTGTCTTTCCAGGCTTTCATGGCAAATAGTCCGGCCAGCAAGCCCGCTTTCATGTCACACGCGCCGCGACCGTAGATCCGGTCCTGTTTTTCGGTTGCTACGAAGGGGTCACAGGTCCAATGTGACATTTCACCAGGAGGAACCACGTCGATATGGCCGTTGAGCACTAGCGGTGGTGCCTCTCCACGACCCTTGAGCGTGCCTACCAACCCCAGGCCCTGGTTGCGATGAATTTCTACCGTATAAGCGGGGTGCTGCGAGAGCGCGTCAAAATCTATGTCCCAGCAATCTACTACCAGCCCAGACTTTGTCATTAGATCAGCCATATATGACTGTGCTGCGCTCTCATTTCCCGCATCGCTGCGAATGGCGATAAGCGCACTGAGCTCGCGGAAAAGTGTTTCAGTATCCAGATAGTCTGCTGGATTAGATGGCATGCCAAGCACTCACTTTGATTCTCTATTCTCGGGCAATGGTAGTGCCTTGCACCGGCTATCAAATGTTGCACAATTTAGGGCTGTTTGCATGTTTTTCATATCGGCCAAGACTCGCGATGACCAGTGCACTTGGGTGCTTTCAGAATTCTTCAGCAAAGCTTCAGCCAATATACCGACCAATGCTCGGCATCTGGCAAACAATGTTGGCTCAACTTATAGGAGCGAGCTATGAAGTCACAATCCATCTTTTCCATTTTCCTGGTGCTTTTATTGCTAACTGCACAATCTATGGCATCAGACCAGTGGGACCAGAAGGTCTTGGAAGACCTGACTATTCGCGTGCAAGCGGGGGAGGAGTTTAAGCAAATTACCAGCATCGTCGTGCACCAGAATGACGATTATATTTACGAAGAATATTTCAACGACGGCAGCGCCGAGAAACTCAATGATGTTCGGTCTGCGAGTAAAACCATCACCTCCATGTTGGTGGGCCTGGCGATTGATCGTGGCCACATCAAGTCAATCAATGAAAAGGCATTCGCGTACTTTCCAACGGGTTCTCAGCAAAACCCTGATCCGCGCAAGGACGCTATTACCGTAGAAGACCTGCTTACCATGAGTTCTGTGCTGGAGTGCGATGACTGGAACCCTGCATCTCGAGGCAATGAAGAGCGCATGTACATAATCGAAGACTGGAGTCAGTTTGTGATGGATTTGCCGGTTCGCGGAATACCTTCCTGGGGTACGAAACCCGAAGATGCCAAGTACGGTCGTGCTTTTAGTTACTGCACAGGGGGTGTTTTCATGTTGGGAGCGATAGTGGAAAAAACTGCCGGACAGGAACTGGAAAATTTTGCGCAGAAGCACTTGTTTGATCCAATGGATATTCGGCGCAGTCAGTGGGTCTTTTCGCCGCTGGGCGTAGCCCAGGGTGGCGGCGGCTTGCGGTTGACTAGTCGCGATCTGGCCAAGCTTGGTAGCCTGGCACTCAGCGGTGGTAAGTATGGTGATAAGCAAGTATTGCCTACTGACTGGATCGATCAATCGCTGCAGCCACGTGCAGTTATAGACGCAGATCGCGGTATGGAGTACGGATATCTTTGGTGGATATTGAATCTTAAGCCCGAGGAGATTGGATTGGGGAGTTCTGTAAAAGGCGAAGAAGGAATAACGGTCTATGCCATGGCAGGCAACGGTGGCAACTATGTATTCGTAGTTCCTAAGCTCGATTTCGTTGCGGTAGTTACTGCCACCGCTTACGGAACATCGTATATGCACCAGCAAAGCCAGCGAATTCTCAAAGAGTTTCTGATTCCGGCAGCAACTCAGGCAATACGCTAGCCCAGTCGGAGGCCAGCACGATCGCGCGTTCTTGTTGCACAAGTTCGCGCATCGTTTTAATCAATGCAACAAACTCCGGCTCATACATTAGTGGCGATAGGGCAGGATTGTGACGCAGCATCCGGTGATCTCGGTATCCCTGACGCACTGCGTCTTGTAGAGCGGCTATTGCTTCCTTTGGCCTGCCCAGTGCGGTCAACAATTCGGACGCCATCAGCGGGCCAGTTGGCCATGTATCCTGAGTATTCTCTGCCGCATCCATCTCAGCGAGCTTTGATTTGATGCCTTCCCAGTTTCGCTGCAAGATCAGTTGGGCTAACTCCGCAGGCACGTAACCACGCTGTCGCAGGTTATTGGAGCGGACAAATGCTTGCTGTGCGGCATCTAGGTCGTGCTCTGACCAATACAGCTGGCCGAGAAGATAATCCACTTCGGGGCGTTCTACGGTGGCTGCATCCTCTAGCACGGCTTTGGCTTCTTCGGGCCTACCGAAAGCAATCAGGGCCTGGGCCCGCGCGGTTGCGGCGAATGGGTTGCCAGGCTTCAACTCATCCGCTCTACGCAACCAATCCAGTGCCAGCTGATCAAACTCCAGTAGTGCCAGCACGCTGCCTATCTGAACGTCCAGATACTGCAGCGACTCCACCTTGTCGAGGAGAATCAGGTTTTGTTGTAGCGCTTTAGCCAGTTGACCGTCAACCTGCAGCACATAAGCCAGACTGCTGCGAGCACCAGCGTGGTTTGGTTCCAGAATCAATACGCGCTCGTAGGCTGCTATGGCCGGTTCAATTTGTCCCTCGGCGTCTAAGACTGACGCCAATGCAAGATGGCCTGCAGCATAAGCAGGTTGCTCTTTCAGAACGGCACTGGCCAGATTCTTTGCGCGCTGGAGGTTCTCCAATGGCCCGCCGAACTTGGTGACCGATTGCGTCAAAGCCATACTGATGCCAGTTTTTGCCGCCAGACTGTCTGGGTCGTTTTCCAGGGCGCGCTCGAATAGCTGGAGTGCAAGCTGCTGATCCTGCTCTTGGTGCTGTGCCAGATGGTTCCAACCTTTATCAATAAATGCCTGGGCCGGTGAGGGCGGCGGCAAGTAAGGCTCGGTATGTCTCGAAGAGAGTATCCACCAGATTAATCCAACAAGCAGAACTATCGCTGTACCTATTTCTAGCAAACGCCGCTGGCTAATTTGAAAACCTTTCGGACCAGGTGCATCTTCCTTGGTGCTGGGCCTTGATTGGGCAGGGACAACGCTCGGGATCAGTCGATAGCCGACGCCTCGAACAGACTCCACGTAGCGGGGCTCAACAGTGGAATCTCCCAAAGATTTGCGTAGTAGCTTGACTCGCTGCGTGATGGCATCATCGCTAACGGTTCTACCGTCCCAAACGGTTGCAACCAGATAATCGAAAGTGGCGATCCCTTGCTGCCTGAAGCTCGCTCGGGCTAATGCGATAAGTAAATCGAAGGTGAGGCCGGACACCTCCAGCGCACCGCTGGCACTAACTACGCTGCGATTGGGCTGGTCGACCAAAAGGTCGCCAATCTCAAATTGAGCGGGGATATCAGTTTGAAGTTCGGATGTTTTCAATGCGCCTGCGATGTGTTTGCGAGGGCCAGATTGTATCCAGGCCCTCCAGCATAGCGCACCAGTATAAAGTCACACAGCGACCGCCGCGATAATCACTGACACTGCCGTCGGCAACTAGAGGCCATCATGGGATTGGCTCAAAGGAATCATCAAACAAGTCTCCGGCGAAGTTTGCTTTCCAGTGCTGCAACAGTTCTCGGAGCGCTTCCGGAGCATTGTCAGACTTGCCTAATCCAACCTGATTGACGTCGTTGACACCGTGACAGCCATCGCAGGTACGGATTTCTCCTGGCTGCCAGGTGATCCAATAGCGTTCGCGCACTACAGGTGTGCCGCTCGGGTCATTGATTTGCCAGGCAAGAGCACGGCTGGCCGGTACGAATGCGGCAGCGGACCCGTCGGTTGCAATGTTGACGCTTGCCGTCTGACCGGCCGGACTGGGAAAGTTCTTCTCCACCGCTTCGTCGTCATGGAGGTGGCGTGCCAGTACGCGGCGACCGTTGCGTGGGCTATCGATACCGCCGATACCTCGAACCTGATCGCCCTGGAAGAATTGCAGATAGGCTACGTCATAAATCGTACCGCCCGAACCGATTCCGCTGACGCCGCCAGGCACCTGGATGTTGAAAGGCTGCTGTTTGTCGGCATCGTCTCGACTGGTCACATCGCGGGCAACAAACAAGCCCAAACGATTGCTTTTCAGAAACTGCTGAAACTCAGCAACGTCCACGCCTTCGTCGTCGAATACGGCTTGCTCGGGTGTTCCCAGAGGCTGGTGGGATAGCTCAGGTGGTACGGTGCGAGCAATTACTTCAGTTGGATACAACTCCCACATGGGACCGGTGTAGGTAACCTCCTGGTCCGGGTCAAAGTAAGTTACTGTCTTGTTGATTCCGCCAGTTACCAGGCTGTCCGCTGCAAGAAAACCATTGTCCGTGCTGGTGGTTTTAATCTGAAAGTCGTAGCGTGGATCGGGAGATGCGCGGCTGCCCTCGTTGCCACCTCGTCTTGTCTCAGGCTCGTGGACCACTAACAAACTCCCGTCGCTCATGGGTAGCGGGTCGCGATAGTGACCGTTATGCGCAGGGTCAGGTGTGGCGCCTTCTCCCGTTACGGTGCCGGTAATCGGATCGGTGATGTAAGTTATCAGCATGTCATCGGCCGAAACCGACGGGCTACCATCTATGCTGACAATATTGCCTGCACCGTGGGTTTGAAATTCCGGCGCATCCACAGCAAGGAATCGACCAGGCGTTTGCGGGTCCTCCACCAACTGAAACATGTTGAACGTGCTGTTGGTGTTGTTGCGGCCAGAAATCGAGGCAATAAATTCGTTCAAATTCGAATCATCGTTGATGGCTCGATTGAAATAGTTGTGTAGCTCGTGGCGGCCGATGTGATTGAGGGTTTCCTCTTCCGTCCCATCCTGATTGATCATCCATGGGAAGAAATGGTTGATGTTGTGGCCCTCCAGATTGGTGCCGTTGAGCAGGTCAGAACGCTGATTGCGAGGCTCAGGGAAAACCTCCACTCGATTTTCGGTGGTCGTTGCCTGAGGCGATTCATCACTGAAATCGAATGTCCCAAAACTCCCTCCGGAGGCATCGCCATCGGCCTGCTGATCGCGCTGCAGATGGTCCCATCGCGTAAAAATGACTCTGCCAAAACTGTCCACGATTGGGTCGAATGACCCCGAGGGCGCGTGCTGCATGATGAATAGTTCCCCAGTATCGGGATCTAGCTTCCACAAACCCGTATTGGTGGGCGTAGATTCGTACTCATCGTGCTGTGGATACAGGTGGCTGCGGCCGTTACGTGGCTGGTCTGACACAAATACTATGGTGTCGTCTGAGGCGTAGGTGGGCGATAAATTATTGTAGCTCTCTGGCTGGCCTGGCACCTTGGTGATGGATACCGTTTCGCCGTCGCCAAAACCTGTTACCTCGTAAATTTGCCAGAAATAATTGTTCACCTCGAATCGCTGGCTGGGTCCGCCAACGACCATGGCAAACAATGCGCGGTCTCCACTGAAATGCACAGCAGGGTCGCGTACGGCAATGGCCAGTTCGCCCTGCGTTCCGTCCATGCCAAAGCCACCCTCGCGGGTCAGGTTGCAGAGTCGGCCGTTGGGATAGCGGATATACAAATCGCCACCGCGTCCTGTCTGCTGCATTGAGGGCTGATGATTCGCAAACGTCGAGGTAATGGTGGCAAAGTCCGCCGGTATAGGCACTTGGGTGGCAAACAAGATGGGATTGGCCAAAACGGGCAATCCGTTACGGTCTTCGCAGAATGGTGCCGTTGTGGCATGCGAAGCACTGGCAATACATAGCACAGC
>CAZVYE010000157.1:0-8388 GCA_964630895.1 uncultured Gammaproteobacteria bacterium | reverse complement strand
CATGGTTTTGGTCGCAAAGCACATTCCCAGAGTCTCTCCGGACGAAATGCGCATCGCCCTCTCACTTGCCCTGGAAGAAGCAGCATCGGTTGGACTGACCGGAGTGCATGACGCCGGCGTCAGTGCGGACGCGTTCGAAGTCATGTCGGCGATGGCCGCTGACAACGCATGGACCTTGCGCAGCTATGTCATGGCAGACGGCGATAACGAGTTGTTGCGCCAGCTGTGCCAGCAAGGACCGGTGCTAGATCCTGGTCTGAGATTGGTGGCCAGGTCCGTGAAGCTTTATGCAGATGGTGCGTTGGGTAGCCGAGGTGCAGCGCTGCATGCAGATTACACTGACGAGCCAGGTAATCAGGGATTGCTCTTTTCTAATCAAGAGGCAATGTCTCAACTTGTCGTGAATGCGGCAGGCTGCGGTTTGCAAGTGAACACCCACGCAATCGGAGACCGTGCGGTAACTACCGTAATTAATGCTTACCGGGCTGCTATCAAAGCCCATCCTGATAACCCTGGACGGCACCGCATTGAACATTTACAGATTGCTCGAGTGACTGATTTTGATGAAATTGCGGAGTTGGGCTTGGTCGCTTCAATGCAACCGACCCATGCTACCAGCGATATGCCGTGGGCTGGTGATCGCATCGGTGAAGCCCGACTTGCCGGGGCATATGCCTGGCAAAAACTGCAGGCTAAAGGTATCCCCCTGGCGCTAGGCTCAGATTTCCCGGTAGAGTCAAGCAATCCTCTGTGGGGCCTGTATGCCGCGAGAACGAGACAGGACCACGATGGCAATCCAGTGGAGGGATGGTTGCCGGAGGAACGGCTCAGCGGCATACAAGCGCTGCACGGGTTCACCCTGGGAGCGGCTTACGCTGCATTTATGGAAGCTGATGTGGGTTCGCTCGCAGTAGGCAAGCTGGCTGATTTTATAGTGCTACCTGTGGATCCAGTGGAAGGACCACCTGAAGAATTGATTGATGCAAAGGTCCTGGCGACCTATGTGGGCGGAAAGGAAGTCTATAATCATCACAAATAGAGTGTTCGTTCTAACGCTTCGGCGTACTATCGCCGGAATTAGAGTCGAGGGCCCCATTCATGAAGCGTGTAGTTTTTAACCAGAAAGGCGGCGTGGGCAAATCCACAATTGTCTGCAATCTTGCCGCTATCGGGGCCGCTCGCGGGCGGTCCAGCCTGGTCATTGATCTCGATCCCCAGGGCAACTCCAGTCAGTACCTGTTGGGGGAAGAATGGCGTCAGAAAGACTTGAATATCGCCAAGTACTTTGAACAGACTTTGAGCTTCAAGTTGGCTGGTTCTGATCCTGCAGATTTTTGTGTTGAAACGCCCTTTCCCGAGTTGTGGATCATGCCGGCATCCGCAGAACTCGGTGAACTGCAGGCCAAGCTGGAATCCAAGCATAAAATTTTTAAGCTGCGAGAGGCATTAAATCAGTTGTCCGAAGAGGTCGACGACATCTATGTAGATACGCCTCCTGCGTACAACTTCTATACGCTCTCTGCCCTCATTGCTGCCGATCGCTGCCTGATACCTTTTGACTGTGATGAGTTTGCGCGAAAAGCGCTTTACCAGCTATTGGATAATGTGGCTGAAGCTCGCGCAGACCATAACCCGAAATTGGAAGTGGAAGGCATCATCGTCAATCAATTTCAAGCTCGCTCTAAGCTACCCGCCAGGATTGTGGAGCAGTTAGAAGAAGATAATTTGCCGGTATTAGATACAAAAATATCAAGTTCGGTTGCTGTCAAAGAGTCTCATGAAGCGTGTGCCCCCATGATTCACTTCCGACCAAAGCATAAAATAACTCAGGAATATATTGCCTTGTACGATGAAATCAGCGAGGCATGATCGCGCGGCTTGGCCTTGACCTTAGCGAGTAGTAACTAACGCGTTCTCTGTAAAGTGGCTGGACATAGCATTGACATGCGCATCCAGATTGTCTCCTGAATGGGCAAATACTGCTGCCACCCCTGACGGTGTGTTGAAAATAGTACCAGGCACGTCGTCCACATTAACGCTGATCTGGCCATCAATGTGCTTGTTGGGGAGGTACATGGCAGTGGCTTGCTCGCCAGAGGCGTCGGTAGTCACCATGTGCACACCTATTTCGCCACCAATCTTGCAGAAGCTTAAGTAGGTCACGGACTCAAATTTACCCGTGGTCACAGCACCCATATCACCAAAGGCACGATGCACTTCAGCATCGGCGACTAAGGTTTGCGAGCTCAGTGCTCGCGTCTCAGGGTAGAGCAGGTGGTCTACAAAGGCTTGTTGAATCGGTTGGTTATTTGAATTCTCTGGCCAAAACTGCACTACCGCCACAATGGCAGCCACGAAGACTACCGCAGCGGCTGCAATCCAGGTGGAACTGCGTGCCGCAAATGTCGTGCCCGTGCCACCGTCACAGTATTCAAATATTTGTTCGTGCAAGTCGCTAGGGACGTCCACTGCTGCTGCGTCCTCGAGCACGGCTTCAAATGCGTCCGATTCTTTACGAGCACGGGCATGGTCCAGTGAGTCGGACCCCGCTTTCAAAAAAGCAGCGTCTCGTGACTTCGGCTCGATCAGCAGTTGTTTTTTATAATCTTCTAGATCCATATTTACTAACGAACGGTCCAATCCCTAGTCGAACAAAATAATCCCGACTTCATTATCTCAACAGACCTCGTGAGTGCGCGAGTTCTTTCATCCGATCACGCGCAATATAGTGCCGTTGGCCCGAAAATTCACCCACCGACCGGTAAACGGTAGTGAAAATGCGTCTATAACGCGTCTCCCATCTTAACTTAGGGCCAGAAAACAATGATAGCTATCCCCGCCAGCATGGACGCACCAAACAGGATGGCAACGTAGCGAAACAGCTTCCACCCGCCCAGGAAGTAGCTGATGCCACCCTTGAAGGCAAGGTTTGCCAGAGCCGCGGTCAGGGCTACACGCCATGCGGTATCGGCTGATATGCGACCAGCTTCTGCCAGCTTACCCGTAGACAGCGTAATGGCGTCTACGTCTGTCAGGCCAGACACCAATGCCACAAGATAAAGACCATCATTGCCCATTTTATCTTCCGTGAACGCCACCAATAGTTTAATGATGGCGTACAGTGCGCCAAAAATTAGCGCTGACTTAAGCTGGGCGGGGTTTCCCATGGGCTCGCGTTCGCTTTGGTCATCCTTATTGACGAAGAAATAAGCACCCGCACAGATCGCCAGGTTAAATGCCAGCATGACCCCGACAGGTACCGCAGCCTGCTCGAGGGTGGACCGTGCCACTACTGCAAGCTCAATGAGTATGCGGGCGATCACTACGCTGGATGCCAGCATGATCGCCAGCGCAGCCAGCCCTCGTGTGAGTTGCTCGCCGCTTTGTTTCGAAAAGCTAACCGTTGCTGCGGTGCTGGAAATCAAGCCACCGAGGACCCCACCTAGTACGGCGCCGCCCCGATTACCAACAAATTTATACGTCATGTAGGCAGCCAGATTCAGGCCGACTATCAAGACCACCATGAGCCAGGTTTCACGCGGATTGAATACGTCGTAGGGGCCGTAAGTCTGATCGGGCAACAACGGCAGAACTATCAGACTGAGCAATACAAACTGCATGACCGCACGCACGTCCCGATCATGCAATTGTCTGACGAACCCTTCCATGGAACTCTTAAAATGTAATAAGACCGCGGTAGCACCACCCACCGCCGCCCCGATCCAGGGTGGACCGATGATCATCTGTGCTCCAACCAAATAGGTTAGAAGCGCAGCAATTTCGGTGGTTTGGCCAAAACCGTGGCCCCTAAGAATTTCAGATTTGTGTGACTCAGAATCCGATGATTTTGTGTTTTCACTCTCACCGTCCCTGGAGGCCTTTTCTGAAATGTTCCCGGAAAAGCTAATGGACCGTTTCTGGCTGGACATTAGATTGCCGGTGGCCAATGCAATCATCAAACCGATTGCTCCGGCCGGCAATAACCATTGTCCACCTGGTGTGTCGCGCAATACCGCCGCGGTTGCTCCGGCCAGTGCTACCAATGTAAACGTCCGCAGTCCGGCGATAGGGTCGTCTACATGTTCGCGCTGTAGACCGATGATTAAGCCCAATCCGGCTACCATGGCAAAACGGTACAGAATTTCTAGCTCATCCATAGATTTTTAGACAGTCCATGCAATAGATTTAACTAGTTTAAGGATAGGTCGATGAATGTTGCATCTAGAGAGTTACGCGACTAATCCAGCGCGGCGATCACTTGATCTGGCGCGTCGGCAAACAGGGCCGACGCGCCCAACTGGTTTTGGCAAAACCGCACGATCTCAGCCATGTTGGTAAAGCCTGGCAAAACGTATTCGGGCCGCAGCGTATATACATGTAGTTCCAGGCCGCTGGCTCGAATTCGTTTGGCAAACTCAGACGGCGTCGTTCCGTCTACCAAATGGTCCAAGGGTGCTCCCACACCACGGATACCTGGAAAGTTCTGTTTTAGCGTGTTTAAGTCAACATTGTTGTCCGGGGTTGGTTCCAACGCCGGCAGCAGCAGAATCGCGGCAGTCTTTGAGCTCACTTGAGCGTGCCACTTTTGCAGGGTTGCCAGTTCAAAACACTGCAAGAAAAACGGCCGGTCGCTGTCTAGCCAGCGACTATCTGCAAGTATCTTGTGTACAACTGATACCGGTTCCAGGCCTTGCGATTCATGCCAGGCCGGTGACTTTATTTCCAGATGCAAGCCAATGGATTTACCCAGGGTCTGTCGCAACCCGTCAACAAGCGCAATCTCGTCTTCTAAGCGATGTAGGCTAAATGGCACTCGCGCCGCGAAGCGGCCGGGAAATTTTCTTGCGGTGGAATGCAACAGGGTGCGCTCATTGACATTTAGCTGTGCTAGCTCTGCCCAGGTCAGGTCGGCAACATAAGTGCGTCCGTCCGCTCGATGTCGGTCTGGAAAGACGTCTGCCACATTGGAAATCTCATCAAGCCAAAGATCGTGACAAACAACAGCCTGACCATCACGGCTAATAACAATGTCTTGTTCGATGTAATCAGCGCCTTGGGCGATAGCAAGGACCTTGCTTTCCATTGTGTGCTCCGGCAAATAGGCACTGGCACCCCGGTGCGCAATAACCAAAGGTCGAGTTTTCACGCTCAGGTCGCTCCGCTTTTTTGCCAAAATACGGTCCGCGGCGTAGGATGCGCTGCTGACCACTCAAACTGATGATTTCACATGAGAAAGATAAGTGCACTAGCTATTTTGGTTATGTTGACCGCATGCAGCGAGTCCGATCAGACCGTCGAATCGGAAACCACGCAGGCGCAAGCTCCAGACGCGCAGGCGCAGGCGCAGGCGCAGGCCGCGACGGAATCAGCCAGCGGCGGGTTCACGCAGGCAGAAATCGATGCTGCTGCTGAAGCCATGGATGCAGATGATCTTGCGAAGCATGTTCAAGTGCTGGCGTCTGATGAGTTCGGCGGCCGCGCACCCTTCACGGAAGGGGAAGAGAAAACTCTAAGCTACTTGGAAGACGCGTTTAAGAAAATTGGTGCCATGCCAGCGAATGGTGATAGCTACCGACAACAGGTAGAGCTGGTGGAACTGAGCGCGGAGCCCGGTTTCAGCCTGGACATTGATGCTGGTGATGAACAAATGTCATTGGCATTTGGCGACGACATGATGGGCTGGACCAAGCGTGTCACGGAGTCGATTTCCATCGCGGATTCTCCCATGGTGTTCGTCGGGTACGGCATTAATGCGCCTGAGTTTGGATGGAATGACTACGAAGGCCTGGATGTGGCTGGCAAGACTGTGCTCATTATGGTTAACGACCCAGGCTACGCAACCCAGGATGACGAACTATTTACCGGAAACGCCATGACTTATTACGGTCGCTGGACTTACAAATATGAGGAAGCTGCGCGACAGGGTGCAACGGCGGCTATCGTAATCCATGAAACCGGCGCAGCAGGATACCCCTGGGAAGTTGTTAGCGGGAGTTGGGCTGGTGCTCAGTTTGATCTGGCCGCAGAAAACGACAATATGCACCGAGTGGAATTTGAAGGTTGGATCACCCAGGATGCTGCCAAGCAGCTGTTTTCAGCTAGCGGGCATGACTATGATGCATTGGCACAGGCGGCAGCCACCAGAGAATTTGAAGCGGTACCGCTTGATGCAACAGCCAGTGTCGCGCTTAGCAACACGATTCGTCGCTCGCAGTCTGCCAATATCGCAGCAATGATTGAAGGCAGCGAACGTCCAGACGAAGTGTTTGTCTACATGGGCCATTGGGATCATCTTGGCACGCAAGACGGTGAAGGTGATCAAATTTTTAATGGCGCCGTGGACAACGCAACGGGTACGGCTGCCTTGCTGGAGATGGCAGAGGCCTTCAAGGCGCTGCCCCAGGCACCAAAGCGAAGTATTCTTTTTCTGGCTGTGACGGCAGAAGAGTCCGGGCTATTGGGGTCGGCCTACTACGCGGCAAATCCTTTGTTTCCGATTGAAGACACGGTGGGTGGCGTGAATATAGACGCCATGAACGTGTACGGACCGGTGAACGACATGGTAGTGGTCGGCTACGGTAGCTCAGAGCTGGAAGACATACTCAGAGAGAAGGCGAAATCGCAAGGGCGTACGCTGGTGCAAGAGCCTACGCCAGAGAAAGGCTATTTCTTCCGTTCCGATCATTTTAATTTTGCCAAGCAGGGCGTGCCGGTGTTGTACGCTGAAGGCGGTACCGAGCATCGGGAAAAAGGTGCGGAATACCTGGCTGAAAAGGCGGCAGACTACACCGCAAATCGCTACCACAAACCTGGCGACGAGTATTCCGAAGACTGGGACTTGCGGGGTGCTGTCGACGATATGCGCCTGTACTTTGCGGTAGGATTAGAAGTGGCCCAGAGCGACTCGTGGCCCAACTGGTACGAAGGTAACGCCTTCAAAGCAGCACGTGACGAAGCTATGGCAAAGCGCGAACAGTAAATAGCGAACTTATCGGCGAGGCCATTTCCGTGGCCTCGCCAAACCTCCGTTCTTCTAGGCATTCTGCACACATTCGGTGTTGTATTCTGATAGGCCTAGTTATGAAGATCAGGAGGACAAGCCATGAGTGCAAAATCAGAAACGCAGTCAAACAGTAAATCATCTAAAGACGGAAAGTCTTCGAGCACGCGAGAAGCAGCCAATGCCGCACACGACTATATTGAGAGGGCCGCTGAGAGAGCTGAGCCGGTAGAACGTAAGGTGCGAGCAAAGGCGAGCGAAGCAAAGGAACAAATGTCCGAGCGCGCGCAGGATTTGCGTTCCCAGGGCGAAGATTTAATCGGGCAGGTTAGTAATTACACGAAAGAGCACCCAGTCGCTGCGGCTGGAATTGCTTTTGCGGCAGGGATGTTTGTATCCACGCTATTGCGTCGCCGTTAATCGGTGGCGTCGAATGGACCAAAGACTCTAATCTCGAGGCTATTCTGTGCCTGGACAAAGTACTGACCAAGCGACAGATCACTCGACGGATTCGCCAGGCCCGGATCAGTTCTGGACCAGTGTGGGCGCGCTCCAAACCGACGTTACGGAGTACATTAGTGCTACGTTAAAAATCGTCGCTATGGAGTCGCGCCGCAACGCATTGATCCTGGTGCTGCTGTGTGTGGGCGGGCTTCTGATCGGCGCGCTTTTGGCAACCGTTTGGATAGTCTGCATGGCGCTTATTGTGCTGGGTTTACAGCACCTCGGATCGCCCTTATGGCTGGCGCTGGTTTTAACCGCATTACTGTCTCTGGCAGCAGCGCTACTTGTCGCGCGAGGCGTTCTTTGGGTAAGCCGTAAAATTCACTTTCAAGCCAGCCGACAGCAAGTGCACCCCCTGCAACATTCATCGGAAGCATCCTGATGTTTTGGGCAAAGATTAAGCAGCTAGAGGCACAGATTGACCAGACTCAAAACGATAATGCATTGCGTCTGGCCAATGCCGCATTGCACGCGCGGCACTGTCGCGAAGTCGCCAAACATCGACTCACCGATCAAGCTGTTTTGCCAGTTTGGTTTGGGGCCGGTTTTGTGTCCCAGCAGGTTCTAATCCGCGACGTCCAGTCAGAGGAAGAATGCGTTGGCACGGACGCGGACGGCAATCCAAAAGTTTCCGAAAAGGAATTGCCGGCCGCGGTTAGACATCCGTTGATGACGACGCTTATACGTGCGGCCTTGAGCTACGCTGTTGCTCAGTGGACGCAATCTCAATCCGCTGATTAACCTACCAGGAATACTCTTTTTGGTGCTACGTCGGAAATCGCCCGCTCAGGTCCGTCTGACGACTTATCCCATCCAAATTTCTCGGTGGCCTAAAAACATGTCCTGCAAGAAATAGTTCTGTTAGGTCTGACCGCTGATCGCTT
>CAZVYE010000156.1:0-8559 GCA_964630895.1 uncultured Gammaproteobacteria bacterium | reverse complement strand
GGCACTGGCGTCTGGAGCAGACGCTGTTAATGACACGTTCCCGGCCATACGATATCTGATTGCAAAATTGGACGATGGCCACAGTCGCTTGATCGTTAACGCTGGAAACGAGTCGGAAGATACCGAATCTGCTCGATTAGATGCTAGCGCTTTGCCTTCCGCAAGAATCGTTGATCGCGGCGTTGGCGTGCTAGTGCTACCCAGCATTAACCACAGAAGCGATAGACACGCGGAGTACGTGCAAACCGCCCACAATCTGCTGCAGCAAAATCGGCAAGCAGCGAGCTGTGGCTGGATACTAGATCTCTCAACCAATGGTGGTGGCAGTTACCGCCCCCTGGTGGCCTCCATCGCGCCGTTCCTGCCAGAGGGACTGCTAAGCACCGCCCATTTCGCCAATGGCGAAACATCGGTGGTACAGAAGGACAATGGGCGTGTTTTGGGTCCCAGCGGGAGCCCGCTGGTCAGCCAACTAGACGATGCCATCATGGACCCGTTCCGCGTGCCCATCGTAGTGTTGATAAGCAAGAACACGGCCAGCGCCGCAGAAATAGCTGCGATACATGCGTTAGCGAGTCCCAAGACCAAGCTAGTTGGGGAATCGTCAGCGGGACTTATCTCAGGGAATGTTCCCTTCAAATTGGCCGATGGCACCATTTTGAATTTAGCGAGCGCTTACTATTCGGACCGGCATGGAACAATCTATAAAACCGCTTTGCAGCCCGACATTTTCGTTGGCATGGACAGCACCGCGCAATATGAGAATGCATTGGACCAAGCGGCCGAGTGGCTAGCAGAGCAAGAAAATTGCCGCCTTGAATAGGCAAATATATCGATTATGGAAACGCTGCAACGTGTCGGTTGTTAGGCCAGATGGGCCTCATGTTGCAAGCGGCAAGGGAAACGTATCCAATACTGGGTTCCTTTTAACCGGCCTTTTGCTTTGAAAATCATTTGCCTTGCGCTACTTATCTTACTCCCAACGTTGGCCACTGCCCTGCATTGGCCCTGGTGGCTAGCCGCACTGATTACATTAGCTGCACTGATGGCTATCTGGTTTCATTCGCTGGGCAAACTCGCGCCGCCGTCGCGCTACACGGAAGCCAAGCCGGAGCTCGAGCTGGAAACCATTGGAGCCAGTCATTATGTAGAAAAGGTGCGCTGGTGCCTGGACCGACTGGGACTAAGTTATAAGGAACAGCGTTGGGCGGGGACACTTGGTGTGTTTTATATAGGCCGAAGTGTTCCCAGACTCAAGGTAAACAGGGGCGCGGCTTCATCAGACATACGCAATTCCTCCGACATTCTCCGGTATATTTGGGGCCGATATGGACACAGCCACGAGGCCGAGTTTCTACGCCCTACTCAGGAACGGATCGAGTGGGAAGAGCACATCGACATCTGCGGTCGGGATCTGCAGCGCTGGATCTACTTTCACATTCTTGACGATAGAACACTCACCCTGCGGGCTTGGGGTGTGCACGATCCACAAGTGCCCTGGTGGCAGCGACAGTTGATCACCGCAGCATTTCCTGTCCACCGGAAATTAATCAGACGGGCCTTTAAGATTTCCACAAAGAATTACGAAAAGTCGGTCGCCGCCATTGAAGCGCTTTTGGAAAAAACTGAACAGGCATTAGCCGATCATGACTCATCCATATGTCAGAGTTCCTCAGTAAATTATGCGGATATCAGTCTCGCCGCCATCTCCTCACTCTGGCTAAGACCGGATGAATTTGGCTGTGGCCGTTTTCAGGAATGCTATTTTCCCGATTTAAAGATTATGCCAACCGGGTTTACGCAAGACCGCGAACGATGGATGCAAACTTATCCTTTGACAGTGACACATTTGCAATCACTTTATACGCAGCGCTCTGTCGGCACGCCATAGCGGGTTAGCGCGGCCGCACGCAGCTGGACTATAGGTTGAACTTCTTTTTTGGCTGTAGCCGACCATCACTGCGGAGTTCGCCGATTGCAGCCAGAGTGCCGTCGGGAAAATAGATTTTAACCATTTGGTCTGCACTGGGCTTTGCACCGGTTATGGAGACGGGGTTACCATTGCGCAGCAAAGGTTCTTGTGCCGAATCAACGGTTATCTCAGGTAGATGTGGCAATGCGGTCTGCGGCGGACTTAGCAGGCAATCCAAGGCTTCGGGAGTTTCAACAGGATTACCGGCTTTGGCTTCCAGCTCTGCTATCGTGACCAGATCCTGCGGCGCAAATGGATCTACCCATATTCTGCGCAAGCTTTGCGTGTAAGCTACGGTCCCCAGGGCCTTCGCGATATCCTCCACCAGCGTGCGGATATAGGTGCCTTTACTGCACACAACGCGAATAGATAGCGTATCGGAATCGAGCGATTCCAACGCAATTTCGTGAACCGTGACCTGACGAGCCTCTCGCTCAACTTGTTTGCCTTCACGGGCAAGTTTGTACAGCCGCTGACCGTCTACTTTGAGTGCAGAATACATGGGCGGGACTTGAGATATCTCCCCCACGAACTGTTGCAGGACTTCGCGAACTTCAGATTCCGTTAGATTCGGAACCGCGGCCGTAGCAACCATGCTTCCGTCCAGGTCCCCAGTGTCAGTGGATTCCCCTAGCTTGGCTGTTGCTTGATAGCATTTTCCGGAATCCAGCAAGTAGGAACACACCTTTGTCGCCTCCCCAAGGCAAATGGGTAGCATGCCAGTGGCAAAAGGATCCAGCGTGCCGGTGTGGCCACCTTTATTCGCCTGAAAAAGATATCGGACTTTTTGCAACGCTTGATTGGAAGACATACCTGCTGGTTTATCCAGCAGCACAATGCCGTGAACATCACGACGATTTGAGCGTCTTGCCATGGTGGTATGGCGACATAGCCGCAATTAAGGCGACTATTCTTCCTCTTCTGATTTGCCGGTGACGCCAGCTTCGCGCAGGAGTTCTTCGATACGCTCCCCACGTTCGATAGATTCGTCGTGGTAAAAGCGCAATTCGGGAACGTGTCGCATGCGGAGATTCTGCCCTAGTTCCCGCCGCAGATAACCCGCAGCGCTGCGTAAGGCTTTTAGCGAGTCAGGAATGCTCTCGCTGTCTACGCTAGTGATATAGACCTTGGCCATACCCAGGTCTCGAGTCACTTCGACATCGGTCACGCTGACCGAGCCCAACCGGGGGTCTTTCACACCACTCCAGATCAGCGTTGCCAACTCGCGGCGCAGCAGCCCAGATACCCGGTCGTTTCTTTTAAACTCGTGTGACATTAGTCCAGTGTTTTCGCAACTTCGTAGCGCTCGAAACATTCAATCTGGTCGCCAGGCTTAACGTCGTTGTATTGCTTAACGCCAATACCACACTCGGTTCCTGCTTCAACCTCTTTGACGTCGTCTTTAAAGCGACGCAGCGATTCCAGTTCGCCTTCGAAGATAACGACGTTGTCGCGAAGAACGCGTATAGGCCGGTCTTTGCGAACCACACCTTCCAGCACCAGTGATCCAGCGATTGCGCCCAGCTTGGATGAGCGGAATACGTCTTTCACCTGGGCCAGGCCGATGATTTCCTCTTTGGTCTCTGTTCCCAGAACACCAGAGATGGCTTTCTTAACCTCATCAATAGCGTCATAAATCACGCTGTAATAGTTAAGATCCAGATCAGCCTCTTGGATAATGCGTCGAGCGGAAGCGTCTGCACGTACGTTGAAACCAATAACGATGGCGTTGGATGCCATAGCCAGGGTCGCATCCGACTCGGTAATACCGCCAACACCGCTGGCTACGACATTGACCTTCACTTCTTCATTGGTCAATCTAATCAACGAATCCTTTAGCGCCTCTGCGGAACCCTGAACGTCTGCGCGAATGAGCAAATTAACCTGCTTCATTTCGCCGTCACCCATGTTCGAGAAGAGGTTTTCGAGCTTAGAAGCCTGTTGCTGGGCCAGGCGTTGATCACGAGACTTATTCTTGCGCTCTTCGGCAGCCTCTTTGGCCATGCGCTCATCGTCGACGACCAACATGCTGTCGCCTGCGTTTGGTGTACCAGATAAACCCAATACCTGAGCCGGAATCGATGGTCCAGCCGACTCAATGGCTTCGCCGGACTCATTGAACATGGCTCGCACACGGCCAAACTCTTCACCTGCCAGCAGCATATCGCCCTGGTTCAGGGTACCGTTCTGAATCAGCACCGTTGCAACGGGACCTCGTCCCTTGTCCAGCGTCGACTCCACGACCACGCCAGTTGCCTTGGTATCTGGGCTGGCTTTGAGTTCCAGAAGTTCTGCTTGCAGCAAGATGGCATCAAGAAGTTCATCGATGCCCTCACCAGTGATGGCAGAAACCGGGACGAAGATATCTTCACCGCCCCATTCTTCTGGAATTACTTCTTCTTTCGACAGTTCCTGCTTGGCGCGCTCAATGTCGGCTTCTGGCTTATCAATCTTGTTGATGGCAACAATGATTGGCACTTCGGCCGCTCGAGCGTGGGTGATCGCTTCCTTGGTTTGTGGCTTCACGCCGTCGTCGGCGGCCACTACCAAAATCACAATATCGGTCGCCTGCGCACCCCGAGCACGCATGGCGGTAAACGCCGCGTGGCCCGGTGTATCAAGAAAGCTCACAACGCCCTTATTTGTTTTAACGTGGTACGCGCCAATATGCTGGGTAATCCCACCAGCCTCACCTGAGGTGACACGCGTGTCGCGAATGTGATCCAACAAGGATGTTTTACCATGGTCAACGTGACCCATAACCGTTACTACCGGTGGTCGCGTTACGTCGCCCTCAACTTCTTTGTCTTGAAGCTTCTCCAGCAGCTGACTTTCGATGTCTTTTTCTTGCGCAACCACTGGGTTATGGCCCATTTCTTCTACCACTAGCATGGCCGTGTCTTGGTCAAGCGTCTGGTTAATGGTCACCATGGTGCCCATTTTGAAGAGTTCTTTGATGACTTCAGTGGCTTTAACAGCCATCCGTTGGGCCAGATCGCCAACCGTGATAGTTTCTGGAACTTCTACGTCCCTGACTACTGGTGCGGTTGGCTTTGAGAAGCCATGGGCGCCAGCCGCATCCACGTTTCCTGATTTGCGGGCCTTCTTACCTTTCCCACGTAAACCACTTTTGCCTTCGGCAACGTGCAGTTCTTTGCGACCGTAGCGAGTTGGCTCTGACCCTTTCTTACCTTTCTTACGCGCATCTTTTTCTTTTTGTATTTCGCGCTGACGACGTATTTTCTCTGCTGCGATTTTGCGTTCTTCCTCAACTTTGGCCGCTTCGTCGGCCGCAGCTTTTTTCTTGGCTTCTTCTGCCTGGATTCGCTCTTCTTCTTCGCGGCGAGCACGCTCGGCCTCAGCTTCTGCTTCTGCTTCCGCCTTCGCTTCGGCAGCCTCTTCAGCACGCTTAGCTTCTTCTTGCGCTTCGCGTTCGGCTTCTTCCTTCGCACGCTCTGCAGCTTCAGCTTCTTTAGCTTCTACCGCCTCTCGCTCTTTGGCCTCAGATTCTTCTCGCTTGCGCGCCTGCAAATCTGCCTCGGCCTGTTCTTCCTCAGCCCGCTGCTGTCGTGATTCTTCCAGCTTGCGCATTGCTTCTTCGCGCATTGGGTCCGACGCCTCAGCATCTTCGATCACGCTGCGCTTAACGTAGGTGCGCTTCTTACGAATCTCCACGTTCACAGTCTTGGAACGGCCAGTGCCGGCAGGAACTTTGAGTTCGCTAACCGAGCGACGCTTCAACGTCACTTTGCTTGGGCCATCCAGAACCTTTTCACCCTTACCGTGACTTTTGCGCAGGAACTGCAGAAGCTGCATCTTTTCACTGTTTGAGATATCGGCATCCGGTCCTTCGACCTCCAACCCGGCTTCACTGAGCTGTTCTACCAGTTTGTCTACCGGAATTCCGACTACATCGGCTAATTGTCTTACAGTCACTCTGGACATTCTTTACTCCTGCGCGCTTGTTTTATGGGGTTTCACAGACGATTGAGGGATAACTAGTCTTCCTCGTCAGCGAACCACGGAGCGCGCGCCTTCATGATCAGGGCGGCAGCGGATTCTTCGTCTAATTCTTGGATATCTTCCAGGTCATCGGTGGCACACTCCGCAAGATCTTCCTGGGTAACAATGCCTTTGGCAGCCAAGCGATAAGCGATACTTTCGTTCATCCCTTCTAATGCCAATAGGTCTTCGGCCGGCTTGTGTTCGTCCAGCTCTTCTTCTGCAGCGATCAATTGGGTCAGCAGTGCATCTCGCGCTCTTGACCGGAGTTCAGCCACGATGTCTTCGTCAAACTCATCCACTGCCAGCAGTTCAGATTCAGGAACGTAGGCAATTTCTTCCACCGTGGAGAATCCTTCCTGGGTCAGGATGGCTGCTATCTCTGCATCAACGTCCAGTTTCTCGATAAACATATTGCTCAATTCACGAGCTTCTGCTTCCGATTTCTCTTCCACGTCCTTCTCAGACATAACGTTGAGCTGCCAGCCTGTCAGTTCTGAGGCCAATCTGACGTTCTGACCGCCGCGACCGATGGCTTGAGAAAGCTTCTCTTCTTCCACCGCTATGTCCATGGCCTTGCGATCTTCGTCGACGATAATGGACAGGACTTCCGCTGGCGCCATGGCATTGATTACAAACTGCGCCGGGTTATCGTCGTACAGAATGATGTCGATACGCTCGCCAGACAATTCGTTGGATACCGCCTGTACACGGGAACCGCGCATGCCTACACAAGCTCCGATAGGATCGGTCCGGCTATCATTGGATCGAACTGCGATTTTCGCACGCATACCAGGATCCCGCGCTGCGCCAATTACATCAATCAGGCCCTGGCCGATTTCCGGTACTTCCAGCTTAAACAACTCAATCAGAAACTCTGGTGCGGTGCGGGTCACGAACAACTGTGGCCCGCGCACTTCAGAGCGAACTTCATACAAATAGCCTCGCAAGCGATCGCCTGGTCGCACGGACTCTCTAGGAACCGTGCGCTCGCGAGGCACAAAGCCTTCTGCATTACCGCCCAGATCCAACCAGATGTTGCCGCGCTCGACACGCTTTACGACGCCATTGAGAAGCTCACCTACGCGATCTTCGTAGGCTTCAACTACCTGTTTGCGTTCTGCTTCTCGAACCCGCTGGACAATGACCTGCTTGGCAGCTTGCGCAGCGATGCGTCCAAACTCAGGGTTCTCGATTTGCTCTTCGATAAAATCACCGACTTCAATGTCGGGGTTATCTTTTTTCGCGTCTTCCAGCATGATGTGCATGGCTTCTGATTCAAATAACTCCTCATCATCCAGCACTTCCCAGCGTCTGAAGGTTTCATATTCCCCGCTGCGACGGTCGATGGAAACACGAATGTCCACCTCTTCCATCTGACGCTTCTTGGCAGCCGAAGCCAGTGCAGCCTCAATGGCCTCAAAAATGACCTCGCGCTCTACGCCTTTTTCGTTAGAAACGGCGTCTGCTACCAATAAAATCTCTTTACTCATGCATCGACTCCAAATCGTCGGTATTGCAGCACTCCACCAGGAGTGCCACTCAATCAATCAAAAACAGGGACTAAACGTGCCTTAGCAACATTAGGATGCTCTATGACAACATCCTCACCATCCTGCGCAATGGTAATCTGGTCACCATCTACGGCGCGTATTTCAGCGGTAAATTTACGCCGGCCTTCAACGGGAACAGAAACCGTCAGTTTTACTGTTTCGCCAATAAACTGCGCATACTGATCTGGTCGGAACAGTGGTCGGTCCATACCAGGCGACGACACTTCCAAATTGTAGTGTCCGCTGATGGGATCCTCTACATCCAATAGCGCGCTGACTTCCCGACTGACTTTGGCGCAGTCGTCTACATCGATACCTGCCTCAGCGTTGTCAATGTAGATACGTAGCATGCCGTTGCTCGGGTGCGGATGGTATTCCAATCCCACAAACTCATAGCCCAGGTCTTCCACCAGAGGACCAAACATTGCATTGAGCTTGTCTATAACTGCCATACTTTCTAAACCTGTTGGCTGTCTCTCAAGCCTTAATCTGTCGGCGCACAAATCGCGCGCACAAAAAAGGGGCCTGTCGCCCCATTTACTTGCGAAGTCATCCTCCGCAAAAAGCCAATCAAATGGCCTATTCCGATCTGATGGTGGAGCAAACAGTGCACCGCCAATTTATTCGTGCTCCCAGTAACACCGAGGAGCCTAAACGAAAAAGGCCACTACAAGTGGCCTTTCTCACACTATATTGGTAGCGGGGGCAGGATTCGAACCTGCGACCTTCGGGTTATGAGCCCGACGAGCTGCCTCTGCTCCACCCCGCAGCGTAGGTAAAAATATACCATGTCTGGCGGGGCGTGTCAAGGGGGATTTGACCCTTTCGTGAAATCCTATACAATTCTTACATGAGAAAACGTATCTACATCGCCTATACAGGTGGCACCATCGGCATGAAGCCTGACCCCGACGGGCGCGGTTATCATCCTGAGCCGGGCTTCCTTGCGGAACTTATGTCCACCATTGTTGAGCTCTATCATCCTGATGTGCCCGACTATGTCATCAATGAATACATCCCCCTCCTCGATTC
>CAZVYE010000155.1:4938-8563 GCA_964630895.1 uncultured Gammaproteobacteria bacterium | reverse complement strand
CATTACGCCCACCAGGCCCGCGCCAATCTGACTGGCCAGGCGGATGCGCTGGGCCTCGCCGCCGGACAGCGTGTCGGCGTGGCGTTCCAGGGTCAGGTAATCCAGGCCCACATTGACCAAAAAGGTCAGGCGTTCGCGAATCTCTTTGAGAATCTTGTCCGCGATTTCGCCACGCCAGCCCTCAAGCTCCAAGCGATTAAACGCTTCCAGAGCTTTCTTGATGGGAAGTTCAGTCAGGCTTGGCAGATTGAACTTGCCTACAAATACGTTGCGGGCGCCGCGATTGAGGCGTTGACCTTCGCAGCGGGGACACTTCTGCTCGCTAATGTACTTGGATAACTCGTCGCGAATTACGTTAGATTCTGTCTCGCGGTAGCGGCGTTCCAGATTTCGGATGATGCCTTCAAACTTGTGCTTGCGAACCGTTTTGTCGCCGCGCTCATTCACATAGTCGAAACGGATTTTGGTCTCGCCACTGCCGTACAGAATGATGTCGCGTATGGACTCATCGAGCGATTCAAACGGCGCTTCTATGTCAAAGTCATAGTGCTTGGCCAGTGATTTAATCAGCTGAAAATAATAGGTGTTACGGCGGTCCCATCCGCGAACGGCTCCCGCTGCCAGGCCAAGCTCAGGATGTGCCACGACGCGGCTGGGATCGAAGAACTGCGTTAACCCGAGCCCGTCACAGGCGCTGCAGGCACCAGACGGGTTGTTGAACGAAAACAGCCGGGGCTCGAGTTCTTGCAGCGAATAGCCGCAGATGGCACAGGAAAATTTCGAAGAGAACAGTAGGTTTACATCGTCGTCGGCGTCCATGCTCATGACGCGGGCGGTGCCGTTGGCCATGTTGAGCGCGGTTTCCAGGGATTCCGCCAGGCGTTGCTTAATGTCTTCACGCACTTTAAAACGATCAATGACCACTTCGATGGTGTGCTTGACCCGCAGTTTAAGCGGGGGCAGGGCGTCTAACTCGTATACTTCACCATCCACACGCGCTCGCACGAAGCCTTGAGCTCGCAGCTCCTCGAACACTTGCGCATGCTCACCTTTGCGCTCTTTTACAATGGGTGCCAGCAGCATTACCTTGGTGCCTTCCGGCAGCGCCAATACCTGGTCTACCATCTGGCTAATGGTTTGCGCGTCCAGCACGGTGTCGTGGTCTGGGCAGTGCGGCGTGCCCACGCGGGCAAACAGCAGGCGCAGATAGTCGTAGATCTCGGTAATGGTACCTACGGTTGAGCGCGGGTTATGCGAGGTGGACTTCTGCTCAATAGATATTGCGGGCGACAGACCTTCGATGTGGTCTACGTCCGGCTTTTCCATCATGGACAAAAACTGGCGCGCGTAGGCAGACAAAGACTCCACATAGCGGCGCTGACCTTCTGCGTAGATTGTGTCAAACGCTAAGGACGACTTACCTGACCCAGATAAGCCGGTGAAGACAATGAGTTTGTCTCTGGGCAGATCCAGGTCAATGTTGGCCAGGTTGTGGGTGCGGGCACCGCGGATAGAGATTTTGTCCATGAAATTTTGTTCAGTGACGTCAAACGAACCAATATACTCAGGTATGGGTGGAAGAAGCAAAAATCATTTTTGGACATGCCAAAATAGACGAATGGGCAATACGGGCCATTAAACGTTCCAGCCCGGGACGCTAAGTTGCTTTGAATAGCCCGACCGCAGACGAAAACAGAAAGCAGATGGTTTTATCTGCACTTTTCTTGTTGATCGTGGTTGACATATTGCCCCGATCCCCATAGTATTCCCGCTCTTTGTTTCGACGATTTTCTGGAGCAGTTCCATGTACGCTGTTTTTGCGACTGGAGGCAAACAATACCGCGCCAAATCTGGCGATAAGATCCGCGTTGAGAAGCTCAGCGCCGAGGAAGGCTCGTCTATCGAGTTGGACCAGGTCTTGATGGTTGCCGACGGTGATGATCTAAAAATGGGTGACCCTGTGTTGTCTGGTGCCAAAATTACCGCCAATGTGGTTGGTCACGGTCGTGGTGATAAGGTGAGAATTATTAAATTCAAGCGCCGTAAGCACCATATGAAGCGCCAGGGCCATCGTCAGTCTTATACCGAGTTGGAAATTACCGGCATCGACGCTGGTTAAGTCCGTTTTATTCAGATTTTAAGAGGATATCCAGATGGCTCATAAGAAAGCAGGTGGTAGTACTCGAAACGGACGCGATTCAAATCCAAAGTATTTGGGTGTGAAGCGTTTCGGTGGCGAGTCTGTTGTAGCTGGCAACATTATCGTGCGTCAGCGCGGTACACGATTTCACGCTGGTGAGAACGTAGGTATTGGTCGCGACCATACTTTGTTCGCATTGGTAGATGGCAAGGTTCAGTTCTCCCAGAACGGTCCACGCAACCGCAAGTTTGTAACGATCGTTCAAGACTAATTTGGACTAAGCTTTGCGTTAAGCCGCTAGCGCGGTTTGGCAAGTATTCGCAAACCCCGCTTCGGCGGGGTTTTGTGTTTTTGCACTGCATGTTTCGCGAGCCGCACTTAAGCGGTGGTGCTAGCAAAATTTGCACATGCTTTGCCGTATGGTGAAGCCGAGCATTGCCAATGCAGTGATGAATAATAAGAAGGTCTTGGGATGAAGTTTGTTGATGAAGCCGCGGTTCGTGTAGAAGCAGGAAACGGCGGTCATGGCATTGTCAGTTTTCGGCGCGAGAAGTACGTTCCTCGGGGTGGTCCTGATGGCGGCGACGGCGGCGACGGTGGCAGTGTTTATCTGGTGGGAGACGAGGGTTTGAATACTCTGGTGGATTTCCGTCACCAGCGCCTGTTCCGTGCCGAGCGCGGCCATGATGGCTCCGGCAAGCAAATGACCGGCAGAAGCGGCGAAGACCTGGAAATTCGTGTTCCCACCGGCACCATGGTGTTCGATACAGAAACCGATGAGCAAATCGGTGATATTACCGAGCATGGCCAGCGTCTGCTGGTTGCCCAGGGTGGCAATGGTGGTCTGGGCAATATTCATTTCAAGAGTTCTACCAACCGCGCTCCGCGACAACGGACCACTGGCACCGAAGGGGATCAGCGCGACCTGATGCTGGAGCTGAAGCTATTGGCAGATGTGGGTTTGCTGGGATTTCCCAATGCAGGCAAGTCAACTCTGATCCGCGCGATATCTGCGGCCAAGCCAAAAGTGGCCGATTACCCATTCACAACGCTTCAGCCTAATCTGGGCGTAGTGCGCCTGCAGGCGGGGAGCAGCTATGTAGTGGCGGACGTGCCCGGCTTGATTGAGGGCGCGGCAGAAGGGATTGGGTTGGGTATTCAGTTCTTAAAGCATATCCAACGAACCCGAGTGCTATGGCATTTGGTCGAGATTCATCCCGTGGATGGCTCGTCGCCAGCGGACCAGGTTAGAAAAATTGAGTCGGAGCTGGCGCGATTTGACGAGTCTTTGCTGGAGCGACCGCGCTGGCTGATCTTTACCAAGATCGATTTGCTGCCTGATGATAAGTTGGACGAAACCATCCAGGAGATACTGCGCGAACTGGATTGGCAGGGCCCCTGGTTTCAGGTGAGTTCCATCTCCAAGCGTGGCGTAGATAAATTGGCTCAGGCTGGTATGGAGGCTTTGCAGCGCATCTGGGAAGA
>CAZVYE010000155.1:0-4838 GCA_964630895.1 uncultured Gammaproteobacteria bacterium | reverse complement strand
GCGCTTAGTCCATGGCGCGAACGCGAGCGTTCAAGCGACTCTTCTGGTTAGCAGCCTTGTTGCGGTGAATCAGACCACGCCCTGCGGCGCTGTCTAGAACTGGAACGCAACTCTTGTAAGCTTCCTGTGCAGCAGCCTTGTCTCCAGCTTCAACCGCGTTGATGACGTCCTTGATCTTGGTTCTCATCATGGAACGCATGCTGGCATTGTGCAGACGACGTTTGGCTGCCTGACGGACGCGTTTCCGTGCAGATACTGAATGTGCCAAGGTATTTCTCCAATTAGTACGTAAAAAAGCAAGCCGCCAATTATTATTCATAAGGGGGCTTGAGTCAACAATATGGTGGAAATTTCACCATCTACTACCAGGTTTAGACTGTTGCCCGGAAATTGCCACGGTTTTGCGCTGCTATTGAGATAAATTCACAGGTACACTGCGCGCTTTGTTTTGGCCGTTATCCGCCTTATCGTGAGTTTACTGAAATCCACCAGCATCGTCAGTGCCATGACCTTCCTGTCTCGGGTCTTAGGTTTTGTACGAGATATGGTCATTGCACGGTTCTTTGGTGCGACGGCCATGACCGATGCGTTTTTTGTGGCGCTGCGTATTCCTAATCTCATGCGGCGCTTGTTTGCCGAGGGTTCCTTTTCATTAGCCTTTGTTCCCGTACTTGGTGAGTATCAGGAGTCTCATAATAGGGCGCGCCTGAAAGAGCTGGTGAACGCCACAGCCGGAGCGTTGGGTGCCATGCTGTTCTTGGTGGTTGGAATTGGTATGCTGGCCTCAGACTGGTTTGTCACCATCTTTGCGCCGGGTTTTCGCGACAACCCTGATCAGTTTGCGTTGGCCAGCAGCATGCTGAGAATTACCTTTCCCTATGCCATGCTGATATCCCTGGTGGCATTCTGCGGCGCCATTCTAAACACGTTTAAGCAGTTTGCGTGGCCCGCAGCTGCGCCAGTAATTTTGAATTTGGGCATTATTGCGGCAGCAATATGGGGCGGGCAGTATATCGATCCGCCTATTGTGGCCTTGGCCTGGGGTGTAACGCTGGCTGGCGTGGTTCAGGTTCTGTTTCTCATCCCACCATTGATCCGACTGGGGCTGGTGCCCATTCCAAAGATTGATTTGCAGCATCAAGGCGTGCGCAAGATCGGAAGATTGATGCTGCCTACCTTGTTTGGATCGTCTATTGCGCAGGTGAATGTGCTGGTGGACACGCTGATTGCGTCGCTGTTGGTGGCTGGCAGCGTGAGCTGGCTGTATATGTCGGATCGATTGCTGGAGTTTCCACTTGGAGTCTTTGGTATAGCCCTGTCTACAGTAATCCTGCCTTCTCTCTCCCGGTTTCACGCAGGTAAAGATCGCAAAGCATTCAGTGATGCGCTCAATTGGGCCTTGCGCCTTGGGGTGCTAATAGGTATGCCCGCTGCCCTTGGGCTGGGACTGCTAGCGGCTCCCATTCTGACGACGCTGTTCGAATACGGCAATTTTGATGCGTTTGACGTGAGCATGAGCGCCGCAAGTCTGCAAGCCTATGCGTTGGGCTTGCCTGGCTTCATTCTGGTGAAGATTCTGGCTCCAGCCTACTACGCGCGACAAGATGCGAAAACTCCGGTGAAGATCGGTATATTCGCGATGGTTTCCAACATGGCGTTGAATGTGGTGTTCGTGTGGGCGCTGTTGAACTATCCGGTCTCGCCCGCTCATGCCGGACTGGCGCTGGCGTCCAGTTGCAGTGCCTATATCAACGCAGGTTTGTTATGGCGGGGGCTGCGCAAGGCAGACGTATTTGACGTACAGAAGGGCTGGCTGCGTGTTTTGCTGGGGCAGGCGCTTGGTTTAGTGGTTTTGGCGGGGCTGATTTGGCTGGGATTATCCGAGTGGCAGCAGTGGTCCGATTGGCGTTGGTATGATCGAGCATGGCGGTTGGTGGCTTTGGTGTGTGGCGCAGGTATCGCCTATCTGGCGGTAGTTCTGACAGTTGCTGTGAAACCAAAGGAGCTGCTAAAAGTACCAGGGTGACCCAGAAAGTGGGCAAAAGCTAAAGAAAAATGTGCTGGGTCGGCGTAACCGTCTTCAAGTCTTGTCAAATCCACTGATATACTGCGCCGCTTGATCAAACATGGCCCGACTCGGGTTAACGGTGGAACTGCGTGCTATTGCGACGTGATTACAGTGCGAGCAATCTTTGCCCGAGCGGCAGTGTGGTCACCGTGGGCAATTTTGATGGTTTGCATTTGGGCCATCGAGCGTTGATTGATATGACCCAATCAATTGCCTCTGAGCGCGGCCTTGCTTCGGCCTTAATCTCGTTTGAACCTCTGGCCCGAGAATATTTTTCGGGTGATTCGGCGCCACCGCGCATTTTTAACGCAGGTGAAAGAATTCGACGCCTAGCGCAATGGGGGCTGGACTTAACCTGGATGCTGCGTTTTAACGAACAGCTTGCCAAGACCAGCGCAGGGGATTTTGTTCGCAACTTCCTGGTGGCTGGTGTGAACGCAAAAACCGTCATCGTGGGTGAAGATTTTCGCTTTGGCAATGGTCGGGCAGGCGATGTTGATCTGCTCCACCGGATGGGCGCAGAACTGGGGTTCGAAGTCCAGGTCCCGCCAACCGTGCTTCACGGTGGCGACCGGATATCCAGTACTGCAGTCCGGGCCGCATTGACCACGGGAAATTTGCAGCGTGCCGCCAACTTATTGGGCGAGCAGTATCGCATGAGCGGTCGAGTGGTGTATGGTCAGCAGCTTGGCCGTAAGTTAGGCTTCCCAACGGCCAACATTCCTCTGCGTCGCATAACCTCACCGGTACACGGTATTTATGCCGTGCGGGTGAATGGGGCAGGGTTAGAAAATCACCCTGGAGTGGCTTCAGTAGGCACCAGACCTACTGTGGACGGCACAGAAATGCTGTTGGAAGCACATTTGTTTGATTTTGACGGAGACCTGTATGGTCGCCGGCTATGCGTAGATTTTTTTGAAAAGCTGCGCGACGAAGAAAAATTTGAATCGCTGTCAGCAATGACCCAACAAATGGGTTTGGACGCTGCTCAAGCAAGATCGTTGTTGGCAGCGTAATTGGTTTGATCGGCGCAGGTAGCGTCGACACAGGAGCTATTAGTGAGTCAGGAATATAAGGACACCATCAATTTACCGCAGACCGCTTTCCCCATGAAGGCCGGGCTTGCGCAACGTGAGCCGCGTTGGCTCAAGCACTGGGAAGAAACCGGTCGCTATGAGCAAATTATGCAGGCCACTAGTGATCGTCCAAAGTTTGTGCTGCACGACGGCCCACCCTATGCCAACGGCAATATTCATATCGGCCACGCGGTAAATAAGATCCTGAAAGACTTTGCCACCAAGTCCAAACTGATTAGTGGTTTCCACGCGCCATATGTGCCTGGCTGGGACTGCCACGGCCTGCCAATCGAACTCCAAGTCGAAAAGAAGGTAGGCAAGGTTGGCCACAAGGTGGATGCGCAGACCTTCCGCCAAAAATGTCGCGAGTATGCCGCACGCCAAATTGACGGACAGCGAGAAGACTTCAAGCGGCTCGGCGTGCTGGGTGATTGGGACAACCCCTATCAAACCATGGACTTCAAATACGAAGCCGACATGCTGCGCGCGCTGGCCAAAATTGTCGAGAACGGTCATCTGCATCAGGGTGTGAAGCCTGTGCATTGGTGCTTTGACTGTGGTTCTGCCCTGGCCGAAGCGGAAATTGAGTATCAGGACAAAGTGTCTCCTGCCATCGATGTGGCGTTTGATGTAGTTGATAAAGACAAGCTGCTTGGTGCGTTTGGGGTCGACGACTTTAGTGGTCGCGTATCCGTAGTCATCTGGACCACAACGCCTTGGACGCTGCCTGCAAACCAGGCCGTGGCACTGCATCCTGAGCTGGAATACGTATTGGTCAAGCACACCGATGATCATTGGCTGGTGCTGGCAAAAGAGCTGGCTGCACAAGCGATGATTCGCTATGGCAATGGTGAAAAACTATCGGTGCAAGGGGAAAGCACTGGAGCCGCTTTGGATCGCGTGCTGCTGCAGCATCCATTCTATGATCGCCAGGTGCCAGTGGTGCTGGGCGAACACGTAACTACCGACTCAGGTACTGGCTGCGTGCATACCGCGCCAGGCCATGGACAGGAAGATTTCGAGGTGGGTGCGGTATATGACTTGCCGGTAACCAACCCGGTGGGTCCGCGAGGCACGTTCCTGTCCAATACCGAGCTGTTCGGCGACGAATTTGTCTGGAAGGCGAATCCGCTGATCGTTGACAAGCTGCGCGAAGAGAACGCTTTGTTGCACGCAGAAGACTACGAACACAGCTATCCCCACTGTTGGCGGCATAAGTCACCCACCGCGTTCCGCGTGACACCCCAGTGGTTCATCCACATGGACAAAGAAGGTCTTCGTAAGCGCGCTCTGGAAACCATTCCCGAAGTGCGTTGGGTGCCGGAGTGGGGCGAGCAACGCATCGAAAAGATGGTGGATAATCGTCCGGACTGGTGTATTTCCCGTCAGCGCACCTGGGGTGTTCCCATTGCCCTGTTTGCCCATAAGGAAACCGGTGAGCCCCATCCAGATTCTGCCAAGCTCATGCAGAAGGTCGCGGACCTGGTTGAAGAAAGTGGCGTTGATGCATGGTATAGCGTGGAGGCCGCCGAGCTTATCGGCGACGATGCGAAAGACTACTTTAAGGTGCAAGATATTCTGGACGTATGGTTTGACTCCGGTGTGAGCCATCACTGCGTATTGGATCAGCGCGATCAGTTGGGTAGACCTGCAGATTTATATCTGGAAGGATCGGATCAGCACCGCGGCTGGTT
>CAZVYE010000154.1:0-8577 GCA_964630895.1 uncultured Gammaproteobacteria bacterium | reverse complement strand
ACTGGTTGCCGTTAGTGGTGGTCGATCTGCACGAAATGGGAAGCGACAGTACCTACTATTTTGCGCCAGAGGCGGTCCCCTTTAACCCACATCTAACAGACACGCAGCGCAGCAGCCTGGAGATTTTTGGTCGCAACAATGCGCGCTGGTTCGATGAGTTCGGTTTTGACTATTTCACCCGGGAGATATTTGACGCATTTTACCCGGGCTATGGTGCCAGCTGGCCAGCCCTATATGGAGCTGTGGCCATGACCTATGAGCAGGCTTCACCACGCGGCAGAATCGCCAAGCGTACCGATGGGACAGAGTTTACTTATCGAGATGCCGTGCAACAGCACTTTGTCACCTCCGTTTCAACCGCTCAGGCAGTTGCAGAAAACCATATGGAACTACTGCGGAATTTTCGCAACTATCGGGTTTCCGCTCGCCGTGAAGGCAGTCGACTGGATGAGCGCTTCTACGTTATTTCCGGTGCGGACAAACCGGGTCAGGTAAAAAGTCTGGGTGAGCGACTGCAACTGCACGGCATTGAGGTCCAAAAGGCCCAATCTGGGTTTCGCGCGTGCGGCAAATCTATTGATGCGCACAACCTCGTAGTTGATCTGGCGCAACCAGAGCAGCGCATGATTCGCTCCCTGCTGGACCCACAGGTGGACATGGAATCCGATTTTCTGGCGGAACAGGAGCGGCGCCGCAGCAAAGATCTTCCGGACGAGATTTACGATGTGACAGCCTGGTCGCTGCCCTTAATGCAAGGTCTTGAATTAACGGCGTGTAACAAGATTAGCGCCACGCTTACGCCTTTTGACGCAGAGAGTTATGCGGGGACTGATGTGGCACTAGCCGACGCCGAGTTTGGGATTATTGTGCCCTGGGGCGACATCAGCGCCATACGGTTTTTGACCGCCGCGCTGCGCGACGGGGTGAGTGTCAGAACAGTTCTGAAACCGTTTGCCAATAAACAACGATCATTTCCAGCAGGATCGCTGGTAATTAGTCGCAAAACCAACGAGAACTTTGACGAAGTCGTTGCGAATATTCTGGTTGAATCTGGCGCGCAAGCAGTGCCCATTGCAGATAGCTGGATCACCGAAGGCCCAAATTTTGGAAGCATGAATGCGGCTGCACTACGTGCTCCAAACATTGCGATTGCCTGGGATCAGCCTACCAACGCGTACTCGGCGGGTAATACCCGCTATGTAATTGAACGGCAGCTGGGTTATCCAGTGACTCCGATCCGTACGCAGAACCTGAACAGCAGTTCGTTGACCCGATTCGACGTGCTTATCCTACCGGAAAGCTGGGGTAGCTATGGCGGTACATTAAACAAAGCTGCAGCGGACAATCTAAATGATTGGGTGCGCTCCGGTGGCGTGCTTATTGCGGTGGGCAATGCACTTACCTGGGCTGCGGATCCGGAGGTTAACCTGGTCGCTCTGCGTCGCGAAGAGGCGGCGACCGATAAAGACGCGCAACCAAAATCCAACGGCAAAGAAGAATCCAAAACCGTTCCCGGCAAGAATATCGCTGATGAAGACGCTTATCTCGCCATGATTGAGCCCGACAAAGAGTCTCCAGATACTTCTGCCGGTGCCATCGTGAAAGCGGTTGTGGATTCAGACTATGCGCTGGCTGCCGGCACTGCTCGCGAGCTCAATGTGCTATATCGTGGCAACGATATTTATCAACCGCTCAGTCGTGACGAGGGTGTCAATATTGCCTATTTCAAAGCGGCGGACGAACTCCTGGCCAGCGGCTATCTCTGGCAAAACGTGCAAGAACAGTTGGCATTCAAACCCTTTGTCACCATGGAGCAGCGGGGCCGCGGCTTGGCCATAGCATTTACCGAAGACCCAAATGTCCGGGCTTATCTTGACGGCTTGAATGTTATCTTCGCCAACGCGCTATTTATAACGCCCAGCCAAACCCGAAAACTGCGATGAGTCGCTGCGGCAACATGGTTGTGAAGCTGACGGGCGTCATCCTGGTCGGCGTGGGTAGCACCTGCGCCGCAACGTTGGAAACGCCACTGAAGTCCGCGCAGCTGGGTTCCTGGATCTATCAGTGCGATACAACTTGCACCATGCAGCCTTACAGCTCAGACACATCGTTTCAGTCTCCGCATGTGCAGCTGCGGCGAGCCAGCATAGGAGAGCCATGGGAACTATGGTTTAACGCTCCACCCAAGTCTAATGCGGTGAGTCTGCGAGCCGGAACTGGCGCGCAGCTATTGCTGGAGGCCAAACCCGACTTCGATTCCAGCGTACTGGATAATCGATACCAGGCCCTGCGCAATCAACAGGCGAAATACACGCTGTTGCGTCAGTTACAAAAATCAGAATCCTTGACGCTTATCGCTCACCCTTCTGGCACTGAAAGCGAGTTTACGCTGCGGGGCATGCGTGAAGCCATGCGTGCAGTCGAAAGCTATCTTAATTCTCAGGAAGTAGCTCAAGCCGAGCACATACAAGCATCCACGCCCAACCCAACGAATATGCCCAACCAAACCACATCGGTGCCAGGATGGGTAGATTCGTTGCCTCAAGCCCAAGCGGCTGTGCAAGGGTGTCATGAATGGAGCCCTGGGGACGATTGGCTGTTAGCCGGAATCAATTTTGAGGGCGGTAGCTATAAAATCACGCTGGGCACCTTGTCAGGCTCCCGCATCCAATGCGAAATCAGTGCAGATGGACAGGAACTCAAAGACATACTAACGGACATGCCCGCGGGGGATACGCCTCTACTTTCGGAGACCGAGCCAGCCTCACCTGAGTGTGCGCATGAACTAAGCCGTGAACAAGGCTGGTTGATTTGGCCTGATTGCCTTCAGAAGTCCAAATCTAGCAAGTAACCGGAAACCATATCGGTTGGTCAGTTTACGTATTCGGTGGGATCTTGCTTGTAAAAACGCACCAACAGTTCAAATACGGTAGGCATCACCTTACGCAGGAATTTCGGCCTTTCGAAAAAATACTCGCTAATAACCGCAAAGAACTCTGCGGGATTGGTAGCTGCGTACGGATCAATTACCGGTCGTTGGCGCCGATCAAGCTGTTCGTTTAGTGCATCGTACTCAGCTCGCATCGCCTTGGCCCAGTTGCTTGTTCGCATGCTCCTTGGCAAAGGCGGATAACCATCTGCACTGCCATTGCGCATATCCAGTTTGTGCGCAATTTCGTGAACGATCACATTGGATCCGTCTTCTGGATCGTCCAGATCATTGATCACATCCTCCCAGGAAAGCACTAGGCCGCCTGCGTGGTGCGCTTCACCCGACAATACGCGGTGATCTTCCCGTTCCAGGCCATACTCGTTTCGGACTACTCGTCGCGTTCTAAATTGTCCAGGATATATGTAGATGGAGTGCCATCCTTCCAGCCATTTTGCATCCAATCCCAGTACGGGAACGCAGGCGACAGCGGACAATAGTGTGATCTGATTGGGGCTCATTTCCATGCCACCGACTGGATAAAAATCCTTATGGTAGGCAAACAAAGTTGCCAGCTCGCGCAGTTGAGCCTGGCGCGCCACACCCAATCCCTGCAGCAATTCAGATTGGGAGACCGCCCACTTCCAATCACGTTCTGCTAACGGGTAATGCTTCAAGATTCGGCGCTGACGCCATTTTCGAAATCCGAACATGGGTCTTAATGTCGGTGCGTAATCGCAGATTACAATAGGCTTAGGTCATTTTTTGTTGCGCAAATGGCCTCCCAGACTAAATTTGCAATGGTATTAGTCGGAGATCACTGGACAGTGACAAGCCCAGACAGCACAATGATATTGCAACCAACGTTATGCCAACAGGGAATCGGAGGGCATTCTATATGGCAGGTAAGTTTGAAATTTTCACCGGCAACAACAATGAGTTTTATTTTCGGCTCAAAGCTGGAAATGGCGAACAAATTCTAGCCAGCGAAGGCTATAAATCAAAACCAAGCTGCAAGAATGGTATCGCATCGGTCCAGAAGAATTGCGGTGACGAGAATTGTTTTGAAGTTCGCGAAGCCAAAAATGGCAAGCACTACTTTGTGCTGAAATCCACGAATAAGCAGGAAATTGGTCGCAGCCAGATGTACGCATCTGCTGCTACATGCCGTAAAGGTATGGATTCCGTGCGCCGCAATGGAAAAGCTGAGCGCATAGACGATCTTACCAAAGAGTAAACTGCCCAAAGGATAGAAAAAGGCGGCTATTAAGCCGCCTTTTTCCCGTGCTTTCTTGACGCTTGCAGTGTTCGAAAGCGAAAACGTAGTATCCGAACTCAGCGGTTCCGCCCGCTCACTTTCGATTTTCTCCCCAGCAGCATTCCGCCGACTGGGCGAACTACCTCGCCGTCAGTGTTTTGAAATTTGAAAGGGATAGATTGCAGTTCGCCTTGCTTATTCTGCTGTACAGCAAAGTGCAGATGAGGTCCGGTGGAAAATCCCGTATTACCAGACAGCCCTACCAGCTCACCGGCCTTTAGCTGTTTACCCGGGCGCACGGCCACGCTCTCTAATTTTAGGTGGGCATAAATGGCCATCGTGCCGTCGTCATGTAAAACGCGAACATGGTTCGCACGGCCACCATACTTCTTTGCATCTGTCCCTGCGCCATAAAAATCTTCTTCAACATGCATGACTTTGCCATCTCGGGCCGCGAGCACAGGCGTTCCCTCAGGCAAAGTAATGTCTACGGCATAAAACGACTCTTTTGACTGGTGCGTCTTCTCGCCGCCAAAACCCTGGCTTACGTAATAGCTTTCCGTAGTCCGAAATGGGAGCCGATAGGCAAAACTGGTATTTGGTTTTGCGGCTGGGTCACCAGGCACTGCGGAATAGCGTATGCGGTAACTCCAACTTTTGGTCTTATCCATCGGTTCGACTCGCAGCAAAGGCTGCTCTCCAATGTCTTCCAATACGAAGCTATTGGGCAATGGCGGGTCGGCCTTTACGTTCTCCGCTTTAACGAACTCAATCTGGACTTCAACAGGTCCGCGCCAGTTGTTGGTAAAGTGGTGCACAGAGGCATCTTCTTCATCGGAGCGACGGCTTCGAATTATTTCTTTGCCTTCCACCCGTAACAGCCGAGACTCCACCGGCTGTTCGGTATCGGGTGCCTTGTCGGTAAAGTGAGTGACGCCGTTCTCGTCGACGTATTTGTACAGTCGTTTGGCCATCACTGGCGACACAACCAGCGTCAGCAATGTGCCGATTAAAAGAAAAAGTCGCATAACATCTACCTGATCGCTCCGAGCGGACGCGCTATTCTGCCACGATGATCAATAATTAACAAAACTTAACACTGTTTCCTTGATATACATCACATTTTCTGATCAGAACACGATATAAAGCTAGTTTTGGCTACATGGCATTAGCATTCGATAACGTTTACGGCGAGACCGCCCCGCGAAGTTTCTTTGTATTTGGTTTTCATGTCGGCACCAGTATCGCGCATGGTCTTGATCACTTTGTCCAAAGAAACACGGTGTTTTCCATCGCCCCGGAACGCCATGCGTTGGGCATTTATAGCCTTGATCGCCCCCATGGCATTGCGTTCTATGCAGGGTATCTGAACCAATCCACCTATGGGATCGCAAGTTAATCCCAGGTTATGCTCCATGCCTATTTCCGCTGCGTTTTCCACCTGCGAGGGCGAACCGCCTAGGGCTGCAGTTAGCCCGCCCGCCGCCATGGAACACGCCACACCAACCTCCCCCTGGCAGCCTACTTCTGCACCGGAAATGGATGCATTTTCTTTATACAGAATGCCGATCGCCGCGGCGGTCAATAGAAAATCGTAAATACCCTTGGCGCTGGCAGAAGGACAGAATCGATCATAATAATGCAACACAGCCGGAATGATGCCGGCGGCGCCGTTGGTTGGCGCGGTAACCACGCGGCCCCCTGCAGCATTTTCCTCGTTGACCGCTAGCGCGTATAAATTGACCCAGTCCAGAATATTCAGCGGATCTTGCAGCGCCTTTTCCGGTCGGTCCGATAGCAATCGATGCATCGCCGGCGCGCGTCGTCCAACTTTGAGTCCTCCAGGCAATACGCCTTCTGAGCGAATACCGCGAGCGACACAATCCTGCATCGCTTGCCAGATTGCGTCCAGTCCGGACCGAACCTCTTCTTCGGTACGCCAGGCTTGCTCATTGGCCCACATAATCTCAGCGATGCTGAGCTGATGCTCTGCACACAGACTCAGGAGCTCGTCACCGGTATTAAATGGATAGGGCAAAGTCGTATCATCAGGCACGATGCGATCTGCCGCCGCGTCGTCATGATTGACGACAAAGCCACCGCCTACGGAGTAGTAGTCGCGGCTTAGCAAAACCTTTTGATCCGCGTCAAAGGCGATAAACCGCATGCCGTTGCTATGAAACGGCAGCTTCTCACGCTTGTGAAACTTCAAGTGTTTCTTGACTTCGAAACTGATTTCTCGCTCATTGAGCAACAGTAATGTCTTAGAAGACTCAATCCGCTCGAGCTTGCCCGCAACCGCATCTGGATCCACGGCATCGGGCAACTCCCCCTCCAGACCAAGCAAAACCGCTTTGTCAGTGCCATGTCCACGCCCGGTGTGACCTAGCGACCCATAGAGCTCGGCTGTCACCCAATGGGTTTGAGAGAGCAGGCCTGAATCGCGCAGCCTACTGGCAAAAGTATGCGCAGCCACCATCGGTCCCACCGTATGTGAGCTCGAAGGGCCTATGCCAATTTTGAATAGATCGAACGTACTTACTGCCATGCGCTGCGCTGCCGAAAATAGGACTGGGCATAGTAACAGTCAGACCATGGTGTTTGAAACGCTCAGGCCAACTGATTTGCAATAGGAAGCACACGAATTCGGTTTCCGGTTGCGGCGAAAATTGCATTGGCCAGGGCCGGTGCCGCGGTGGGCACAGCCATCTCTCCAGCACCCGATGGATCTTCCTCACTTTCAGTAATGATGACCTCCACGTCTGGCGCATCGGTCATCCGCAGCAGCTGGTAATCGTGAAAGTTGGTTTGCTGTACGCGACCATCGGCGACAGTTATGGCTTGCCCCATCGCGGCGCTTAGCCCGTCAATGGTGCCTCCCATCATTTGCGCCTCTACGCCCAGTGGATTAACCACTCGGCCCACGTCGCAGGCGACAATACAGCGGTGGATACGTGGCTTACCGCTCGCTACAGAAACCTCCATGGCATGGGCCGTGTAACCGCCAAACGTAAAGTGGCAGGCGAGCCCGATCCCTCTTCCCTCTGGCAAATCGCGCCCCCATCCAATAGCTTGTGCCACCTTCTCAAGCACGCCCCAAAGTCGGCCACTGTTGTAGCTGGGACCGCCATGGCCTTTGTACTCATACTGTTTGGCTGGCAATAGTAAGCGCTTGCGAAATTCCAATGGGTCCATATTCGCTTCCATCGCAACTTCGTCCATAAATGACTGGATGGAGAATGCAACAAACGTATGCACGGGCGCGCGCCACCAGCCGCGAGGCATACGTGAATCGATATTGGAAAATGAGGCGACGTAATTGGGCAACATCTGTGCCGGTACGCCATCGGGATCTACCACACCAGTCCAAATTGGATCGTTGGCCATACCTGAATCACGATAGGTCCGGGGCGTTGCAATTACGTGATGCTGCCAGGCCGTAACGGCACCGTCATCATCCAGCCCTGCACGCAGATGATGCACACCAAACGGCCGGTAGAAGTCGTGTTGCGTATCGTCCTCTCGTGTCCAAACAAGTTTTACCGCACTCAACTTAGCGGTCTGGGCAATGGCCACGGCCTCTGCCACAAAATCATTTTCCAACCGGCGTCCAAATCCACCGCCAACGCGGGTGAGCCGAACGTTGATATTCTCTCGCGGCAGACCAGTCATAGTGGAAATTATGAACGAGGCGCCACCTGGGCTCTGCATAGAAGCCGTCAGGCGGGCAGATGTATCAGATAACTCCAACAAAGCACCCTGGGGCTCTAGCGTAGCGTGCGCAAGATAGGGTACTTCGTAGCGCTGCGAGATGGTCTGCTTTGCCGACTTCAGCGCGGCGTCAACGTCACCGTCCGACCGGGCTACCACCTCTGCGGCTTGATCAGCTTTCTGTTGGGCTTGCTCTCGCCAACCCTCAGTGCTTTCTGGGCTCCAGTCTCCACGATCCCAAACAACATCCAGTAACCGCCTGGCTTTGATGGCGCTCCAGGTGTCTTTCGCAATGATGGCAACGCCGCCCGCCAGGTACGTATCAAAGCCCTGATCCAACGGTGGCCTGGGAATGACGACGATATCGATAACGCCTTCCACCTGCCGCGCCTTCGTATCGTCCACAGATTTAACCTGGCCATCCAGGTAGGGACTTCTGACCATCATGGCGATGGGTGCATTTGTACCGTATTGGTCAATACCATACTGCGCCTTACCTGTGACGATCTGCTCCACATCTACCTGGCGCTTCCGCTTACCAATAATTTTGAACTGGTCCGGAGACTTCAGTGGCACCGGGTTGTCAGGTGCAGGCAGCTTAGCTGCAGCTGCTGCCAGTTCGGCGTACGCCAGTTGGCGCCCATCAGGGTGCACAACCACGCCAGCTCGGGTCTGCAAC
>CAZVYE010000153.1:0-8601 GCA_964630895.1 uncultured Gammaproteobacteria bacterium | reverse complement strand
GAACAGCGTGTTGGTTTGTCGATCCAGGTGGGTCATAAACAAATCCAGATCGCCATCGTTATCAAAGTCCGCAGCATCCACACCCATACTGGCCTCCGGGGTGCCTGCCATGTTGACCGCAACCCCTGACATCAGCGCCTCTTCCGAGAATTTGCCCTGACCATTGTTAATCCACAGAAAATTGGCCGCGCCATCGTTGGCAACATAAATATCCTGATCTGAGTCACCGTCAAAATCCGCTGCCACTCCGCCCAGACCTGGACCCGCAAGCTGACCGATTCCAGCTCTGACACTGATGTCAGAAAACGTTCCGTCCTGCTGATTTAGCAGCAGTCGATCGGTAACTGGATTGAACGATTGCGGCGAGCAATAGTCGGGCAAATCGTTGAATGTTCGACAGGACTTGATGTTCTGAAACGAAAAATCGACGTAGTTGACCACGTAGATATCCTTCCAGCCATCACCATTAACATCAGCAATCAGCGCAGTCACGCTCCAGCGGTCATCGCCAGCACCACTGGCTTTCGTTACGTGCTTAAACGTCCCGTCTCCGTTGTTCATCCACAGCTGGTTCGGGCCGAAATTGGACAGGTACAAGTCGGGAAAGCCATCGTTATTAAGGTCATCCACACTAACACCCATGGCGTAACCATCTGCTCGGAGCCCAGAAGCTTCAGTCACATCCGTAAATTTCAGCTGACCGCTCGGAATAAGCTCATTGCGATAGAGCCGGTCGGTCAACTTCGAACGGTCTTTGGGCTGAATTAAGGCATCTTCCATGGTGACGTCGGGGCCCAGCAAATGGCCCTGCCCCAAATAAATATCCAGATCGCCGTCTCTGTCATAATCCAAGAACGCCGCGCCAGCCCCCATCATTTCGGAAAAATAGGTTTTACCTGTCATGCCGTTAAAATGCACAAAATCAATGCCGACCTCCTCGGTCTTATCGACAAACAGGTCAGCTGACAAAGCCAAACCGGGCACAGCGAACAAGAGGAGCGAACAAGTTTTGAACATCAATTCAGCAACCGGAGTTTTGAAACGGGGCGCGATTATAAACGACAATGCGCGGTTCTGCGCTGCTTTGCTCGCCATGCTTGGACTCATAGTTGTTATAAAGGTTCGGTGAGACGCTTCAATAACAATAGGTGGATAGAATATGTGTCTAATTGCGGTAGCTTGGCAAGCCCATCCTGAACATCCGTTCATCATTGCGGCAAACCGAGACGAGTTTCATCGACGCCCAACAGCGCTGCTGAATACGTGGAGTGATCAGCCGCACATCATTGGCGGGCGCGACCTGGACGCAGGGGGCACTTGGCTTGCCTGTGACCACCAGGGAAGATTCGCCGCCGTCACCAACGTCCGCCGGAAAAACCCACCTACTGGCAAGGAGTCCCGTGGACACCTGCCAGTACAGTTCCTTTGTGCTCATACCAGTCCATTAGAGTTTGCCGCGTCACTCGACTTAAACAATTATGGTCCAGTTAATCTGGTTTTGGGGGACAAAAATGAATTGGTCTGGCATGCCACCGACCTGCCAGCACCAAAAGCTTTGACTCCTGGAGTATATGCCCTGTCAAACGGAGCACTGCAGGATACCTGGCCCAAAATGTCCAAGCTGCAAACGGCGTTGGAGGCGAGCACTTCCCAAGATTCCCTCGATGCAGAGGAAATATTCGCGGCGTTAAATAATCAAGAGATCGCTCCAGATCATGCGTTACCTGATACCGGTGTAGGTCTGGATTGGGAGCGTTTGCTGTCTCCAATTAAAATCGTAGGTCCACGCTATGGGACACGGTGCTCAACGCTGATCACATCAGGTACGGAAAATAATTGGAGCATGATTGAGCGGAGTTTTGAGCCAGACGGATCAGTTCGCAGTCTACGCGGGGCTGTCTGGCGTGAAGGCGGCGAGTCGACCATGCATACTCAACTGGATCGACTCGCCGGTATAAACAAGTAACGTATTAATAAGAGTGCGCTTTACTTGCTGCTGATTTCCACGTCACCGCTAAAGTTGGTGATTTGAATACGTCCCGAACCGCTGCCGGCAACAAAGGACAGTTCTTTATTGGGACCGTACTTGGCTTTTCGCGTCTCACCTCGATCGCTATCAATGGAGCCGCTGAAGCTTTCAGCGTCGCAGGTGGCTGATATATCTTTTGGCAGCGTTAATTCGATATCACCACTTAAGGCTTCGAGCACCAGACTGCCGTCTTCGGCCAGGTCCGTATCCACGATCAAATCACCAGATACGGTCTCAAAACGTCCTCGCTTGAGCTTTCCGGTGGTTACTTCAGCCTGACCAGACACGCTAGCCACGGTCACGTCTCCCGATAGACCTGAAGCAATAATGTCGCCACTTACGGTTTCCAGGTCCGCTCGCCGTGCGCTGCCTTTAACCAATACGTCTCCGCTTACAGAATTAACATCCAACACCTGGACGTCGGCTTCTACCGTAACATCACCGCTTACGGACTCTGCCTGTAGCCGTTCGCCCTGTAAGCCAAACACCAATACATCCGCACTCACGCCGCTGGCTTCCACGCTCGCGGTGGCTGGAACCATCAAATTGAGCACGCTGGCTTCTACGTTTCGCGCATTGCGTGGCACCTTTACCGCAATCGTCAAATGCGACTCATCGCCTTTAAAATAGAGTTGCTCTACGCCTTCACCCAGCGTTCCCGTTAACTCTACTTCGTTCTTGTCCCAAGCAGTCACTTCAATACGACCGGAAATATTTTCAACTTCAACCAGACCGGTCGCAGAGAAACTCTGTCGTTCGTTGATAGGGGTTGCGGCGCCAGCCCACTGCGCCACCATCACTAAAGCGCCAACAACTATCGAAAAAGAAGTAAATCGTTTGCTATTCATCTTAATTTCCACCAAAAAATTCCTGTTGATCAAGCAGCGCTGCGCAAAACAAGTTGTCGCATTAGAGCAATCTGCCTGCGCTGCGTACTTGCCAGCAGATCGGATAAATATACGGAATCGGGTTGTTCTGAAAGAGCCAATCGTATGGCCTTTACCGCGTCGTCCAGAGCCTGCAATCCCTCTGTGACGCCTTTGTCTGTTTGTTCATTTATTACCACTTCGCCTGCATTGGTTTGCTGTGCGATAGCTCTCTTTGCCGCTGCAAATTCCAGCACCAAAACTGATTCTGCCGCTGTGAATTGCAACTGATCATCCGATGCAGATGTTTCTGTCACTGCGAGCTGCCCATCAACCTGACCTTGTTCACCCGGGACGACCATTGGATCGTCCAGCTGCCAAACATTTAGCGCTAGCAAAAACGCGGCCAAACTTGCTGCTGCGGCTGCTGGTATTAACCAACGGCGTTGACGGCTGCGTAGCCGACTCCTGATTTTCTGCCATCCACCTGCCGGAGGCGCTATGTCAGACTGGAGCTCGCTTAATGCCTTTTGTAGATGCAATTCGTCCATAACCTTCACTTACCTTAAGTGGCCAGCCAATCGCGCAACAGTTGCCGAGCGCGATGTAATTGGGCCTTGGAGCTTCCTTCCGCCATGTCAGTCAGCTCAGCAATCTCTTTGTGCTTGTAGCCTTCGATATCGTGCAGAACCAGTACCGCCCGAGCGCGTTGGGGCAGCTTCGCTATGGCCGCCTCCAGGTCCAAAACCTTCGCAGCGCTGCGTCGTCCTTCTGGCCGTTCTGCGACGTCTGCAATAGCCTCTTCGGAACGCCGCGCCAAATCTCGCATGCGGACACGCTTGTCGCTAAGCACCACGTTTACCGTGACTCGGTGCAGCCAGGTGCCAAACGCGCTGTCACCTTTAAATAAGTGGAGCTTGTCCCACGCTCGAACAAACGCATCCTGGTGTTGCTCATCTGCCAAAGCCGCATCGCCGCCGCAAAGACGCAAACAAAGTGCATAAACCCGTCCTTTGTGTTGCTCATACAGCAAGCCGAAGGCAGCTTGATCTCCACTTTGGGCACGTTCCACCAATGACTGCTCTTGATCCTTCGCATCATTCGCAACCTCGCGATCTGCGTTCTCACTGAATTCTGTTACCACGCTTGCGGCCTGCACTGCCATTTTCCGCCTTTGTTGTTGCAAACTATTACGCTGTTTGAACTCTTAAATCCAGTTCGATTCGTCTTCATCAGGAGCCATGATTGCCATTGTTCTGGTCTACACGCAGGCTCACGATTCTGTTTCTATTGTTGATTTGATGCACCGAATGAGCGTTTGGTTTAAAAGCGAAGCCCCGCATCTAGACCATTGTGACTGGCGGCCAGATATAGGGTGCAGACGGCATTTAACACCAGCCTCTGACAAGTTTGCCCAGCTAAATCCGTTTAGCCGTGGGTTTTTTGCCTTTCCCTAGGTAGAATTGCCGCTCTTTTCTCCAATGAACCATAACAAAGCGATGCGTACCAGCAAATTTCATTTAGCCACCGTAAAAGAGACCCCTACCGATGCAGAGATCGTCAGCCACCGTTTGATGGTGCGTTCAGGGATGATTCGCAAATTGGGGGCTGGCATCTACACCTGGACTCCTCTTGGTCTAAGAGTCCTGCGTAAAGTAGAACAAATTGTGCGGGAAGAAATGAATGCGGCCGGTGCGCTAGAGCTCTTCATGCCAGCCGTACAACCTGCCGAGTTATGGGAAGAAACGGGACGCTGGCAAGATTTTGGGCCGCTGCTGTTGAAAATCACCGACCGCGGCGAACGTGAGTTTTGTTTTGGCCCGACCCATGAAGAAGTCATAACTGATTTTGCGCGCAACGAAATCCGCAGCTACAAGCAGCTCCCCATCTGCTTTTACCAGATTCAGTCCAAGTTCCGCGACGAGATCCGACCGCGGTTTGGTGTCATGCGAGCGCGGGAATTCCTTATGAAGGACGCATACTCCTTTCACATGGATGAAGACAGCCTGGGTGAGACGTACGACCGCATGTATCAGGCTTATAGTGAGATCATCCGTCGAATTGGCCTTCAGTTCCGTGCGGTAGAGGCGGATTCCGGTGCCATCGGTGGCAACACATCCCATGAGTTTCAGGTGCTCGCCAATTCTGGCGAAGATCGCATTCTGTTTTGCCCGGATAGCGAATACGCCGCAAACGTTGAACAAGCCGAAGCGGTGGTAGGCAACGACGAGCGCGCCGCGCCGACGCAAGAACAAGAAAAAGTAAGCACGCCAGACGCAAAATCTATTGCAGAGGTCGCCCAGTTCCTGAAGGTTCAACCCGAGCAATGCCTGAAGACCCTGATCGTCGCGGACGGCGAAGATAAGCTGCATGCCCTGGTGCTGCGCGGTGACCATCAGCTCAACGAAATTAAAGTTGGCAAGCTGGATGAATTTCGTGGCGGCTGGCGCATGGCCGACGACGACGAAGTCAAGAAGGCGCTGGGTTGCCCAACGGGATTTGTAGGGCCCGTCGGAATCGATTTGCCAATTATTGCTGATCGATCAGCCGCAGTGATGTCAGATTTCGTCTGCGGCGCAAACGAATTGGATATGCACTTAACTGGCGTCGACTGGGATCGAGACTGTGGCATTACTAGAGTCGAAGATATCCGCGAAGCTCAAGCTGGCGACCCCAGCCCAGACGGCAAAGGCGTGCTGACTGAAGCGCGCGGCATTGAGGTGGGCCATATTTTCCAGCTCGGAAGCAAGTACGCTGAAGCAATGAATGCGGTGGTTCTGGACGAACAAGGCAAGTCCCGGATATTGACGATGGGCTGCTATGGCATTGGCGTTTCGCGCATGGTTGCCGCGGCTATCGAGCAAAACCATGACGATAAAGGCATTATCTGGCCCAAGCCCATTGCGCCGTTTGAGCTGGCAATTCTGCCCATGAACGGACATAAATCGGAGCGCGCCCGCAGTAAAGCCGAAGAACTATACGATGCGTTTAAAGCCGCCGGTGTTGACGTATTGTTGGAGGATCGACCATTACGACCCGGCGTCATGTTCGCCGAGATGGAACTGATTGGCATTCCGCATCGCATCGTTGTGGGCGACAAGGGCCTGGATAATGGCGAGATTGAATATCGGGCTCGAGATGCCGAAGCCAATGAGTTCATTGCCGTGGACGACGTAGTAGAACAGGTATTGGCCCGCTTGCAGTCTTGAGCACCGTCACCGAACTGCTAAACCATCAGCAGGCGTTGGATAAGGCTGAAGCGCAGCGTCTGCTTGGGGCCGCCCTGGGCAACAAATCTCGCGCCTGGCTGTACGCGCACGGTGACGATACCGTCACTGATGCGCAAGCAGCGCATTTCCAAGAGATGGCTTCGCGGCGATCGGCAGGAGAGCCCATTGCTTACATCCTGGGCCATCAGGCTTTCTGGCAGTTTGATCTGCTGGTTAGCCCAGACGTGCTTATTCCACGTCCCGAGACCGAAATTTTGGTAGAAGAAGCACTGACCCGACTTGCCCCAATTGAAGCACCTACAGTTCTGGATCTAGGCACAGGTAGCGGTGCTATCGCGTTAGCCATTGCATATGAACGGCCCGATGCGGCAGTGACTGGTGTGGATATCTCCGCTGCAGCGCTTCACGTTGCCCAATCGAACCTTGCTGCCCTGAAACTGAAAAACGTAACACTGCAGCAGGGAACCTGGTTGTCCAGGTATGCGGGCCCGCAGGTGGACATGATCGTCTCCAACCCCCCTTACGTTGCGGAATCGCACCCTAACCTGGCAGGCGAACTAAAGTACGAACCGATTGGTGCCCTGGCTTCTGGCGCAGAAGGTTTGGAAGACATAGAGATAATCGTGGAACAGGCGCCGGAGCATCTGAAGCCCGGTGGTTGGCTGCTAATGGAGCACGGGTACGATCAGCGCGCAGCCATAATCAATCTCTTGGAGAGCTGCGGCTGGCACGATATTGCTGCGATAGATGACCTGGCGGGAATTGCAAGAGTGATCGCGGCAAGATATGGACCTGCCGCGACCTGATTGATTTAAAACTATTCGGAGAGCTTCTTGGCAACAGCCAACTGCTGTTCACGCAGCTTGCCGGGAACACGGTCTCCAAATCCATCGATAAACGCCCCAATCTCTGCCAGTTCTGCACGCCAGCCCGCTTCGTCTACGGTCAGCAGTTCTGCCAGCGTCGCATCGTCTAAATTCAGCTCATTGGTATCAATGTCGGACGGTTTCGGCAACTTGCCGATTGGCGTCTCTACAGCATCCACCTTGTTGTCACAGCGGTCTAGGATCCACTGGAGCACGCGAATATTCTCACCAAAGCCCGGCCACATAAAGTTGCCGTCGTCGTCCTTGCGGAACCAATTAACGTGGAAAATCTTGGGCAGGTTTTCTACTTGCCCGCCCATATTGAGCCAGTGAGACCAGTAGTCGGCAAAGTTGTAGCCGCAGAATGGCTTCATGGCCATGGGATCGCGGCGCACCACGCCAACTTGGCCGGTGGCTGCCGCCGTGGTCTCGGAGGCCATGGAGGCCCCGACCAGCACACCGTGCTCCCAATCTTTGGCTTCAAATACCAAGGGCACCAGAGACTCTCTACGGCCACCAAAAATGATCGCCGAGATAGGTACGCCCTGAGGTGCCTCTGCCTTTTCGGTGTAGCTGGGGCAGTTCTCCATGGAAACAGTAAATCGAGAATTTGGATGCGCGGCCGGTCCATTACCTTTAACAAAGGGCCGACCCTGCCAATCTAACGCAGGTTCTTGTTTGTCTTTACCTTCCCACCAGGGCTGATTGTCGCTGGTGACGGCTACGTTGGTAAAAATGGCATCGCTGTCCAGCATGGCAAGTGCATTGGGATTGGTGTTTTCGCCCGTTCCCGGAGCCACGCCAAAAAACCCGGCTTCTGGGTTAATTGCCCATAAGCGACCATCGTCGCCACGGTGCATCCAGCAGATGTCATCACCGACCGTAAATACTTTCCAACCCGGAAATGCCTCTGGCGGAATAAGCATGGCCAGATTGGTTTTACCACAGGCCGATGGGAATGCCGCCGCTACGTAATGCGTTTTACCCTCAGGGCTTTCTAGACCCAGAATCAACATGTGCTCAGCCAGCCAGCCTTCTTGTGCTGCCTGGTGACTAGCGATGCGCAGGGCGTGGCATTTCTTACCCAGCAACGCGTTGCCACCGTATCCAGAGCCATAGCTCATGATGGTCAGCTCTTCTGGGAAGTGCATGATAAACCGACGGTCTGGATCTAATTCACCGGTGGAGTGCAGCCCTTTCACAAAGGTGCCTTCCCGCTCAATGCGTTTTAGTGCGTCTTGGCCCATACGCGTCATGATGCGCATGTTTGCAGCGACATAAGGACTATCCGTGATTTCCACACCACAACGAGACAATGGCGAATCGATCGGCCCCATGCAGTATGGGATTACGTACATGGTGCGCCCCTGCATACAGCCAGCAAAAAGCTCATCCATTTTGCTACGGGCAGGTCCAGGCTCCATCCAGTTGTTATTAGGGCCTGCATCCGCTTCGTTTTCGGTGCATACAAAGGTCAGGTGCTCGACACGAGCCACGTCTTTGGGATCAGAACGATGCAAATAACAATTGGGGTGCGTTTCCTGATTTAGCTCAATCAGGTCACCATTATCAAGCATAAGTGCGATCAGAGCGTCATACTCCGCCTGCGA
>CAZVYE010000152.1:0-8609 GCA_964630895.1 uncultured Gammaproteobacteria bacterium | reverse complement strand
GGTGAAGCCACCTCTGACTTGAATATCCAACTACTTGGGTACGGCGAGTCAGCAGATGCCTATCACATGTCCCACCCACATCCAGAAGGTCTCGGTGCCACACTAAGCATGACGCAAGCGCTAAAACGCGGAAACATATCTGCAAGCAAGATCGATTACATCAACCTGCACGGCACAGCCAGTCAGGCTAACGACCGAATTGAGTCGGAAGCGCTGAATCGAGTCTTTACTGACAACACGCTCGCGTCTTCCACCAAGGGCTGGACCGGGCATACTTTGGGTGCAGCTGGCATTACAGAAACCATATTGACATTAATGGCGATGCAACACGGAATTGCTCCAGGAACACTCAACTTGCACAACCCAGATCCAGAACTTGCATTTTCAATCTTGCAAGAGAACACGCCACGCGAAATGCAGTATGCGATGACCAATTCGTTCGGGTTTGGTGGTAACAACGCGTCATTGTTGTTTGGACGCGCCGCATGAACCAGTCGATCAATGTACACATCGCAGGTGCTGGCGTTTGGAGTCCGGAATTTACAGATATGGAAGAGCTGTCCAGATTCATGTCTGGAGCAGAGTCAGGCGAACCCGCTAACGCTCCAAAGCCGGAACGGATACCACCTAGAGAACGTCGCAGAGCACCACTTTCGGTCAAAATTGCAGTAGAAGTTGCCGAACAGGCTTGTCGAGCTGCCAGCATGGACCCGGAAACACCAGCGGTGGTCTTTGCCTCAGCCATGGGCGACACCAGCATCACGGACTATATGTGCACTGTACTGGCGCAGAACCCAGAGCTCATATCACCCATCAAATTTCACAACTCTGTGCACAATGCGCCCGCGGGATACTGGGCCATATCTACCGTTTGCCAACAGGCTAACTCAGCGATTTGCTCTTATGAACACACGCTGCCCATACTGTTGCTTGAGGCGGCCACCCAGTGCTTTGTGGAGCAACGCCCGGTCTTAGCAGCCATGTATGACGTCCCTACCCCTGAGCCGCTAAACGACATCCGGAAAATTGACATCCCGCTCGGCCTCGCGTTAGTGCTTACGCCTGAACAGGACAATCAACCACGTCTTGCGGTACAAATAGGGGACGGTCAGGTAGACTGGCCCGAGTCAGACCATGTCAGTTTGCATGATATGGCGGCCGCGAACCCTGCTGGGACGGGTATGCCGGTGCTAGAATCATTACTGATGCAAAGCGCCCTGGATACACGCTATCCACTCGCCGGGAATAAACACCTGAAGGTACAAATTCATCATGGCTAAGTCTGCAATTGACACTGATGTACTGATCATAGGCGGTGGTCTCGCCGGACTCACGCTGGCCAAGCAATTGAGAGAGGCTCGCAATGATTTGAGCGTTACCATCATGGAGCGCAATCAACATCCCTTACCTCTTGCTGCGCACAAAGTCGGCGAATCCTCCGTGGAGATTGGTGCGCATTATTTCTCAGACACGGTTGGCCTCAAAGACTATCTTGCAGACAAACATCTTAGAAAGTTTGGTCTTCGATTCTTTTTTGGCGATCATCAGGATCAAATTGAAAAAGCGGACGAAATTGGTGGCAGCAGCCTGTTTGGGGTCCCTAGTTACCAGCTGGACAGAGGCTTGCTGGAGAATGACCTCGCTCGGTTTGCTTCTGAGTCAGGCGCGCAGTTCTTCGACAACACCAAAGTACAGTCGGTAGATAAGCCCAATGGCCACTATGCTGCGAAGTATCGCAACGGGTCATCGGAGGGAACCATCAAGGCGCGTTGGGTTATTGACGCAGCAAGCCGTGCCAGCGTACTCAAACGCGGCATGGGACTAAAGAAGCCGAACGATCATGCTGTCAACGCGGTATGGTTTCGAGTGGCAGAGCGCGTCAAGATCGACGACTGGTCGGACGATCAAGACTGGCACGATCGGTGCGCACCCTATGAGCGCTGGCTGAGTACCAACCATTTAATGGGGCCCGGCTATTGGGTGTGGTTGATTCCGTTGGGGCCAGGCGCGACCAGCATCGGTATTGTTGCAGACCCAAGACTCCATCCTCTGGAAGAAATCAACACGCTGGAAAAATCGCTCGCCTGGCTCGATAAGCGCCACCCGAAGTGCGCGCAAGCAGTGCGCGACGGAGATGTTCTGGACTTCAAATTCCTCAAGCACTTCTCCCATGACAGCGAACGCGTCTTTTCCAGTGAACAATGGGGCCTTACCGGCGAGGCCGGCGTATTTCTTGACCCGTTTTATTCGCCAGGCAGCGATTTTATCGGTCTGAGCAATACCATGCTCACTGACTTGGTTACGCGCGACTTCGGCGGCGAAAACATCACTGTACGCAGCCAGGTGCTGGAGCGGGTTTATTATTCGCTCTATCGCGGCACATTAGACATCTATCAGGATCAATATCCTGGATTCGGTGACAGCCGGCTAATGGTATTGAAGACCACCTGGGACTATGCCTATTACTGGGGTATTCAGGCTCAGTTGTTTTTCCAGAATCTAATTACCGATATTCATCTTCTGGCAGAACTAGGGCCTGAGCTGGAAAACGCGCAGAAGCTCAGTATGCGCTTGCAGCAGACGTTCCGAGAGTATGGCGCGCAAGCTATCCAACGCCCATGCCGTGGCGTATTCTTCGATCAACAAAAGATCCCTTGCATGCCCCGTCTGAATATTGAGCTGCTGGATAAGCTTGATCGCGACCAGATGAAACAGCGCATCCGGGAAAACATCGAGTTTCTCGAAGAGCTGGCTGTGCGCTTGGAGGCGCTACTAGATCCCGAGAGTTCAGAGCCCGATTCATATGAGCGCGAGCACTTGGGCGACTTGCGCGAGCGACTAACCGCCTAAACTCTCGCGCCGCACGCCTACAAAGGCCAGCAGCAAACTCATAGCTGAGCCAATACTTACCGTCAAACCCAGCGCCTGCAGCGCTGGTATTGCGGACGCAGCCAGAACACCAAAGGCCAATGTTGTGGAAGCTGCACACGCAACCACCGCATGGCGCGTATCTCTCAGACCCGCGTTTGATTCTTCGTTTCTGCTGAGAAACAGCACGTAGTCCAGCCCCAGACCTGCAACCAGCAAGAGCGCCATTAGGTGGTACAGGTTTAGCGGCCCATGCAATGCAAACACCAAACCTGCCGTGCCGAATATAACCGCCAGGACCGTGAACAAGGCCCATATTGCACGTGCTGGTTCAATACGCCACAACAGCAACGCAAGAATAAGCACCAGTGCTCCCAGCAATACCACCAAGGTATGCCACCTATATTCGGCTACCAGCGATTGAGACGCTGCATTAAAGTCTACCAACGTCGCTCCCGCGGGATGAGCTTCCAAGAACTGGGATAGCGCGCCTTCATCTTTCACATTGGTGAGACTGAATAGAGAAACAACTTCACCATCTGTTGCATACAAAAACCCTTCTATCCAAGTGGACAAAGAAGAATCTTTGTAGTGGTCAACTGCAATCAATTCCAGCGAGGCTGAATCGCCTACCGCTTCTATGAATGGGGCAAACGCACCCGCTGCGAATGGGCTGCTGCTAGCTGCTTGTGCGAAATTCGATGCGAGCGCATCTGGCTTCGGCAAGCTCGTTTGGCGACGAGATTGGGTTGCCTTGCTTGGCAGCAAATGGGTGACTGCTTGCCAATCTTCTAACCAGCCCTGTTCTAACGCCGTGTTGAGATCAATGTCCAGGGATTCGGTTCGTTCCAGCACATCTTGTGCATCGTCACCACGAACAGCAATGACATAGCGCAGACTGGGCGTACCGATGGCGTTTCGAAATTCCCGATCCCGCTGCAAAAGTTCCTTGGGTACGGGGCTCATATCCGCCAGATTATTGCTCCAAAACGCACCTTCCCAATTGAGTGCCACTAGTACAAAGGACAGTCCGAATGCCAGCAATGCAGGGAGCAGACGGCTACCGGTTACTGAACGAGTTGGTGCCGCATCAAATTTGTGCGCCTGTTCCTTGGTGAGCACTGGTAGCAAATATCGCGTAACCGCTGCAGCCACCAACAGCCCAGCTGCGGTAAAGACTCCAAGCTGCGCTGATCCCTCAGAACCGGAAATGGCAATGGCGCCATACGCCAACAAAGTACTCAAGACGCCCAGCCGCATTGTCGGCCAAATATTTTTGATCGCGGCCACACCGCTCATATTGCGCGCGTGCGACAGCAAATGCAGCGGATAGTCAATGGCCACGCCCATAAGCGTGAACCCAAATGCCAGGGTAATTCCATGGATGGAATCGAACAATAAAGCAACTGTAGCCGCTCCTGCGACCAATCCCGAAAGTAGCGGCAATGCTGACAGCAGCACGGGCCGCCAGTGCCGATAGGCAATGATTAACACGGTGAGCAACGCCAAAGTGGCTAAAGTCGAACGCAGCTCGGCCTCTTTGTGAATAGTTTGTTTTAGCTCAACACCAAATGCCCCGACTCCGCTAAGAAGTGGTTCGGATGTAATCTCAGCGTCGCGCATGACACTGCGGATTGCTGCGACGGTGGCTTCCTGGCCCGCTATATCCATCGCGCCGCTGTTACCTTCTACCAGCAGCAAGCCGGTGCCGTCCTCAGTTATCCAGTCCTCTGTTTGGTTTGACCCCGCCGACATTTGTTCAAGCAAGGAAATGGCAGTAAAGGTGGGATCATGGGTGAGCAAGTAATTAAATTCTTCGCCAGACATCACTGCCATGTCTTTGCGACGATCATTTAGAGCTTCGGCCAGGGTCTCAGTATCAAATGCCTGATCTGCCAGTAAATAACGGTATGTCCAAAGCTCATCTGGTAGGTCACTAAGTTCCGGCGCCAGCGTGCTGGACATGACTCTGGCAAACTGTCCGGAGTCTTCCAAAGCGACCCGAGCCGCGTCTACAGTGTCCCAATCTGCGCCCGGAATACCGACCAGTATCAGACGCGCGCCCGGCCCCTCGCCAACTCGCTCCACCAGCACCTGCTGGGCCTCGGTCTCTGGTGGCGGCAAAAATAAGCCTAAGGCGTAATTAAAAGAAATCTGGGAGTACAACAAGACGCCGCAAAGCGCGAGCCCCACAGCCCAAATCAACAAACGGGACATTGCGCTAGTAGATTTACTCGGCATTGGCGTGCGCGGCCACCAAGCTCATATGTTGCCAATCGCCATTGTCCATTCGAGTACAGATTTCCCGAATTCCACCTGCATCACCATCCACAATTAGCGCGTCCACTTTGCGTGCCAGGCGCTCGTGCTTCGGATGCATAACCAACCGCCATGTGTCGGCCGCAGCGTCTTCAGAATAGTCGAGAGAAAAGTAACGCTCGATTTCCTCTGCACTGCCCGCCATCAGCGATTTTACGCTTTGCAGCAGCGCCTGTAACTCTGGCCTTTTTGCCAGACCAATGCGACGTTTCCGGTCATCTTGCTCGATAACAATGAGCTTGTTGTTGATAGTCATCCGCAACGGTTCCGGAGTTTCAATCTGCTTAATCATGTCCCCGGATTCGGGATCGACACGTAGGTACCCACGCTGGATGACCGGCTCGGCCAGCACGGCACTATGTCGTTCTTCGACAAAAGGAATGGGACGATCGTCTGCGCGCTCCATTTTTTTGAGTCGCTCGCCTAGCGTTGCCCCATTAGCACTTAGACTTGCAAACAAAAATGCGAGCAAGACAACTACATTTTTTCTAATCATTCGGTTTAACCTGAGTTTGTGACCAGTAAGGATAGAAGTTAAACCAATTGTAGGGATGGGAACGTACACAAACGGCCAATTTGTCAGCATACTTCTGCGCAAATTGCTGCAGAACCTCATTGCGCTCGCTGCGAGCAACCCGTGGAATCTTCCCAATCACATCAAATAGAATTCGATAGCGGTCCCCGCCTTCGAACACCGGAAAGAATACTGCAATGGGCGCCTGCGCTAGTGACGCCATGACAAATGGTGCTGCAGGCAGACGAACCGTGCCCCCCAAAAACTCCACTACCAGACCTGGCTCATTCGGTCCTACTCGATCGGCCAGCATACCGACTACTTCGCCATTTTGGACCGCTGCAGCAATAGACAAGCCAAGTTGGGCAGGGCCAGCTGCTACATCGATTACTTGCCCGGCAAGCTTGGGATTCAACGCGTCAAATAAATTGGTGATCACCGGATTTTGCGCTTTGTTTAACACAATCCGAAGACGAGTTTGGGGCCTGCGTGCGGTAAGTAGCCTGCCTGCCTCAAAGCTCCCAAAATGTGCGCCAAGAAGCACAAACCCTGAACCTGAGTCTAAGGCCTGCATAAACTCCGCATAGTTTTCTGCCTCCAGATGCAGAGCGGTATCGCCCTGACTGAGCAGATAGACCCGATCAACGATGACGCGTGCAAAAGTCCAAAAGTGTTTGAACACTTGCCACGTAGATGGTGGCTTGCCTTGCACTCGAGTAAAAAACGCCCGGGAGGCTCGCCGTTGCTCAATTCTAAAAATAAAAAAATACAGCGTGATTGGCGCCAGAAAAAATACCGCTACGTTGCGACCCAGTTTAAGCGCCACAAACAAATAAAGCTTCGTGAGAATGGGCAAACCACCTTCACTATGCTGACGCCACGCATCACTCATTGGGCTGTTTTCCGCTCTGACTGGCGGCGAATGCCGCCTCTACAGCAGTTTTGGGTAGCTTGCCTGCTGCAGTCCTGGGTAACTGCTCAACAAACCCCATGCGCCGGGGAATAAAGACGCCATCCAAGTGCTGTTTCAGGTGGGCGCGGATACTGGCGGCCGCATCCGGGCTGCCAGCAATTAAAGCGTAGATTCTTTGAACGCCGTTATCCGTTGGCCGCGTAAAGGCACAGACGTCCCGCACACCATCTACTTGCTGGATGAGTTGATTAATCTGCACCAACGAGCCCCGCTTACCCGCAATATTCAACATGTCGGTGGCGCGCCCGTGCAGGATGAAGCGGTTGAAGTCGACAAATTCCAGGGCATCTTGCAGCTCCACCGGACCGCTAAGGTGCTCAGCATCCACATAGTTGAGGTCGTTTCGCTGGGAAAACGTAAACCCTGAGAACGCAGTCCACTGCTGCTCGGTAATGGGATTGCGACGCGCAATACAACCCACTTCACTACAGCCATAAATCTCGCGAACCTCAGTATCAAATCGTTTCGCCACCGCTTCCGCGGTTTCTTTGTGTAACGGCGCGGTTGCACTTAGCACTAAATCTACCTTAGGAAATTCAATGCTACTTCCCAAAAGCGCCTGCATGTGGAACGGCGTGGACACAAGCGTACGTGCACCTTTCATCATGGCCAATGCGTCACACACGTCTTGCGGAAACAAGGGATGTTCGGCCACCAACCGAAGCGGCGACAACAGCGGTAGTAGTATCGCTGTCTCTATTCCATACATATGCTGAGAAGGAACCGTAGCGAGTATCGAGCCCGCCCGATGGGTTTCATCAAGCAGATTGGCCACATTGATGCGCGTTCCCGCTTTCAGTGCATGCCATGTCTTCCGATTCTCTCCAGGTTCGCCACTGGATCCAGACGTAAAGCTGATCAAAGCCAGCTGATCTAATGGAATCTCCGGGATGGCATCGGCAGGTGGTGCCGGCTCGTCTTTTAAAGCCGTAACAGATTGAAGCTCTGACCATACTTCGCAGCCATCGCCGATCACATAGCAATCAGGATACCTGCGCGCCAGCTCTTGCTGCGTTCCCAACTTATGGTTGGCAGGCAAAAGATTTGCCTGGCCAGCTACCAAAGTGGCGCAAAACGCAAGCAGAAAGTTTTCCCTGTCGCCACAAAGATTGATCGCATAGGGCAAAGCTGGAAGACGCTTAGCGAGTGCATTAACCTTGCCAAGGAAATCGGCAACGTTCACCTCCCCAGCTTGATTGATGATCAGTGCGTCGCCCGAACTCGCTCTAAGCAAAGGCGCTGTGTTGTTGTGGACGGCGTGCCGCGTATCCATATGCGGTTGTTATACGGTCTTGTTTTCCTGAACAAACGTCGTAAGTGAGCGTAAGCTGGTAAAGACCTCTCGGGTATTCTCGTCTTCTGACTTAAGTTGAACACCGTATTTTTGCGATATTGCCAATGCCAATTCCAAGGCATCAATCGAATCTAGACCCAATCCGTCTCCAAATAGGAACTCTTCTGGCTCTATTTCATCTGCACTGACGTCCTCAAGATTCAAGGACTCCACAATCAGTTCGGCCATTTCGTGCTCGGCCGCTGTCTGTTCACTCATTTTTTCTCTTTCCGCTAGATTCTGACCGCGCGAGTTTATACCATGTGGCTGCTGGCGGACATTGTTTGGGTTAATAACATAACAAGAATTTACTGAATCAGGCCCCAACTGTTACAGATCGCCCCAGCGTACGCTTACTGTTGTATTATTGGCCTGTGGATTCTGTGTGCAAGATCGGCTCAGGGCCGTGTGCTGTGCGCAATCTCACGAGTCAATTGAATAGGGCGATAAGTGCTTAGGCATACTTTGCTGCACACCATTCGGGGCTCAAACCATAAGGTTCGACCAAAACAATCGGTTTTGAGTTAGCAGGTGCCAGCTTATGCCCCCGGATTTCGTCAGACAGAATGTGCCGCGTAGTGTGCGCTAAAACTAGACTTAGA
>CAZVYE010000151.1:0-8622 GCA_964630895.1 uncultured Gammaproteobacteria bacterium | reverse complement strand
TGGCGTAGTCCACTGAAGCATTTTCAGAAAAGCCGCTAATATCTTCGCAAATGAGGTTTTCTGCCCCGGCCGGGGCGGCCAGGGCAATCGCTATCGCAAGAGTCCACATGAGTCGTATCTAGTGTCAGGCGAAACCCATGGGTGAGTAATTAAACGTTGGATCGGCAAACACGTCGTCTACGTTGGGATTTCCCATCAGACGATCCAAAACCGTGGCGTGCACCTGACGGAAATCTGTAGTGGGTTCAACGCTGTCGCTTATTCGCTGCGCCGGGGCTAAACCAGGAAACGTGCCGTAAACTCCGCCATTTACGTTGCCACTAATCACCGCCATTGGACAACCCAAACCATGATCTGTACCGCGGTTTGCGTTTTCTTTGATCTGCCGTCCAAATTCGCTTTGCAAAATGATCGTTACGTCATTGTGGCGGCCATCGCTGAAGCGCAAGTCTTCGTAGAAAGCGAATAGCGCATCGGACAGGTCTCTTACTCGTGGTCCATAGGGGCCGTAGTTTTGTACCGTATTCTGGCTATTGTGGGTATCCCATCCCCCAAAATCTACAGTTGCTACCCCAATACCAAGATCTTGTTTGATAAGTGCGGCCACCAACTCAAAATCACGCCCAACACCGCTATTGGGATACGTGACGCCTCCACCTGGAATAACAGCATCCAGATCCAGTGAATTAATCAAATCTACTGCATCAACGGTGGTTTGCGCGCCAAGATCCAAAGAACCTGCTCCACTATAGAGATTACGGAGCATGGCTAGGTGCGTTGCCTCATAGGTGCCGCTATTGGGGGAGAATGAATCTGGCGAATCCAGAGTAGCCACGTCGGGATACCCATTCAAACTGACTGGCGGATTACTGCTGGATACCATAGAGGTAAAAATGGCGTCATTGCTTAAGCCAGGCGTTGTTTGGAGATGCCGGGTTAGCCAGCCGGTTTGGGATGCAGACTGCTCGCCGGGCGTGCCCAGCTCAATCTGTTCCTGTGCATCAAAATGGCTTCTTGTGTGTGTTCCTGGCGGATGGCCGGCTGCGTGAATGATCGCAACCTTGTCCCGATTAAACAGCGTCTGCAGTCCAGTCGCAAAGGGGTGCAGTCCAAAATCGGACACGCCATTCAATGCCAGCGGGCGCCTGGAGGGATCACTGTCGTTGGGATCGACCCGTGTATACGGACGAGCGTCCATGTAGTGACCCAAATCAGCGCCTGCAATAGGTGGAACCAAGCTCAAGCCATCGGTGCCACCGCGCAGGAAGACGTACACAAGGGTTTTGATCCTGGTGCCCGCGCGTGCTGCCTGCGGAACCCCTAAGGAAGCACCGCCAAGTGCTACGGCCCCTGCCCCCAATCCGCCGAGGAAACCGCGACGGGATACGTTTGGTAATACTATTTTACGATCCATATCGCTTACCTCTGCATAAAGTTCGGCGACCAACTGATCAGGGTAATGAGACCCCGCAGCCGTCGATGCCAATAATAAGGCCAATCGTCAACACCCAACTCTGCCCGCGCAATTTGTTGGTCAGCGGGCCAAATACTGGCGTCTTCTTCACCTACCGGAAACCCTTGCTGGGTAAAAAACTGCATGCAGGCTTTGCCAAGCTCAGTTGGCGCATTGCTAAATAACGTCCCAGGACCACCAGCCCAGCCACCTTGCGGGCTAAAGCCCATCATCCAGTTACACCAAAACTCAACGATCTGGCGCGGCGTGGGGTTGCCACTCAAATTTTCCAAGGTGATGTTAATGACGCGCAGCAGGCGGTCATTGTCAGAGGCATTTTCATCGATAAGCCAATCCACCGTGCGCCACATATGCACCAGAGATGTAGAGCCTTCCCAATGTTCGCGGCGGTCTGGGAACCCGTCGGGAGTACGCCAAGTAAACAATCGCTGTCCTGCGCGCTGAAATTGCCAACGAAAATCGCGGGAATCGCGATCGTCTTCGTTAAGATTTCGATCAAAGCCGGTACATCGCATCACGGACACAATATGTTCAAACGGCCGCTTCATCTTGCTGCCCCAGTTGTTGATATCCATAAACTCTGGGGTCATAACAATGGCTTTGATGGTCTTGGCGATTTGGTCCGGAGCTCTTCGATTTGCGAAGAAGGCTTGCGCCCCTGCCTGAACCATAGGCTCTGGTGGATCGTCCATGCAAAGTCGGCGACAAATCTTACGACTGATATGCACTGCCGTGCCTGGATGGTACGCCACCATTTTGATGACCAGGCGGCCTTCCGTTGCGGCGTCCAAATCCGACGGAATCACAGCAACCCCTTGGGTCAAAACGGCTTTTGCAATATTTCCCGAGTGCTCTTCTTCTTCGGTAAAGAATGCGCCCGTACCACAGCTATTGCCTACATTTTCATCGTCATAGCGCCAGCCCGTTAACGCCTCTGCAGCTGAATATACATCGTCATCTACATAGGCTTCTGCGATCACCAGTGATGGATCGGCAATGTAGCCGTATGCCGGGTTATTGAGTTCGGCATCATTCACCGCGGTGTACGGGTTTTCGCTAAGTCCTGCTACATCCCTCGGCCGATCGACGCCCTGATAATTTTCAGAGCCGAGGCCGTGCAACTCAAACAATTCGCGTGCATAGTTCTCATTGATGCCACCTGCTCTATTTTCGTAATTGTCCAGATACCGCAACATTACCGGATGACGCGCCGAACGGTGCAACATACTGTAGAAGTTGCCAAAAGTTTCGCGCCGAATAACGTCGCGATCCCAAGCGGCGAATGCCACGGAAGTGTCCCGGTCTTGCTCGCCATATACGTTGAAATGATTGTGCCAAAAATCCACCATCAGCTCGAAAAGCTGATTGCGGCTGTAGCAGGCGCGCATGAACGCAGCAAACTCCACGTCTCGCAGCGGTCGACGGTACTCTGAACTTCCTTGACACTCTCGGGTCGAGAAAACCCCGGCCAGGGATTGCGATAGCGTGTAATAAGGTGAATTAGGATTGTCCAGATCCAGACGCTGATCCAATTCTTGATCGGGCAGGCTGTTCGTTAGTTGCTCATCAAGCCAATTCTCCAGGCGCTGAGCATCCGTAGTACCAAGCGATTCAAAGTATTCGACGTCATCTTGCCCCAGCGCCTGTGAGACCTCGAAACTGCTGTCAAACAATACGTCGGGATTAGCAGCTGCCTTGCTAACTTTGGTTCGGCGTGGCCCAAATCCCAAACGATTCAACACCATAACCGAAAACGGCGGTGTGATGGCATTATCGGTGCCAGACAACGGCGTGGACCCCACGTTTGCCGCCTTTGAACGTTTGAGAGAATTCTTGTTTACTTGAGAATTCGTACTTGCAGATGCACTGGATGTAACTCCAGCTGCGCCAGCCAATGCAACGCCAGCCAGAAAGCTCCGGCGCTTATTCCTTGATCCCTGTTCCATTTAATGCTCCCGAGCACACGTAAAGCAGTGACCCAGTAGCGTAATTGCAGCCAAAAAACCAAACTGTGACTTGATTCAAGTAAACAATTGTTAATTTGTGAACTCCGTCACAAAAATCATGATTTAAACAAAAACTTACGTGCTCTATACGGTCAAGGCTCTAAATTACAAACCGTGCAAAGTTTGCAACCGCGTGCAAAAACAGCGTTATGGACAGCGTTGTAAGCCATCAGAAAAATGCATAAATTATTGTTTTTAATAGGTATTATATTTTTGGCATGCGGCTTGCTTCATCTTGACTGAAGACATTTTTGCCAACGGAGTATTTATTATGAAGAACAAATTCAATCCAATTTTTGCAGTAATGATAGCGGCTGGTTTTGCTCTTGTAGGCTGTGAAGCAGACGTCAGCGGTGATGTGGAACTGCCTGAGGTAGATGTAGCTGCTGATCCTGGTGAACTGCCAGAATATGAGGTAGTTAAGACCGACGACGGCGAAATGCCTAGCATTGATGTCGATGCCGAAGGTGGCGAACTACCGGAGTTCGACGTGGAAACGGCTGATGTAGAAGTCGGTACAAAAGAAGTGACAATGGAAGTGCCTGACATCGACGTTGAAATGCCTGAAGATGATGGCGACGAGTGGGAAGAGGAAGAAAATCCTGATCAAGTTGCTGACAATGACGGGTAATCTATATCCACTTTTATAGATGAGAGTCTCTCTATATCTGAGACCAGAAGGGCTGCGTTTCGCAGCCCTTTTCTTTTGCGTGGCGCCAATGGTCAATCTAGCAATCTTCGCGTAAGCCACTCGTGCCGAGCCAGTCTTTTCCTGACCGTCTTCGATACTTCTTGAGACAAAAACTGATCTAATCGCTTTTCCAGCACCGCTGGTCGCAATGCGCTATGAATGTAGTGGGATCGAGCAATATTTGGAGTGTTATTCAAGCTCTTTGCTGTCAGCTCTTCTGCGTTCCTGCACACCGTTTCTCGGTCTTGGCCTTGCTCTTGGTCAAGCAAGTCACAAGCATACTTGCAAAATCGCGTTGAGCCGCCCCAAGTGCGAAAGTCCTTCGCAGTGAATCTATCACCTGCCACTGTGTGCATATATTCGTTGACGTCATCTGAATAAACACGCTCTAAAGGGCCATTTGCAGATCGATACTGAAACAATCGCTGGCCAGGCAACTCCTGACACTGCGCCAACACGTCTGTTAACTTCGGATCATTTATGGCAACGGCTCGACCCTTTCCTCCCTTTGCCACAAAATCCAAAAGCACGCAGCCATCCTGCAACTCTACATGTTTGCACTCCAGGGTGGTCGCGCCAAACGCACTGCGCTGCTGATATGAATTTTCGTTGCCCACGCGCACCAAACCACGATCCATCAAGCGCACCACAGCTGCGATTGCCAATCGCCGATCCAAAGTATCGCGCGCGAGATCTGCGTCTACCTGGTCCCGAAGCGTAGATAATGCATCGGCAAATTTTGGCAGTCGGTAGAAAACGGTTTCCCTTGCCAGCTCATTCCAGAGCGGATGATAGATGTACTGTTTGCGCCCGGCTGAGTCACGGCCCATTGCAAGCACATGCCCCTGTTGCGTTGGACTTACCCAAACATCGTCCCAGGCAGGAGGGATTGCCAATGTATCGATCCAACGACGAATCGCACTTTCACGAGACAACAATTGACCGCAAGGTTCGTAGTAAGCAAAACCAGTTCCGGCTCGCTTGCGGCTATACCCTTTTGTAGTCTCATCACTTACGTAACGCAGGCCCGCATCCTTGGCGCGCTGCTCAACATCCTGAGTCATGGCGGTTCAATTCGCTGGGTAGTCTTCAAATTAAGCCGGTGCATATAGGCAAACAGTGAAGATCAATGAAATGGTAATTTGGCTGCTACAAACCACCACGCGCAACCTAATCTAGGTTAAATGCTCCTGACAAAACAACGCAATATGCGGATCAACGGTGTTGTGCAGCCAACACGGATCAGGCCACCATGCACGCTGCGAAAATTGCGGTAACCAGACCATTGGAGTTCGCTGCTGACTTTCGGCAGGTCCAAAGTCAAGATACCGTGCGTATATTTGGTTTGAAATAGACAAGAATGTTGGTGTGTCGCTTTAATGACGACTCACCTGAAGCCTAGATACGAACCGCTGATAATGCGGTTAGTGAGCAAACCCAGGCCTTATGTCGACCCATCTTACCCAACCTCTTCCGCCGATGGGTCGGCATAAGCGCAGGGGTCTTTATTCAAGCTGGAAAACACACAGGCGCCACTCACCGGTGGCGCCTGTGCGCCGAAAGCACCTTACCCGCAGTTGGGGTTGCGCCCATTGCGCCGCGCGTTCAGCGCGATTTGACGAGCATTATCCATATACTTGCTTAACTCTTGAATCCGCTTGTCCGGGTTAGGGTGCGTAGACAAAAATTCAGGCGCAGATCGGCCGCCGGAGGCGCGCTTCATATTGCGCCATAGCTCGACGCTTTGGGTAGGATCGAATCCAGCTTCAGCCATCATCTTCAGCCCTATAACATCTGCCTCACTCTCTTGGGTGCGTCCGAAGGGCAACAGATAACCCACCTGGGCACCTAAGCCGAGGGCCGCCAGCAATAGCTGCTGTTGTCCCTGCGGTTTACCGCTGGAATTGGCGTAAGCTTGCGCTACCCCCAGTGCGGCCTGTGCAGCAAATGCATTGGAAACACGCTCCGCGCCGTGCCGAGACACTACGTGCGCTATCTCATGCCCTATTACGGTTGCTAGCTGAGACTGATTCTCAGCCACTTTCATGATGCCGGTGTGTACGCCAATTTTACCACCAGGTAGCGCGAAAGCGTTGGGAGAGTCCTCGTCGAATACGACAACTTCCCATCGTTCTGCGTTGGGACCCAGAGCACTCAGCACCGCGTCTGATACGCACTGCACGTACTGGTTCGCACGTCGATTTCTAGATAAATCGCCTTGCTGCTTGAGTTTGTTGAAAGCGGTGATGCCCATTTGAGCCATTTCGCCGTCACCAATCAAAATCAGCTGATTTCTGCCGGTTGGAGATGTGGTACACGCAACGACCATCGCTGCGACGCACAACATTAAAAGACACTTTTTCATAACGAGCCCTCTGGTCGATTTTTCCCGACTATAACCGCTCACATGCGAAGAAAACCGCAAGAAGACGAGGGGCGTTTATTGTTGGTTCAGATATTCGGCAAAATCTTCCACAGTAACCAGCGGACGCGAGCAGCGATTTTGGGTGCAAACATAAGCCGCAGGCTGCTTTAGCTTGGGATATCGTACTGAGGGATTCATCAGCGGACCATTGGCCCGCTGCCACCACTCGCTGCGCTTGTACCAGCCAGGCTGCTGCGATGCTTTTGCAAACAGAGACTTAGCCAACTCGTTTGAGTCCTGGCTAACGACCGTCAAATGCAGTGGATCGTGATTGAGCTCCCAGTCCGCCAGCAGGACACCAGCTTCGGTAATGCGGTCTAGCGCCACCTCTGGAGTTGCCAGGTAGCGCATGCCATGACGAGCCAGGTCTCGCAGCTTGGTGTTACCGACATAAAACGACATCAGATTGAGCCAGCGCACAGCTGCGATATTCTCGTCTATCTGACGGATTGCCGCTATGGGCCCGCTGCGCTGGGCCGAGCGAAATCCGCCTTCTGGTCCGGAGAAGCTCGAAAGCCCGCCCGCTGTCGCCGCTGCCTCTTGCAAATATTTACCCTCGCCGGTGGCCGAATACAGGGCCAGCAGCGCCCGACCCATGGCCACGGTGTCTGCCAGAAAGGCGGACTCGCTGGCATTGCCATGGCCATAAAGCCCATCAGTGCGCCTGGTACGCGTGTTCACGTCGTGGAAGGCGGCCAGAGCAGCTGCAAGCGCCTTTGAATCACCGCTGGCCTGATACCAAAGCGCCAACCCTTCAATAATTGATCCATTCACTGACGCGTAAACCTGCTTATCTATACGCGGCATTCCCAGGGCGGCACGCTCTGCACTAGTGGCAGCGAAGAAGTCGTGGGCCTTTTCTCCGGGAATCAAATCTGCATCCTGAGACGCGTAAAAACCTCCTTGCGGTGATTTTAAGAATTTATATAAGTATTCGGTAATCATCCGCGCTGCTTTGGCAAAACGCGGATCCTCAAATTGCGCGTAACCCAGCGCATAAATACGCAGGTATTCTCCCTGAATGGCTCCGAGCTTCTCGTAATGGGGATGATCCCAGTCTCCGTGCGTTGAGTACTGATAAACACCGCCCCAAACGGGATCTATCAAAGCGATAGCCGCGACCAGCGTTTTTCTCGCTCGGGTGCAGGCTGCCTCCTCTCCCTGATTGCACTGCACCAGATCAAGTTCTACTGAATCTCGATCCAAAAACTTCTGATTAATGGTTAGTCCGCCCAACTCAGCGTCATGGGTAGCCAAGTGCCTCGATTGCAGCATAGATTTAAGGTCTTCTTGCAAGTCAGAGGTTTGTGCGAGCGTGTCTGGAACAACAATACGTGCAGCTGCTTCTGGCGTAGGGTCAGCGATGATCGCTTGCAGGAGTCGAGCAAAAGGACCAGGGCCGATAAAGCCCTGACGCTTGACCAGGTCAACGCCCTGCGGGCTGAGGAAGATGGTCGCTGGCCACCCGTAGTCACGGTATCGGGCAGCCAGATCGGGCCGCGCATCCTGATCGATTCTTAAAGGTACGAAATGACGTTCAACCAGCTCGCGCACGTTAGCGTCCGCGTAGGTCTGTTGATCCATCACATGGCACCAATGACACCAGACCGCCTCCATATACAGCAGGACTGGTCGCCCCTCCTGCTGCGCTTGTGCAAACGCACTGGCCTCATCACGCAGCCACGTTATACCGTCTTCAGACAGATCTGCCGGGGCTGCGTTGAGGCACAGACTGAAAGCGACACCCAAACAACTCGCCATCAGCCTGCCTGGTTTCATGTTATTTCTCCGCGTACTTTTCGCTGAATCGCTGGTACAGCTCTTGCTGCATACCGTCCAGAGTAATTTCACGCCCACCGATAAATGCTTGCTGCACATCGTTAGAACGCATATCCAGGGCATTACCACTGCTAATAAACAGGGTGGCGTCCTTACCTGCCTCGAGCGTGCCCAGGCGATCTTCAATGCCTAAAATCCGGGCATTATTCTGGGTAATCAATCGGAGCGCTTCATCCATGCCAAGACC
>CAZVYE010000150.1:1587-8758 GCA_964630895.1 uncultured Gammaproteobacteria bacterium | reverse complement strand
CCCGGGTGCAGTTCGAGCCAGCCGGCCTCCTCGCTGAGCACGTTCTGAGTGCTGTCACCAAGAATATTGTCAATGAGAAAGTTGTAGTGCGGGCTAAAGTGGTGGGTGAGTTCTGCCGTGCGTGCCCAGCCTGGCCCGTCACCCAGATGGTTACCCGATTCAAAATCCTCTGGATTGGTCGTTTCGCTCGCTGCGATGTCTGTGACGATTTGTCGAAGCGTGATTTTTGATTTCGGTCCGTTATCACCAATGTGATCCCCGGCAAAATGCGAGTTGCTGACCAACAGCCCCCATGCCCCCATAACGCGCAGGTTGTGCCCAGACGCGACTTTGCCGAACGAGCCTAGTATCGCGGAGTTGATCATGCCGCAATTGCTCACGCAGGAAATGTTCCATGCCGGCAGGACACTGTCATTCCCATACGACCGAACTTCAGAAACAAAGATGCCATAGGGATGATGGACCAGAGCGCAATCAATATCGTCGTTGTTATAGCAGTTGGCCCCGGAAGAGATTAGCCGAACACCACCGCTAAATGCGCCGCCTTCGGACCAGTCAAGATCCAGGTTATGCAGCGTCAGCAGGGTAGTGGTCATGCCCAGCGTAATCTCTCCGAATCGCAGATTGGAGACCGAATTGCCATAGTTCCAGCCGTTGATGATGTGCCCATCAGCGTTCTTGGTAAGTAGGTCGTAAGAAGCGACCTGGGCTGCGGTCGGCATTGTATCGGTGCAGTCACCGGCACGCCCCATTGCCAGCGTCTCGATAGCTGGAAGTTCGCCTTCGCCATAGCTGTCGATACGAAGATCGTCGACGTCATAGTCCACACATAGGGGTGAGTACATACCGGTTGACCCCCGCTCGAAAAGTAAGCGGGAGTGACTGATCAGCGACTCCGAAGCAGGTGTGTCTACCATGCGATTCTGCGCTGGAACGCCCTCGGGGCAATCAGTGAAATCCGAGTCGCTTGAGATGCAGTAAGTTTCTGATGGCGCATACTCAACCGACTGCGGGCGGACAGTGACTTCAGTGCAGGCATCGGCCCAATCACCGTCCGGGTTTTGTACTCGAACCTTCACTGCATACTCGCACTGCTGGCTGGTTTCGTTCCATCGGCTGTCCCCTGCTCCGTTACAGACAAACGTGTGCGCTGCCCGGGGAGCACCGCTGACCTGGCGGTTCTTGCTGTTGCCGGTGGTTGAGAAGCTGCCCGAGTCGGGATCATCAAAATCAAAATGGTAGCCAAAGTATTGACCGGTTCGGCATGCCTCAAGATCTGAGCCTCCGGAGAAATCCACGCATCCAGGGTCCGTTGATTCCTGCGCGCTGAAGTAGATAGTCTCTGGCGAAACGCCATTGGGTCGAGTCAGCACTTCAATGCTGGCAGAGACCTGACCGCCAGACGTTTGCATATCCTGGCAGGTTGTGGAGACCGCCCCATTGAGCGCAACGTCCAGAATGGCTGATCGACCATGCGAAACAATTGGCACTGCCAGCGTGATCGACAGCAGTGCAATAAACGACGTATTCGCCTTAACAGAAATGCCTGAAGTGCTACTCATAATAGGTGCTGGATAAATCGATGTGGTCGAATACGCAAAGTAAGTTAATCTCAGGCGGATCGTCCTTACGTTGGCCTTACGGATTGATGATCAAAGAGATTCGAAGGCGGGGCCTGACAGGGCAACTCTGGTGCCGCATTGCGGGACACATGAAATATATACGTGCGACACAGGGGGGCCGGTTCTTCGATCAACAGGGGAAAGCCGAAAGCGGAACCTAAAGTCCCCGAGTTTGCGACTTTCTGGAATCGGCACTTCTCTACTGTTTCGCGAGAATATAGCGATCTCTTCCGCGTTGCTTTGCTGTATACAACGCACTATCAGCAAGCTCGAACAATTCCTCAAATGAGAGGTGAAGTTGGTACTCAGCCAACCCTGCGCTAATCGTCACTTCCGTTCGATCTCGCACTTCATTACAAATGCGTTCTGCCATTGTCACACCCTCCGCTATCGAGGTGTTCGGCGAGAGAATGACAAACTCTTCGCCGCCATAGCGAACGACTAAATCCTGCTGGCGCGAGCATTCCTGCAGAATCTGAGCCACACTTCGAAGAAGCACGTCGCCCTGACTGTGGCCATGCGCATCGTTGTACTGCTTGAACTGGTCGATATCCAGAACTATCAAAGTGAATGGCTGACCGCCACGCTGCACGGCTGGAACCAGCTTTTCTACGTGCAAGTTTAGTCTGCGCCGATTCCAAAGGCTGGTTAGAGGATCAATCAACGCGTTGCGGCGATTTTCAAGTTTGGTGGCAATATTCTCCACAATCATCCGATGTTGCCGAAACGTGACACTGAGACTCAACACAAATCCCAGCACCACGAATAGCGCTAGTAGAAAGTAAAGTGCTTCTTGTAGCAGCAGGAAACGGAAAAAGATCGCAGAGAAAACAATCGTCAGGAAGACGCGAATCAACGGTAGCGACGTACTCAGTATGATTACAGCACCCGCAGTCAGCGACATTAGTGCAAATGCGCAATACAGCACGCCAACCGCTTCACCTTCGCCGGTGGGAAAGTAAATGGCAGATACTAGAATGAGATTCAACACCGCCGTGGAAAGAATCAGCCACCGCTCCCAGGCCTTTACGTTTTTGTGAGTTATCGCCCCTGATAGGACACGTTTATTAAACCTCAGACCCAGGACGATTCTAGGTAAGAGCGCAATCAGAAATATACCAAACCAGACGCCCAAAATTGAAAGTGAAAGCGTCCCAAAAAGCGCCACAAAAATAAATAGCGCGGCCGCAACCGTTCCGATATTGCCGTACTTGATATGGTCAAATAAAAACCGAATGCGCTCGTAATCAATGAGCTGCTGATCATTGTCGTCTAGCGCTTGCATCTTGGTCTACGGATTTGATTTGAGAATTGGCTGTATCATGCTGCCAGTGTATCTACTTTCCACGTAAACGACGTCATTTTGGCACCGTGTTTTATTTTCACGGCAGAGCTGAGCACGGGAGCAACGGTGCGATGTTGGGAAGTCCTGTGGAGATAACCATGTGCCTCATCTTTTATGTCCTTCTTGCCAATTCCAACCTGTCCGGAGCGCGCCTCCCGGCCAAAGACGTGCACTTTTTACACTTCGTTAACAAGTCGCGCCAGAATTTACAGCCTCTTTAAGACTTTGATGTCTTCCTCGAGATATCTTTTTCACTGTCTTTAACAAACCGCTCAACAATGAAAAAGCAAATCATTTTCGCAACCGCTGCTGTACTCGGCATCGTCTCTCTTAGCGCTCATAGCAACGGTTGTATTGTGGTACGACCGACGTCGCAATTGAACCTCGGGCTTGAAAACGATCACAGCGATCATTCTGGACGCTGGGAATTCACCACAGGATACCGTTATTTGTATTCTGATCGTCACTTCCGAGGCACGCACGAGGAAAGCCATCGCCAGGAAGAAGATACCGACGTCCGCAATACCGTTCACACTGTGGACTTCACGCTCGGCTACCAGCTTAATAAGCAATGGCGGTTCACTGCATCGCTACCTTACATTGATGCCCACCGCACCTCACTTTACGAACATGATCGTGAAAACAGACATGCCATGGAAGCCAGCGGCATTGGGGACTTGCGGCTTATGGCTTACCGCGACTTTGCCTTCGACGAGAACTCTCCCTGGGGATTAAACCTGGGAATCGGCCTGAAACTGCCTACCGGCAAAGATGATGTGAAAGACATCGCCTATCGCCCGGACGGACCTGAGCTGCGCAACGTCGACCAATCTATTCAGCTGGGCGATGGCGGCACCGGCATCATCGCGGAAATGCAGGCGTTCCGAACCCTTTGGGATGAACAAACGTTTGGCTATTTCACTTTTTCCTATCTGCTCAACCCCAGAGAGACTAATGGCGTAGAAACGCACCGAAGGAATCCGCTGGAGGCTGTCTCATCTGTACCGGACACCTACCAGGTCCGCACCGGATTTTCCCGTTTGCTGGATACGAAGAATCCGATAACCGTGGATTTTGCAGTGCGTGCCGAGGGCGTTCCTTCAGAAGATTTGATCGGCGGCAGTGATGGCTTTCGCCGACCGGGTTATGCCGTTTACGTTGAGCCGGGTATCGCAGCCCAATTCAACCATCACCGGTTTACCCTCAGCTTACCTTATGCCGTGCAGCGAAACCGGGTTAAAAGCGTAGCAGACCGTGCATCTGGTCGGCATGGGGACGCGGCATTTGCCGACTATATCTTTCTCGCCAGCTACACCCTTGACTGGCGGTAATGGCAGTTAGTCTCAGCATGCTCGTCCAGAGTCGAGCAAGGCAACATCGGGCATCGCACCTGAAATCGCTCCTGCTACTTATTTGCGTCGTGACTTTCTCTCCCACCTTCAGCGGGGCAGCCCCCGCTGAAGGCGATACAGTAGTGACACTTTCTCAAAATGGTAAAAAGGTGTTCCCCGTCCCAGATTCCGCAGAACCACAAATCCTGTTGTTCTGGGCACCCTGGTGCGGGTATTGCAAAGCGCTGATGCCAAAATTGAAAGCCATCACAGCATCACAAGACATCCGAATCACTGCTGTGCAGCTGGATACAGAGCCGACCACGTCGGAAATGCGTCGAAAGTACCCCGACTGGCAGTTCGTTGATAACGGTTGGGACCAGGCGGACCAATATGCGGTATCCGTTGTCCCTGCGTTATTTATCGTTTCGAACGACAAAATCGTATACAAACTGGACTACCCACCAGCTTCACACGCATCCCAAACCACAGGTGCCAAATCTCGCAAGGCAGCCTTGCTAGCCGACTGGTGGGAACAACAAATTGTCGACAGGCTTTCCTCAGTGCCCTAACCTTCTGAGCTCAAGACGAGGGGATTGGCAGCAATATCGCCCGCCCCCTGGTTTCAGGTAAAACCGGAGCAGGAAAACCACTGGTGTCATCGCAGCAGATCACCCATTTAACTCGACCATCCATGCAGAAAACCGCACGCGGTGAGTGGCTGTTGATTGTGATTTTCTTTTTGGCATTACTAGTACTGGCGGGACTTCAGATTTATTGGGCTTTTGAAGAAGCCCAGACCACAATGGCTGAACGACTTGACGCGCAGCAACACACAGTGGATCGCTACCAGAGTGCCCTGCAACAACAGTTAGTGACCCAGTTATTGGAAATCGCAGAAGACACACACAGCATTGCAGATTACCAGGGCGACATAGATGTGTTCGAAAGTAATGGCGAGGGCAGTTATTTCCAACGCCAAGCCGCAGGCAAACGCGCACCCATTAGCCAGGCGAGCTGGCAAATGCTGACCCAGCACGCCAAACAAGAGCGCGCGATTATCTGGGAAACCGGTGTTTGGCTGCGCTGCGATACAAATTGTGTGGCCATGCGTTTCTCAAAAAGCTGGTGGCAAGGTCGGATTTTCTCGCCGGCCATGCGCCAGGCATTTACGCAGGACCTGCCCCACAGATTGCTACAAACCACAGCAACTGCCAGGGCTACAGCCCCAGCCGCCACGCTGTATCGAAACCCCAACTTCGACACCGAGCAACCTCAGGATGCGAGCACTTATCAATTTGCGCTGAACCTGCAGCCGCATTTGATGGATCCAATTCCAATCCAGGTACTTATAGGCCCACGCCAAGCCAAGAGCGCGCTGCCGAATTTCTGGCCTTTTCCGCCATTATTGCTGGCCACGATAGGTACCTGGCTATTGCTGCTGTTTGCGCTGACAGCGCTGGTGTTGAAGGCACGAAAACAATCTCGGCTTGCCAAGCGTCAGCTGTTGTTTGTTGCCAGCACGTCCCATGAATTACGCACGCCGATTACCGTCATCAGAACGGCGGCCTCCAACCTCGCAAGCGGCAGTATCTCTTCGCTTGATAAAGCCGAGCAGTACGGCCGCCTGATCGAGCAGCAGTCGCAAAAACTGCAGGCTTTGGTAGACAATGTGTTGCAGTTAAGCGAACTGCAAGCCAAGCCACCACAATTGTATCCCATGGACATTACACAGGTGGTCCAGGAGGCCCTGGACGTTTGTGAAGTACAACACCAGGTGGCCGAGGTGAAGCTACGGATGGATGAAAACCTGCCACAGGTTCTGGGGGAGAAATCCGCAATCCTGTCCCTGTTAATCAATCTGATCACCAACGCGCTCAAATATGGCAACTCGGACTCCTGGATTCTGGTTGCCGTTCAGCGATTAATACTGGATAAACAACAACAGTCCGTAGCGGTGAGTATCGTCAACCCCAGTGACGAATCTGCCGATTCAGATACAGAAAAGTGGTTCACCTTGTTTCATCGCGGGGAAAGCGCGTACAAACAAGGCATACCCGGAACGGGACTGGGGCTGGCGGTGGCACGCCAGATCGCGCAACAGCATGGTGGCGGACTCTCTTTGAATGTCACGCCAGAAGGCAACGTACGTGCCACGCTCTATCTGCCGGTAAATGAGCCATAATACCCGCCATGACCTTGTCACCTGACAACCCACATCCCATCCAGCCGGTGATTGTACTGGCCGAAGATGATCACGGACTGCGCTTGACGCTATCTGATCGACTCACCGCAGAAGGGTATAGCGTAGTGACCGTGCATACTGGCTCGGCAGTTCAAACTGCCGTCAGAGAGAACGCGGCGGATTTACTCATTCTGGACGTGATGTTACCCCACCGTTCTGGTCTGGATGTTTGTAAAGCATTACGAGACTCCGGAGAAGACATCCCGGTATTAATGCTGACCGCGCTGCAGGCCGTGGAGGATCGCATCGCCGGATTCAAACATGGGGCTGACGACTACCTGTATAAGCCTTTTGATGTCGCAGAGCTGTTGGCCAGAATTGAGGCACTGCTAAGAAGATCACCACGCCGCACAACCAGGATGCAACTCGGTGCGGCGACGATTGATCTTGAGGCCAACAGAATAGTGCGCGATGGTGCTGCGGTGGACCTGTCCGCACGGGCATTTGATCTACTGCGCTATTTGCTCACCCATGCCGGCAAAACCCACACCCGAGAAGAACTGCTGCATCGCGTCTGGGGTCATCAGAACGCCGTGGACACCCGTACTGTGGATGTCCATATTGGCTGGCTACGCAAGGCCATCGAGGCCGATCACACCCAACCCCAACACATTAAAACCGTGCATCG
>CAZVYE010000150.1:0-1487 GCA_964630895.1 uncultured Gammaproteobacteria bacterium | reverse complement strand
AGATAACTGCGCGACGGCATAATGACCCGTTCCTGAACCACACCGGATGCCATCTTCACCAAAACGCGGGCCCCAATAGCGTCCTGATTATTGGCATAACCACCAATGTCGAGGCGCAACCAATCGTGGCCGGTCTGCTGGTCATTGCGCAACAACAGCGGCGAACGTCCGACCTGGGTGATCAACACATCCAAGTCACCGTCGCTGTCGATATCAGCATAGCTGGCACCTCGGCCCACGATGGGGCGTGACAAGTCTGCCAATTCTTCGTTTTCCAGCAGCACAAACTGGCGCGGACAATCTTGTCCACAGTTCCAGAACAACTGCGTAGCTTGTTCATAATGCTGACTGGGTTGAACCACATTAATTTCGTCTTCCACATGGCCATTGGTCTGGAGTAAATCCAGTCGGCCGTCCAGGTCCACGTCAAAAAAGAACAACCCGAAGCTCAGGGCTTGCCGACTACCGGGACCAACACCGGTAACGATGGACTGATCGGTAAAGCTCAAACGATTGCGCGGCCCCATGTAGAACGATGTCATTTCATTGGCAAAATTACCGACTGCAATCACCTGGTTCTGCTGATCATCCAGATAGGCCAGATCCAGCCCCATAGCACCAGTGGATTTGCCAGTGTTGTCAAAAGCCAGCCCACTGGTCATGCCGACCTCTTCGAACGTTCCGTCACCACGGTTGTGGAACAAGAAGTTCTGCACGGTATCGTTGGCCACCACCAGATCCAGGAACCCGTCCTGATCCAGATCGGCAGGGAGCACGCCAAGCGCCTTGCCGGCTGGCATGCCGGTCGCCGGGTTGTTCACCTGAATACCGGCAGATGCCGATACATCAACAAAACCATCGTCTGTGCGTTCAAACAGCCGCGAATGGGTACCGGCATAATTGGTCGGCGGCCCATAGGCTCTGCCCACACCCGTCAGCCGGTAGTCGACAACCTGATCAATTTCGCGGGACCACTCCACGTAGTTGGCAACGATCAGGTCCAGATCCCCATCATTGTCCATATCAAAGAATGCGGCGCTGGTGGACCAATCTTGCTCACCGCCGGCCACACCCCAGGCATCCGTTTCGTCCAAAAACTGCTCGCCCTGCTGATTGATAAGCAGTTTATTGCCGCCTACAGCAGTCAGATAGATATCCCGGAAACCATCACCATTAACATCGGCAATGGCTACACCCATGCCATACAGTCGCACGGCTTCCAATCCAACCTGTTGGGTCACATTGGTAAATTGTCCCGTGCCATTGTTGGCAAACAGTTGTGGAATACCACCAGCGACCTTCTGGTCCCGCCAGGGCCAACTGCGCGAGTCCACTAGCAACAGATCCTGATCCCCGTCATTGTCGTAATCAAAAAACGCGACACCACCTCCCATGGTTTCGGGCAGTAACCGTTCTCCGTAAGCGCCATTGGTATGGCGAAACTGAATGCCGGATGCAACGGTGATATCGCTAAACTGCAGCTTGGG
>CAZVYE010000149.1:3008-8764 GCA_964630895.1 uncultured Gammaproteobacteria bacterium | reverse complement strand
CCTACTCTCACGTTTTGCTGGATGCGCTTATGCACGGCGATATGACGCCTTGGTTCCCACTGGCCGACGACAATCCGCTACTAGGCCTGATTTCACATGAAATGTTGAGCCTGGGTTGCCTGGCCACAGCTGTGATTGGTGCCATGGCGTGGATTATCCGCAGTTATGTGGTTGGCGGAGACTCTCAGAGCGAATAGTCAGCCGACCCGCCCTTTGCGTGCTGGCCCGCTTAACGGCGGACGTTGACTGTCCGCCATCTTCTGCTTCCTCAACATTTAGATCTGGATGTTCGACATAGATATCGGGGATATCTATTGGTCCACTGATCCAAACATGTCGACTAAGTCCTCCAGCAAATCACGCAAGCTTATGCCTAACTTTTCATCAAGAGTATTCGTTAGAATAACTGCGCTTACACCCGTATTACGGTCCGCCATCAGATATCCCATACCGCCTTCGCTCCAGCCAATCGCAGAGTATCTTTCTTCCCCTCGGAAAATGGCTGCTTGGATATCAGTCGTTATCGGTGCCGTCTGGTTGGCCAGTGCGTCTGCAAATTTACCCATGGAAAGCGCGTCCGCGACGTAGCCACCGCCTCCAAATTTACAAGAATTGCGAACTGTCGGACTTACTCGGGCCTGATTTTCTCGTATTGAGTAGGACTGCGCTTGATGGGGAAGGTCAATTGAAAAGCTGTCCGGGGCAAGTCCCCTAATGTCCAATGGTGCAAACACCAAATCTTCCAGCACGTTGTGGAACGGCTTGTCTGCAGCCGCCTCCATCACCGCGCTAAGCACTACGTAGCCCCAGGTGGAATAGCTCCTTTTCCCCGGATCAGCAGCCAGTGGGTCCTGCGCAAATATTGCAAATGCATCTTGCGGTGTTTCGCAGGACACAGTGCCCATTGCTTCGGCCATATCATTATAATGACGCAAGCCGCTGGTGTGAGTCGCCAACATACGGGCCGTAGTTTGGGCAGCAAAATCAGCCTGCGGGTAGTCTGGTAAATGTTGACTAATGGGCGCGTCTGGATCGAGCTTTCTTTCCTGCGCCAGGCGCAATGCGGCAACTGTCGTTACCGGCTTAATCAGGCTATACATGCGGTACTGGGTTTCAGCAGTTGCTGCCTTTTCCAACTCGCGATCGGCGTAGCCAACCTCAGCGCTCCAAACCAGTTCTCCGTTTACTGAAACTGCCGCGGACGCTCCAACGGCTCGTTCTGACGCATGCGCAAATTCTGTGTGCGCTACCTCGCGTGCCTGCTCCAGGGTTTTGGGACCAGCGCATGCGGTCAAGGTGACCACGACAACAGCGCCGTAAACAGAGTTGAGGAATTTTCTTGTTTGCATAGTGTGTCTCGCGTCTGAAAAGCCGAAACGATAGCTTAGTCATCGTCCGGATTTGTCTTAGCGGGTGGGATTGGACAGATTTTTCCGGTATTCCCCAGGGGACATCCCCAGGTTCTCTTTAAAAACCGTATAGAAAGTCGAGCGACTACTAAATCCCGATGCGTGCGCAATGTCCGAGACGCTATGTACTCGCCCTTGCTCTAACATTTCTCGCGCATGATCCAGTCTCAGCGCATTCACAATGGCGGAAAACTTTCGATCCAGTCCTGCATTAAACGCCTGAGAGATTTGATGCCTGGAGTAGCCTGTCACGTCCGCTACCTGCTGCAAACTCAAATCCGGCATGGTGTACAGCTCCTGGGATTTGATTTTCTCCATTACATCAGCCGCAATGGCTTTGGCCTGTGCCGTATCAATACCTGACTTTTGGTATTTTGCCTGCTGTGACTCTGGAACCAGCCAAGCTTGGGCATTACGTACCGCCCCCAGACATAGCGCCAATAGGAACAGTGCAATTAACGAAAACGCGGGCAGTGCCGTTTGATGTGTCGAAAGGCTGGTGAACGCGTCGATTAATAATCGGGCGAAAAAAGTGAGCCCAATGAGCGCAACGGAAGCCATCACGAATATTAACGAAACACGCTGCGAGACCTCTGCAATCCGCACCTTGCGATAACCCAGTACCCAATAGATCGCCAAGTGCAACAGGCCAAGTGACATATGCTTAATTTGTACGGTTTGAAACCTTGGAGAATCAGCGAAATAGGATTGCTCAAGCACTTGCAGTTTGTAGTCTCCAGGTGCCGACAAGATGGGCATTAACCAAATCAGATAGATGACAAATGGCAAGAAATGCAGTAGCTGTGCCCAGTGCAACTTCGGGGTTTTCTCGGTAGCCCCACTAACATAAAGGTAAAGCAATGGGCCGGGCAGCAAAATCATGGGAGCCTGAGTGCCAATCAGGAATGGATAGTGCTGGATCCAACCAGACTCATAGGATATGGCAACAAATAACAGATAACTGGCAACCACCATGAGCAAGGCCACCGGCGCGTTACGCTGCAGTTTTGATACATCTGTTGTTGCGAGTAACGCCACGGCAAGCAATGCGCCCACCATCGCAGCCCCCATATTGGCCACCAGCAGAACCGCGGTAAAACCTGAATTGTCGGGACTGAATATCAAAGCCTTGGATGGTTACCTGTTCTTGATGAATCGATCCATCATAAAGACTCTACGATTTGATGATGGCGATGGAAATTTGCAAACAATTGTACTGTAAATAAATGCCCCTAATGACCCGAAAGTTCGGGCTTTACGGCTCACGTTTAAGTCATGCTCACAGATAAGCTTTCGTGCCCACTGTATGGGTTCAAGGGTAACGCTGTCCCCAACTTGCGCTTGTTGGAACGCTGATAAAACTTCTGCAAAGTGATGGTTTTTTGTAGCGCATGTCGTAATAGATTATATATCGCTAGCTAGTGGAAGCATTTAAAATGCTTTCGAACGGGTGAATAGAACGCCCTAAAGCCAACATTCAATCAAGCCGCAATGTCATACGGTAGAGAAGATGAATAGTCAGTACGAATATCAGGCTCGCCAGGTTATCAAAGATCCCAAGAAGGAATTTCGCATTGGCGAGGGACGTATCAGTGGCTATTTGTCGGTCACCCTGGGCGTCTTGAGTCTGCTCGCCGTGCTCGCATACCTCTACCCGTCCTACCTAACAACCACAGAGTTGCGTAAAGCCTACGATGCAGAACAGCTGCAGGTAGCGCTCAAATACGGCATGTACTTTTCTCTGTTCTTTGGCATTTTGGCGCTGGTGTTAAACCGTGGGCGTTATAAGTACATGGGTATTGGCGGAACGGTGTTCACACTGATTGCCTTTGCTCTTGGGGGGTACTCGATACCCGTAGGGCCGGTTGCGCCAATGGAGCTGTCACTGGGAGTAGACTGGCTGATTCTTGCGTTTCTAGGGTCTGCAATCGTATTTCTTACCCTGGAAAAGTTGTTACCCAAGTATCCAGACCAGCTTATCTTACGACCCGAGTGGGACGTCGATTTATTCTATTTCTGCTTCAATCATCTGGCCATCTCAGCCGTGCTGATTTTCGCCAATTACCATGCGACCCATTTCGACTGGGCAATCAGCCCCTCGGTTCAAAGCGCCGTGCAATCCATGCCCATCTGGTTACAAGTTGTGCTAATCATTATTTGCGCCGACTTTGTGCTGTATTGGGAACACCGCGCCTTCCACGAAATCAAGCTGCTCTGGCCGGTGCACGCTGTACACCATTCCATCGAGAACCTGGATTGGCTGGCCGGGTCAAGAGGCCACTTTATTCAGGTTTTTTCCGAGCGCGCCATGGTGATGATTCCGCTGTATCTGCTGGGAGCAGATCAGACTGCGCTCAACATCTACGTGACCTTTGCCGCGCTCCAGGCTGTGTTGATTCACTGCAACACATCAATTCCATTCGGACCGTTAAAATACGTACTTGTGACGCCGCAATTCCATCACTGGCATCACAGCTCAGAGCGACCAGCCATCGACACCAACTATTCGGCCCATACCGTGCTGTTTGACTGGCTATTCGGCACCTTTCACTTACCGGGTCGTCATTGGCCCGCAGAGTATGGAACCACTGTTCCGCATCCCAAGTCCCTTTGGGGTCAAACCCTCTATCCTATAAAAGCAAACGTGGCCCGCTGGAGCCAGTGGCGCAAGCAATAACAAGAAATTGACACGGTCATCAGGTCTTCTGTGACATAACACAGGTTAATTCTTGGCTTGCGTTTGTCTGTTTTCTGGATATTTCTATATAGCGCTATCCCGGAAATCAAACCCAGGAAAGCTAACCGATGAATTCAGTTGAGAACAATACGCGTCGTACTAAGAATGTCTTTGCAATCGGGGGTTCGGCAGGCTCTTTGCCGGTAATCAGCAAAATAGTGGCAAGAATCAGGCCTGATTTCGACGGCCATCTCTTCATCGTTCGGCATGTTGCACCATATACCAAGCTAGACCTTGGTAAGGTTCTAAAAGAAGAGTCTCATATTCCGGTAGTTACGGCGCAGCACGGCACCGAAATCGCTAGTGGTTATGCGTACGTGGGCGTACCTGACCGGCATTTTTTGGTGCAGGACAATCATATCCATTTGACCAACGGCCCCAGAGAAAATCGTTCAAAACCAGCTATTGATCCTTTGTTCCGATCCGCCGCGGTCGCCTACAAATCGCGTCTTACGGGGATTATTTTAAGCGGCAATCTGGACGATGGTTCCGCGGGTATGCTGGCCATCAAGGATTGCGGTGGCCACAACATTGTGCAAGACCCAGAGACCGCGGAATATCCGGATATGCCTCGGAATGCCAGCCGAGCGGCATCCGTTGAACATCAGCTTTCACCAGAAGAAATTGCGACTTATATCAACGACACGTTTAGGGAATCCGCACCAGAGGCGCCGACCATCCCCGATTACCTGCGCTTGGAAGTACAGATTTCCTTACGGTCTCGAAGCGACATCAATCTCCAGAATGAGCTGGGGGAGCAAGTCCCATTTATCTGCCCTGAATGCAAGGGTCCGCTTTGGGAAATGGACGATGCTCGCGTCAGCCGTTATCGCTGCCATACGGGACATGCCTACACGCTGGAGACGCTTGCCGCTGGTCAAGAAAGGGTCTTAGAGGAAACTCTGTGGGCAGCTTTGCGAACCATGGAAGAAAAGACCAAAGTCTTGTACACGTTGGCTCAGGATAACGCCAGCATGCCATCGGTCGCGCAGACCTACTCCGAACGGGCCGAAGAGTCTGCACGATATACCGAGCGATTGAGATCGTTCTTGTTAGACTTCGAATGCGTCCACGGCAGTGATCCCTAGATGGTTGCATCATAGCATCCTGTTTCATAGCAACTACGTTGCGAACTCGACTGGCAACTTTACGACTTGGTACAAATACCAAACCTGTTAAAAGAGCAACAAATTAAGCCTAGGCGTCCTTTTGCTTTGCCCACTTTGAGGCCTTACACTGACTGGGATCCAGTCGATTTATTGGGGTATCCATGGCGACTAAATCTTCCGTGCCCATGGGGGTGTATGGATTCTTGTTGGTTATCTTGTTGTTTGATTCGCTACTGGGATGGGTCTGGATCAACAATTGGCGGGTATCACAATGGCCCACAACTAGCGGCACCATCATTTCGGCCGGTGTAACCTCTGGATCGAGCAGCTCAGGGTCAAGCAATTTAGCTTGCCCCGAAGTCGCCTTTAGCTACTCTGTGAGCAGTAATACCTATCAAGGAAATCAGTTTAGCTGGACGAATTATTGCACGTCTGACCACCGTGAAGTGTACCTGCAGACGTCAAAACTCAAAGCAGGCGAACCCACATCGGTTTATTACA
>CAZVYE010000149.1:0-2998 GCA_964630895.1 uncultured Gammaproteobacteria bacterium | reverse complement strand
ATAATCCCCAAGAAGCGTACTTATATTCGGGAGTGGGAAAGATGGGCCATATCATGCTTTTATTTTTGGTCCCATTTAATATATTCGCCCTGGGTTGGATTATCGATATTGTTTATCGTCTATTTACTGGTCGTCCTGCACCGCAGGAATCGATGCGCTACCAGCCAGTGGGTCAGCGAACAAAAGTTACATTTCCCAAAATTGGCGCGTTTAAGTTTTCTTTGGGCGTGATCATGGTAGTCGCATTCGTGCTCTTTGTGATTTGCCTGTTTTTCTTGAGCTTTCTGCCTGCCTGGTTAGTCGCAAAAGTATGGTGGCTGTTGGGTTCTATTGCCGTAGCAGCATTCGTGGGCAAACTCATATGGAATATGAAACGTAAAACGGTAATTTACTTCGATGCGGCAAACCGTACATTGACGGTACCGGGCTCTCTTGAAATTACGGCAGACCAGATTTCCGGCTGTGAAGTCGAACCCATTTACGGAAAAGCCAAGTCTCCGGTGTTTTTCCGGCCGGTAATTCATTATGGCACTGAGCAGACTATCGCTCTGGGCGAACTTGGCAGCAAGCGCCAGGCAGAGGAGTTCTGTATTCGCGTGTGTGAATTTGCGAACGTAAAACAAACCGATAGCGGTTAAAGTATGGGTGCGAATTCTGGGAAACCGCCCACTCGCCGTTAGACGTTAAACAGACTTCCCGAAATCCAGCATTGCTCTCAGGCCGCCACCTTCGCGTGACTCAATTCGGACATCCCAACCGTATAAATCGCAAAACCGCTGCACGATGGCCAAGCCAAGACCAGACCCCTTGCCAGAAGCAGAACTGCCACGGTAGTGCCGCGTAAATACCTTTTGCAGCTCATCTCGCTCTAGACCTGGCCCGGTGTCCTCCACAATGACCAGCCCCTTATCCACAGTGATATCGACGCTGCCAGTCAGCGTGTATTTAATGGCGTTGCCAATCAAATTGCCAGCGGCTACCGCAATCACAGATCCTGGAGCGCACACCAGGAAGGATTCCTTCACATTGAGATTGATGTCGATATCTTTGGGGCCAATCTGGTTCTTCTTAAAATCGATGACCTCTTCAACAATCTTATCGACGCGGAAATATTCGCCAGTTTGGCGATCCGCACGTTCGGCTCGAACCAAGTGCAACAGTGCTTCGGTTAACTCGGTAGATTGCTTGGCTGCACGCTTTATGCGATCCAGGCGAGTACGCATCTTGTCGGTAACATCCGGCTGCGCGTCCAGCAGTTCCGTGGCGCTCATGATCACTGCCAGCGGGGTGCGCAGCTCGTGGCTGACATCCGCGTTAAATTCCTTGTCACGCACTACCAGTTCGGTGAGGCGCTCCGCGTAATCATCCAGGGCTTGCGCCAGCTGCCCCACTTCATCGTCAGCGTAGTTTGGTGCCAGGGGCTCGGGGTGTACATCAGAGCCCATGGTAGATATCCGCTGCGCCAAATCAGAAACCGGTGACATAATGCGCTTGGAAGACCAGATAGCCAATACCAGCGCCAGCAGCGTGAAGAGCATAAATGCGCTGGCCAGAAAGACGACCAGCAGGACATTTTCTCGAGGATTGGGTGTCGCGTCGTAAACCACATAACCCCAAATTCCGGGACGCTTGTTTACCGCCACCTTGTAGTTGTGGTTTGCAGTTTCCAGGTCGTAAATGCCCGTGGGATAACCCAGCAACTCAGCTCGCCTGACAAGCAAGTCTTGATCTTGAGGCAAGGCACCTGGCAGTCCGGCCCCGGCGTTCTCTGGTCGCCCGGACCATGCGTAGTAGCGTGAAGAGAACCCTTCGGATACGTCGCCCCCGGAAATAATGACATTCATCGCATTATCCAGGTCCGCAACCAGGGTTTCGCTAATCAATACGTTTTCCAGATACTGACGCATTCCCAGCGCGGTCAACGCAAACAGGCCGCTCAGCATGGTGCCGAACAGCAAAAACGAGACAATGATCCGGGAGCGGAGTCTACTTCTGAATTTCATCAGGATGGACGAGTCGGTATCCTATGCCGTGTCTGGTTTGAATCAACGGTACGTCAAAGGGCTTATCGATTGCGTTGCGCAAGCTGTGTATGTGGACACGCAGGCTATCACTATCGGGCAATTCTTCGCCCCATACGCGTAATTCCAGCTCCTCTCGAGACACCACCGACGGAGATGATTCCATCAGTCGCTGCAATAGCTTAAGACCAGTGGGGTTAAGGTTAATTTCCTGACCGGCCCTGCGCACCTCCAGCGTTTCCAGGTTGAACTCCAGGTCGCCAATCTCCAAAACGCGAGGTTTTACCGCTTGTCCACGCCGCACCAACACTTCGATACGTGCGCCCAGCTCCTGCAATTCAAACGGCTTTACCATGTAGTCATCAGCGCCCGTGCTAAAACCCTTGAGCTTCTGCTCCAGGGTGTCGCGCGCGGTTAACATTAGAATAGGCGTGTTCTTGCGCGCGTCTTCGCGCAGCTTGCGACACACGTCCAAGCCGTCCATTCCAGGCAGCATCAAGTCCAGCACGATAGCATCAAACTCATTGACCACTGCCAGATGCAAACCGGTCACGCCATCACCGGCGAAGTCTACAATATGCCCTTGGTCTTCCAGGTAGTCGCCAATATTGGCAGCAATGTCGGGGTTGTCTTCAACCACCAAAATTTTCATCGCCATACGTCATTCCCTTGTATCCCGACACCATGCATTCACTGATGTTCGGGTATAGTCTTATTGTTAGTATCGGGATTAGGTTTCACAAGACGAAATTAGTTTCAAACCAATCGCGTGCCGAGCGTCTTGTGATCAGGTTTGAAAATATGGCAGCCAAAAAAAAATCGGCTCAAGTAGGTGGCTGACCTAACACCATACTTGAGCCGAATTGACTGCCCCGATTCCAAAAAAACCTGTTCTGCCAATCCCAGGCTGGTACGAAAACAATTTGTTAGCGAGTGCAGGACTACTTGATGGATGTACGGTTACGACTCATTGGGAG
>CAZVYE010000148.1:0-8777 GCA_964630895.1 uncultured Gammaproteobacteria bacterium | reverse complement strand
ATGCAGCCCTAATCAGATACCCAGGATTGGCACCGTTAACCCTGGTGGCTTCACCAGATTCAATCCCAGCAAACACGACGTCTTCAGTGACCATTTGTGTCAATGATTTTGCAAGCAACCCAATTGCAGGCAGCTTCGTTTCCTTCGCGTTTACCGGCGATGCTGGTGTTGCGTCAGTGGATGGCCAATTTGGTTCTGGAGTTGTGGCGCAAGCCACCGGGTTCAACGGCTGTACGGTTGCTTCGGTAACCACCAGCGGAATCCTAACCGGATCTGATGATGCCGCGGTGGTATTCTCAGTCGGAGATGCTTCTGATTCAGTAGATATTGTAGCGCCGCAGACTGCATTGCTGCAGGCAGAGCCAAGTGCATTCTTTGGCGATCAAAATAATGCCTTGATTACGCTGACGTACCTGAGTGGCTCAGGTCAGCCAGTAGCAAATATTGCCCTGGTAGGTATGTGTGAGTCATCAGATGGCTCCATCAGCATTAATCAGCAGCCGGATCCGACAGATGTGAATGGCCAAAGCTTCGTAAGGGTGACATCACGCTTAGACGTCGCGGAATGCCCGGATGCAATGGGTACATTGCCAGAGTCTGCAGGGTCGGGAACATGCACATTCACCACCGCTTCTGGCGATCCAGAGACGACTGTCGAATTTACTGGCAGAGTCATTGACTTATCTCTGTTCAGCCCGAATCCATGTGCACCCTAGTAAATTAAAAGAGATAGATATCGGCGCCGGGCTTTGTCCCGGCGCTTTTTTTTGTGCTCAATTGGTTTGGGTGCGACTCAACCCACGGTAATCTGCCAGGCAGATATTTCCATTTTCCCATCTTATGTACTACGCAAGCCGCTCAGAGATTCGTTACACTTGTCCCCTTTCCCTATGCATATAATTTACGGCGGGTCATGGAACAAGCTTCAGCTGCGGCGGAATCAAACAACTCAGTTCTCGAAAAAGTTCAGGAGATTCAACGCTCCCTGAACGGACAGATCGTTGGTCAAACTCAACTGGTCGAGCGACTGCTAATCACATTACTGGCTGGCGGACATCTGCTCGTAGAAGGAGCGCCAGGCTTAGCGAAAACCACTGCCGTTAAGGCCATGGCGAGCCAAGTAGAAGGGGATTTTCATCGAATCCAGTTTACGCCAGACTTGTTGCCTGCAGATCTCACCGGCACCGAAATCTACCGTCCGCAAGATGGCACCTTTTCGTTTCAGAAAGGACCGTTGTTTCATCATGTGCAATTGGCCGACGAAATCAATCGAGCACCGGCTAAAGTACAATCTGCTCTTCTAGAAGCTATGGGTGAGGGCCAGATCACTGTGGGTGGAACCACCTACAAGTTACCACAACTATTTATGGTCATGGCCACGCAAAACCCCATCGAGCAAGAGGGTACCTACCCGTTGCCTGAGGCTCAGCTGGATAGGTTTCTGATGCATGTCAATGTGGGATATCCTGATCGACCAGCTGAGAAAGCTATTCTTGAAATTGCGCGTGAGCAAGCCCGACAGTCGCTTCATCCAAACCCCTCGGAAACTACTGCGTTAACGCAAGAAAAACTTTTTCAGGCTCGAGACGAAGTACTCTCCATGCACTTATCTGATGCTATGGAGGATTATATTGTGGAGATTGTGCTGGCCACCCGCGAGCCAGGGCGGTACGACCAAGGCAAAGCAAACTGGGTAGATTTCGGGGCTAGCCCGAGGGGTAGTATCGCCCTGGATCGATGTGCAAGAGCTCATGCATGGTTAACCGGAAAAGATTTCGTCGGACCAGATGATGTACACGCGGTTGCCAAGGATGTCTTGCGGCATCGTGTTTTGCTGCGCTACGAAGCCCAGGCAGACGGCGCATCTGTGGATCAATTGGTTGATGGTCTGATTGCCGCAATCCCACTGCCTTAATCTGCTTGTGGCAACCGTTACCGCTTCCAATCCTCTAAGTCTAACTGTGGACGATATGCTCGCAGTGGGCAGACGCATGGGTGACGCGCAGTTCGAGTTGCGACTGCGCGCTAAAGTCCTGCAAGCCGGCCAGAAGCGGTCTTCATTCCGAGGTCGCGGGGTGGATTTCCAAGAGTCGCGAATATATCAACCGGGTGACGATATCCGGCATCTGGATTGGCGAGTTACTGCACGCAGCGGAAAGGCGCATACGAAGCTTTTTGAAGAAGAAAAAGAGCGACCGGTCTTTGTTGTTGTCAACCTGAATAGCTCGATGTTTTTTGGTTCCCGTGTTCGGTTGAAGGCAGCTCAAGCCGGATTGTTGGGAGCCGCAGTGGCGTGGGGCGCGCAGGCGCGCAAAGACCGCATTGGTGGCGTGGTTTACGGTGGAGATGAAATTCACGAGGTGAGGCCGAAGTCCGGCCGAGGTGCCATGCTGGCGCTGTTACAAACCATATCGGATTCCTATCAAGCTCAACTGCATCAGACAAATGAATCAATTGACCAAATCAAGCTCAGTGACGCACTGGAGATACTGTATCGCCTTGCGCGGCCAGGAAGTTTGATGGTCCTGATTTCAGATTTGCAGGAGCTGGATGCCGCTTCGGACAAGTGGCTAGGGAGATTACGTGCCCATAACGATCTGGCCGTATTGCGGGTTTCCGATCCGCTAGAAGAGGTCCCGCCAGCGCGTTCGGCACTACCCATTAGCGATGGCTTTCAGCGAAGCGTAGTTCGCTTTGGTCGGCAAGCCCATGATGAAGTAGTACAAGCGCAACTGCAGAAGCGCCACGAGGAAATCCAAAGATTTCAGCGTCATGGAATTCCTATTGTCAATATTGGCGTGCAGGAAGATCCCATTAGCGCGCTGGCACCCCTGTTGGGTAAGCGTAGAAAGTGAACGGCGAACTACCCATTCGAGATATTCACGTGGCGCAAGAGGTTTCCTGGTGGCCACTTGCTTATGGATGGTGGATCTCCATGGCGTTGCTTCTAATCCTGTTGGCTTGGGCAGGTGTTTGGTTGATGCGCTACCGCGCACGAGTCAAACAACGCAATGGGCTGATCGCTGAACTCGATATTGCACTGGGCGCAGGTCAGACTTTGCAACAGCAGTACCGCATTGCAAATGAGTTTTTAAAAAGACTATGGCTGCATGTGGGCAGGTCGCAGCAGGCCGCCACTTGGGGCGAAGTATGGGCGAACGAGCTGGCTACTTTGGCTGAAGATGACGATCAACATGCGGCCGCCAGGTGTCTCGCAGTTGCCCCCTATCAGTCCGATGCACACATAGAGTCCAAGGCTCCCCCAGTAGAGTTTGCAAAGGGGTTGATAATCAAATGGATTGATCACTTCTACAGGACGCAGCAATTATGATCCAGTGGAAGTGGCCCTGGGGGCTCGCGATCATTGCAATCGCAATTTTGGTGTATTTGATCCTACCAAAGGCTCGAACCGGTAATTACGTGGCGCTACGTGTACCGTTCTACAGCCAATGGCTAAATAGTGTTGCGCAAGTTGGTCGCACGCGATGGTTGAACCGTGTGCTTTGGATATTGGCGCTAAGTTGTTTTGGCCTTGCTCTGGCAAGGCCGATATGGGTTGGTGATCCACTTGGCGTACCTGTAACAGGACGCGACATGATGATGGCGGTGGATATTTCAGGCAGCATGGACACGGCAGACATGTCCACGCAGGGTGTGCCTTTGACGCGATTGGCGATGGTAAAACGCGTTGCGGAAGAGTTTATAGACCGTCGGGTCGGCGATCGCATTGGACTAATTCTATTTGGCAAGCGAGCGTACCTGCAGGCTCCTCTAACATTTGATCGAGATACCGTTGCCAAGATGCTGGATGAATCCATAGTTGGACTGGCCGGTAGGGAGACCGCAATTGGTGATGCCATTGGGCTGGCGGTTAAGCGACTGCGAGAATATCCAGCAGACCAGAGACTTCTAATATTGCTCACCGACGGTGCTAATACGGCAGGAGCTGTGACGCCCCTAAAAGCTGCTGAACTTGCCGCTCTTGAAAACGTAAAAATCTATACGATTGGCGTAGGCGCAGATAGCATGACGGTGCAAGGTCTGCTCGGCTCGCACCAGATGAATCCATCTGCAGATCTGGATGAAAAGACGCTTACTGAAATTGCATTTATGACCGGTGGCGCCTATTTCCGTGCGAAAGACGCCAAAGGTTTGGAGGCGATTTATCGAGAACTGGATCGTCTAGAGCCCAGCGCGAAGGATAATCAGGTGCTGCGTCCAGAACGTGAAATGTACTTTTGGCCGCTGGCTGTTTTCTTGATCCTTTCTCTGATCATTCTCCTACGTAGCCAATCTCAGACGGGTGTTGGGCATGCCTGAATTCATGTTTCTTCGACCCTGGTGGTTACTTGGTATTGCGCTCGCGCCATTGGTCGTTTGGTTGCTGCATTCACGTCGCGCAAGGATGCGATCGTGGGAGGAGTATGTGGATAAGCAGCTGCTAGATTACCTGGCCATCGGAGCTGGAGAAGGCGCTAAAGTAAAACTCTGGCTTGCCCCTTTGTTTGTGATTATTTTATCAATCGCGCTCGCCGGACCCGCGGTGAAGAAGCCGGTCCAAGAGTTGTATCGCCTGGAGCATGGGCTGGTGATCTTATTCGATCTTTCACGTTCTATGCTGGCCACTGATGTGGAACCCAGTCGCCTTGAGCGTGCGCGGTTCTTATTGTTTGATCTATTGGACTCGGTGGAGGACAGACAGGTAGGCCTGGTTGCATTCGCAGGCGATGCATTTACCGTTGCCCCGTTGACCGATGACATGGCAACCATAGCCAATCTGGGTCAGGCTCTGCACCCAGATATTGTTCCAGTACAAGGTAGCCAGGTATCAAGGGCGCTGACGCTTGCTACCGAACTGCTAGACCATGAAGGTTTGGGATATGCCGACATTGTGCTCATTGCCGATGGCGCAGATAGTGGAGCCGACGCTGCAGCGCAAGAATTGTTATCCAGCAATATCCGACTGTCGGTTATCGCAGTAGGCACCGAAAAAGGCGCACCTATTCCCAGCCCCCAGGGCGGTTTCTTAAAAGATGCTTCAGGTTCCATCGTTGTACCGAGCGTAAACCTTGCAGGTCTTGCAAATTTAGCACGTCAGGGAGGGGGCAGGTTTGTGCACGCCCGGGCTGGCATGATTGACTTTGCCTGGTTGCACGACCAGGGCACGCAAGGAAGCATCTCCCAAAACGACGATGCAGTGCCTTTGAATATGAACTGGCAAGACATGGGACCATACGTACTGTTATTGCTGATTCCCTTTGTACTGGTTGCCAGCCGAAAGGGCGTATTGATCTTGCTCGTTGTCGGTTTAGGTTGGAACCAACCCGGTCATGCCGCTTGGATGGACTGGTGGTTTACTAAGGATCAGCAAGCGCAGCAGGCTCTAGAACGCGAGGATTACACGCAAGCTGCAGAATTGGCAGACAATTCCAGTCTCAAGGGACAGGCACTTTATCGAGCCGGAAGCTACGCCGATGCGGCTGAAGCGTACGCGCAGCAGGTTGGGCCTGACGCAAATTACAATCGCGCCAATGCACTTGCCCAAAATGGAGACTTGGAAGAAGCATTGGAAGCCTATGACGCCGCGCTAGCCCAAAATCCTGATATGGAGGATGCGATCTACAATCGAAAGATTGTGGAAGAAATGTTGCAGCAGCAACAACAGCAGCAACAGCAATCCGATGAAAATGATCAGGACAGTGACGGCAGCGACAATCAGCAGTCCCAGTCTGAGTCGTCAGAAAATCAAGAGCAGTCAGAAAACAGCGAGTCATCAGAGGGTGAGGATGATTCTGACAGCGATCAAGATCAGCAGCAGCAACAACAGCAACAACAACAGCAACAGACCGGCGAACCGGAAGAGCTGAGTGATGAAGAGAAGCGCGCCCTGATGGAATCGGATTTGAGCGAAGAAGAGAAGCAGGCACTGGAGCAGTGGTTGCGGAGAATTCCAGATGACCCTGGCGGGCTGCTGCGCAGGAAATTTCTCGAGGAATATCGTCGTAGAAACCCGGCACCTCCGGAGGATCAGCAATGGTAGTGAGAGTTTTTCTAACACCTTCAACGGTAGTATTGATTTGCTTGTTTAACCTATTCGCAATATCACCGGGCTTTGCGCAGTCGGACGCGCTCACTGCAACGGTAGACAGATCTACTGTCAGCCTTGGGGACTCCGTTTGGCTGCGCGTCGTTTTGGAGGGTAATAACACCAGTGAAACTCTGGACGTGACTGGTTTGGTGCGCGATTTTGAAGTGTTAGACCATCGCAAGAACACCCAGATGAGTATCGTCAATGGACGTCGCAACGTCACAACGGAGTGGAACTATCTGATTGAGCCTAAACGAGTTGGCGCATTACAAATTCCTTCATTGGCACTTGGATTGCGCAGAACGCAACCTATCGACTTGCAGGTTACCAAGAAGCAGGGAATTGACGGATTTCCAACGGATGAAGCCATCCACGTAGAACTTACTGCGGAGCCAAAGTCCGGTTATGTACAGGGGCAATTTATCGCCACCGTAAGATTCTACAATCGCGTGCCCATCATTGAAGGTAGCCTGGACTCCCCGGAACCAGAAAATGCCACTATGCTGCGACTGGGAGACGATCATAATTATATGACACAGCGCAATGGCCAGCGTTGGAGTGTTACCGAAAGAAAGTTTGCGATTTTTCCAGAGTCCAGTGGCACCCTAGAGCTGCCAGCAGTCCGTTTCGTGGGACGTATTGCAGATAATCGGGATAGATTTGGAAGTCTATTTAACCGGGGACGAAGGGTATCCACGAAAGCAGACTCAATAGAGTTGGAGGTGAAGGCCAGGCCCGATACCTACGATGGACAATATTGGTTGCCCGCTAAAGAGCTTACTCTAGAAGACAAATGGTCTGATCCAAAATTGGAAGTCAGAGTTGGAGATCCGATTACTCGCACAATTTCTTTGCAAGCCAGAGGGCTGTTATCGACCCAGTTGCCGCGCATCGAGATGCCAAGCCCGGATAATGTCCGCGTCTATCCCGACCAGCCAGTGGAGCAAAACTTAACTGGCGGTGGCGATTTTATCGGTCGCATAGAGTCAAAGTATGCTGTTGTTCCTACGGATCCTGGCGAGCTTACGCTGCCACCGATAAAGCTCAGTTGGTGGGATACCAAGCAGAACCAGGTGCAAGTGGCAGAGTTGCCAGCTCGCACGCTCACTGTCTTGCCAGCACCATCTATAGCCACCCCAAATGTGGTTCCAGAGATTGGCGTTCAGGGGCCAATCACTGCACCAGCGCAAAGCAGTTGGGTTTGGCGGGCAACTGCCGTTATCGCCCTGTTGGGCTGGTTAATTACTGGTCTACTATGGTGGCGAAGCAATCAGGCTAGCACCCCCGCGAGACCGAAAAAGAGTCATGTGCAGCCTAGTGAGGCGGGTCTTAAGAGAGCCTGCTCAGCCAACAATGCCGCTGCCACGCTAGAAGCCCTTCGACGATTATTTTCCACTGAGACCAGATCGCCGACTATCGGTGAAATACGAAATACTTACGCTGCCACGCCGCTGGCAGGGGCCATAGATAACTTGTTGGCCAGTCGTTATGCTGCGGTCTCGTCAAGCTGGGACGGGGACGCTTTTTGGCAGGCTTATCAACGGTCTAAAGTTACCATGAAGCATCAGTCGGGACCGCAGTCGCAGCTACCGCCGCTTTACGCTGACTAGCAATTGACCAGATTAGGTCTGGTCGGCATTCTAAATAGCAAAGTCATTTGCTCAAACGAGCAATATGGGAGGGTGTATGTTGATTCAGAAATCAGGTTTGTCTCGGGTCCTGGCTATTCCATGCTTGGTAATGCTGCTTGGCCAAGTTCTGCACGCGGAAACGATACGGCTGGTGAGCGCCGACCAAATTTATACAATGGACCGCTCCAACCCGCAGGTGGAGGCATTTGCATTCGATGCCAAGGGAAGAATCGTTGGAGCGGGTCACAAAGATACGCTACTAGCTCAGTTTCCTGATGTCAGCGAACTAGACTTCTCTGGCAGCTATATCGTACCCGGGCTTATTGACGCCCATGGCCACATGCTCAACTTGGGTCTGTCAAAGCTTCGAGCGGATTTGACTGGTACGACCAGCAAGCAGGACATCGTTGCTCGTCTCAAAGCTAGTGCTAAAGATTTGCCGGCGGGGGCCTGGCTTTTAGGACGCGGTTGGGACCAGAATGATTGGGATGTTAAGGAGTTTCCTACCGCGCAAGATTTAGATCAATATTTTCCAAACCGGCCCGTCTGGCTGGCTAGAATTGACGGCCATGCTGCATGGGCAAACTCTGCCGCAATGGGGGTGGCTGATCGGGACTTTTCCGGTGACTGGCAGGTAGAAGGTGGTCAAATCGTACGCAGCGACAGCGGAAAGCCAACTGGAATCTTCGTAGATAAGGCCATGGGTTTGGTCGCAAAGCACATTCCCAAAGTCTCTCCGGACGAAATGCGCATCGCCCTCTCACTTGCCCTGGAAGAAGCGGCATCGGTTGGACTGACCGGAGTGCATGACGCCGGCGTCAGTGCGGACGCGTTCAAAGTCATGTCGGCGATGGTCGCTGACAACGCATGGTCCCTGCGCAGCTATGTTATGGCCGACGGCGATAACGAGTTGTTGCGCCAGCTGTGTCAACAAGGACCGGTGCTAGATCCTAATCTGAGATTGGTGGCCAGGTCCGTGAAGCTTTATGCAGACGGTGCGTTGGGTAGTCGAGGTGCAGCGCTGCATGCAGATTACACTGACGAGCCAGGTAATCAGG
>CAZVYE010000147.1:0-8817 GCA_964630895.1 uncultured Gammaproteobacteria bacterium | reverse complement strand
GGATTCTATTTCAGCGGCGACATCTACTTTGACTAGGCCAAAAATATAATAGAACGAGAAAGCCCGGCGAGTTCGGGCTTTTTTTTGTCCGCAACACTGATAGATTAGTAGTCCACTTAATGAAACGAGCAACCGATGGACGACGCGATAAACGTATTTGGAGAGCCGCTAGAACCGTGCTGCAATGACCCTCTCACTGGTTTCTATCGAGACGGCCATTGCAACACAAGCCAACTTGATACCGGTTCACACACGGTGTGCGTGAAAGTCACTGAATCGTTTTTATCCTTCTCGCGCTCCAGAGGCAACGACCTGTCAACACCACATCCTGAGTTCGACTTTCCAGGCTTACAAGAAGGCGACAAATGGTGCCTATGCGCAGCACGCTGGCTACAGGCAGAGCAACAGGACGCTGCCCCCAGGGTCTACCTGAAGGCAACTCATATTAAAGCTTTGGACATTATCCCAATGGATATTTTACGACGTTATGCCGCTGATTTAGCTTGAATTTTCCAGCTTTGATGCGGTGACCTGCGATTGAAATCAGGCGGCACAGTCTGTTCGGTCATCTCGGTAACGTGATAATCAGCCTTTACGCTTTCGTCTAGTACAAATTTTCGCGCATTATTCGAGAAGAACAATTTGCCACCAGGATTTAACCTGCGCATGCAAAGCCGGATCAAATGAGCATGATCTCTTTGAATGTCCAGAATCGATTCCATCTTCTTGGAATTGGAGAACGTAGGCGGATCCAAGAAGATCAAATCATAAGAATGATCCGACTTGGCCAGCCATGCCATACAATCATCCCGCAGCACGCGATGCTCCCATCCGGAAAACCCATTGTGCTCCAGGTTTCGCTGTGCCCACTCCACGTAAGTGTTACTCAAGTCGATACTCGTCGTCTTAGCACCCGCGGCAGCAGCGTACACGCTAACGCTGCCCGTATAACAAAACAAATTGAGAAAACTTTGACCAGGCTCAAGCCATTCGCGCACCAGTGATCGGGTTTCACGGTGATCAAGAAACAGACCAGTGTCCAAGAAGTCATGCAGATTGACCTGGAATTCCAGACCACCTTCTCGAATCCACATAAACTCCCCCATGTCTCCACGCTTATCGTACTGTGCGGCGCCTTTTTGCTTCTGCCTTACTTTAACTATTGTTTGATGGGGTGGTATTTCGCATACGCTTTGCACGGTAGCGATAAGCTTGCGTAGACGCCCTTTGGTCACGCCAACGGGGATATTTTTGGGCGCGGCATACTCCTGAATAAGAAGCTGACCCGCATAAATATCTATTGCAGCGGCATACTCGGGCATATCAGCGTCATAAATGCGGTAACACTCGATTTGATTGCGCTCCACATAATCTTCAATTGCCGCCAGATTTTTTCGCAGTCTATTTGCCAGATCTTCAGCAACTTCGACCTGTCTGACCGACGATTCGTCTAATTCGCCCAAATCAAGAACAACGCAGTCCTGACCTCCATTGTCTACTGCAAGTTTGACCGGGGGTCGGGCAGACAGCTCAAACCCATGCTCGATATCATCGGTTATCAGTCCGACGCGCCATCCGGTTAAATCCCGCAATTGATCACCCAAGACTCGCATTTGATCTGCCGCTTGCCCTGGTCCTCCTAGCCTCTGACCATACGGTGGGTTTGTCACAATCAGTCCAGGAGCAAGATCGCCAACTCTTGCACTTAATTCGTGCAGTGGACGATTCTCAAATCGAATCGCATCGTCCAGCCCGGCAGATTGCGCGTTCTGTTTTGCCTTATAGATTGCGCTTTTGTCGCTATCAAAACCAAGCAGAAAAATGTTGTCCAGATTGCCCTCACCTGCTTCGGCCCGCGTCCGAGCCTGGTCAACCAATTCGTTCCAGAGCGCCAAATCAAACTGCTTCCAATGCCGTGCACCGGGATTTAATTCCAGACCCGGAGCCCGATCGGCGGCCATCATCGCACCCTCCAGCAGGAATGTCCCCGCGCCACACATAGGGTCGACCAGCGCCCCTCCAGATTTGGCTATGGCAGGCCAGCCCAAGCGGTAAAGCATGGCAGCAGCTAAGGTCTCACGAATGGGGGCCGCACCTTGGGCGGCACGGTAACCGCGTCGGTGCATACTCTTTCCGGCTAAATCAATGCCTATTTCGCATTCGCGATCCGATAGGTGCAAATACAAGCGTAGCTCGGATTCTTTGGCAATATTGGGCCGTGCGTCTTTAACCCGTCTAATCGCATCGACAATCGCGTCTTTCGCCTTGAGCGCCGCATAGGTAGCGTTCTTGAATGCCTTATGACTGCCGCGCACATCGATGGCGAACGGATGGCGCAATCCCAGATGGGACGACCAATCCAAAGTCACAAGCCATTGATACAGTGCATCGTCGTCCGCTATCTGATGTCGAAACAGTGGTTGATAAATACGGGTGGCCACCCTGGACCAAAGCATACAGTTGTATGCAACATCCCGTGTAGCGTTAAATCCCACGCCCCGAAATACCGCTTTTGCATTGCTTGCACCAAGCTCGGTCAGCTCATCAGCAAGAATTTGCTCTACGCCTGTACTACAGGTGGCAAAATAGCGGGTGGGATCAGCATTTGTCTGGTCACTCACGATTTGGTATTGCCTAATGGCAGTTTGTTGGTAATCCCTACACCCATCTGTAAGAGCTTACGCAAGACGGGTTTGGGCAATTTGGCCATCTCCTCATACCACGTTGAAAAGGCAACCAAGAATTCCTGCATTTGGGCAATGCGTCGTTTGGTTACGCCTCGGGTATCGTCATCAGCCTCCATCTCTTCCACACACTGTTGCAGCATATCCAGCGTCGGATCTATCTCGCGGCTTTTGCGCTGTTTGGCAATGACGGTAAAAAGTTCCCATATATCACTGATCGCAACAAAGTGATCCCGTCGATCACCGATCTTGTCTTCTCGTTGTACCAGGCCCATCATCTGCAATTCACGTAGCGCATTGCTAACATTAGAACGTGCGACCTTGAGTTGTTCGACTATGTCGTCTGCGCATAATGGCGTAGGGGATAGAAACAAAAGTGCGTGGACTTGGGCGACGGTTCGACTAATTCCCCATCGCGTTCCCATCTCTCCCCAGTGCAACACAAACTTCTGTACCGTTGGTGTAAGCTCGTTGTTCAATTTGTTCACTTTTTTTTGAAATTTCCGCAATGCTAACAGCCGTTGGGCAAATAGGACAAATGGCACTGTTTATAATGAATGGATGCCCATATATATTTGGTCGGATCAATTGAATTGAACATTCTGTACAACAGGCCGTATGCAAACACGTAGACACTGGACAATTCGTGCACTGGCTTTGCTTTGGTTTTTGTCGCTGTCGGCAAACCTTGCGCATGCTGTGTCCGATATTGCCTCAGTGGAATCGGGAACGCACTGTGCTGTTTGCTTAAGTGCAACATCAGATAAGGCGCCAGTTCCAAGCGATCAGTTTGCCTTTGCTGCGCCAACGACTACTGCGATTATCCCAGTCTGTTACGTGTCTCCCGTATTGGCACCGGTTGACTCAGACCGAAATTGCCGCGCCCCGCCCTCCTTTAGTTTTCGCAATCGATAAACCATAAAACCAAACTTGCTAGAAAACTAAAGGTCTATACCAATGCGTAAGAAGCTTATTGCGTGTGCAATCGTTAGTGCGATGGCGCAATCAACATTTTCCGTTGCCCAAAACCAACAGCCGGTCAACGACGATCATCCAGAAAAACAGTCAGAACATCTGCATCTTGAGGATCTAACCGTAACGGCCTCACCGCTGCAATCCAGCGCCCTGGAAATGACCCAGGCAACAGAGGTCTTAGCTGGAGATGATCTCGACAAGGCCGAAAGCAACACAATTGGCGAGACGGTAAGCAAAATTCCAGGCGTACAATCCGCCTATTTTGGCCCCGGCGTTGGTCGGCCGATTATTCGTGGTCTCACTGGTGCCCGCATCGATATTCTTGAAAATAATATCAGCACGAATGATGTATCCAACGTAAGCGCGGATCACGCAGTGAGCGTCGAGCCGTTCCTTGCAGATCAGATCGAGGTGATCCGCGGGCCGGCGACCTTGTTGTTTGGCTCCGACACTATTGGCGGCGTCGTTAACGTCCGCACCAATCGCATCCCGCAATATTTGCGCCAGGACCCATCCTTCGGAATCCAGATCGAAGGCGACAACGGCTCGGATGGAAAATCAGGCGTAGCGCGGGCCGACTTTGGCGTTGGTTCGTGGGCATTCCACGCAGACGCATTTTATCGTGACACCAATGATTACGACGTCCCTGACTTTATGGATGAGGACGGAGAGGTTCTAAACACCCTGGAAAATAGTGCTGTCGAAAATGAAGGCGGTGCATTGGGAATTTCCTACATCCAGGATGGCTGGAGAGCTGGCATCGCTTTCTCTCGATATGACTCCTTCTATGGCATCCCTGGTGGTCATCATCATGAAGAAGAACACGATGATGAAGAGCACGAGGAAAACGAACATGAGGGTGAGGAGCACGGCGAGGAAGAAGGCGAAGAAACCATTCGTATTGACCTCCAACAAGAGCGAGTCGATCTCGAGTTCGAAATAGACGCACCGTTCAAGGGGATCGACAAGCTGAAGACCACCGTCGCCTTTAACGACTACCAGCACCAGGAACTGGAAGGACCAGAATTGGGCACCTTTTTCGAGTCCGAAACGCTAGAGGGGCGCCTTGAGGCTACACACGCGCCCATAGCCGGCTGGGAGGGTGTCATAGGCTTCCAATATGCCGATCGTGACTTTCTGGCGGTGGGTGAGGAAGCGTTTGTACCTGGCACTACCACAGACACCGCCGCACTGTTCTTATTAGAAGAATACCGCCTTGATGACTGGCGCTTTGAATTTGGTGGGCGTATTGAGGATCAAGAAGTTGACGCGAATACCGGTATCAGTCGCGATTTCTCCCCTTTAAGTTTATCTGCTGGCGCGGTTTGGCATTTCGCAGAAGACCTACATCTGACTTTTAACGTTAGTCGCTCCGAACGCGCACCTGCCGAAGAAGAGTTGTTTGCGAACGGCCCTCACCTGGCAACTCAAACTTTTGAGATTGGCGATGCAGATCTAACTGAAGAGCGCAGCCTTAACACCGAAGTTTCATTACGCAAGCACGTAGGCCCGCTAACTTTTGCCGTGACAGCGTATCGAAATGATTTCGATGACTTTATCTATCTCGCAGATACGGGTGCAGAGGAAGACGAGCTTCCCGTACGGACCTGGGTTCAGCAAGACGCCGAGTTCGATGGCTTAGAAGCGGAAGTCGGCTATCGCATGGGCAATGTCGACTCTGGCCATTGGGATTTCCGACTGTTTACTGACACGGTTGATGCGGAGCTAAGTGACGGCAGCAACCTACCGCGCATTGCCCCTGCTCGATGGGGACTGGATATTGACTATGCGTGGCATGATCTCAAACTTGGAGTCAGCGCCGTTCGCTACGATGACCAGACGGACACCGCGCCGTTGGAAGAGTCCACCGATGGGTATACGCTCATTGACGCCAATGCAAGCTACACCTTCTTCAACAAGACCGGTCTTGAGTGGCAGATTTTTGGCCGAGCGCGAAACCTGAATGACGAACTGGCATTTGCCCATACATCATTTTTGCGGGAACAAGCGCCCTTGCCCGGTCGCAACGTCACGCTGGGCATCCGAGCCCTGTTCAACTAGTGACTCGGATATAGCCTGCGCCAAGCGACGGTAACTGGCTGCGGACGGATGATACCCGTCCGCAGCGAAATCCGAGACCTCTGTTTCTATATCTAAGGACAGATGCGTAACCGCTAAGAAGCGGCTGCACACATCTTCGGCAATTTGATCTAACGCCACCGCGCGGCGGCCCAATGCGCTCCGTAATGGCCAGGGAAGCAGTGGAAACTGATGTAACGGTGGCAACCCGAGTAGTGTGATGCGGGCCTCTGGGTACTTTCCTGTTAATTCGGTTAGAAGTTCTCCTATGCCGGATTGCCATCGACTCAGTTGTGTCAACCGGGTGACATCGTTCACGCCTACGGAGATAATAATCATATCCATCGCACTCGGTAGCGAATCGACCAAATTTACTAATTCGCTTACGGTACGACCGTTCTTACCCTCTATATACCAATGCACGCAGCACTGGTGCATGCCGCTTAGCTTAGCTCCGACCAAAGCGGTCAAAGTATCGTGAGTATCGTCCACCCCCACACCTGCAATGATTGAGTCTCCAAACCCTAGTAGCCTAAGCTCAGAAGCTGACTTCAACGGATAGTTTAGGGTCGCGCTGGACCCACCTGACGCGGCGGGCAAACGAACTGCACGTCTTCGAACCCAAAAGGCCTGAGGAATGCATATGAAAAGCTGTAACCAAAAAAATACCGTATGCCAAAGAGACACTGGCGAAGTGTCCTTAACGCTGCGCCAAATTAGATTCATGTTAATTTCTCGTTGACATCTGGAAACGCTTATTCAATATTGCAGGTTGGGAGAGCAGAACTGCTAGGGAGATTTTCATGAAACGCACTATACTCGCAAGCGCAATCGCTTTATCTTTTGCGCCTCTATCCACTTTTGCGCAAACCGATGCCAATGAAGACGAGGCGAACAATTCGCCAAAGGATTTAGACAAGATTACCGTAACCGCTCGAAAGCGTGAGGAAACGCTGCAGGACGTACCATTTTCCATCGCAGCGCCCACTGCGGAGGACCTGAAGCAGTTTGGAGCGACCGATCTGGAAGATGTTTCGCTCAACGTTGCAGGATTTTCGGTCCAAAACCTCGGACCTGGTCAAAGTCAGGTATCCATGCGTGGCGTTTCCGCCGGCCAAATTGTTCGGGATCAACCAGGCGTCAAAGAACAGGTGGGCGTATACCTGGATGAATCGGTAATCTCACTTTCATTATTCACACCCGATTTGGATTTGTACGACCTGAATCGTGTTGAAGTACTTCGAGGACCTCAGGGCACACTCTTCGGGTCTGGTTCTCTGTCTGGCACTATACGTTACATCACTAACGCTCCCGAACTTGGAGAGTTTAGATATTCTGGTGAAACTACCGGTAGCGTAGTCGACGACGGCGGCACCGGTGGTGCGGTGCGTGGCATGCTGAATGCCCCAGTGGGCGATACCGCTGCTTTCCGAGCTGTGGCCTACTACACCAAACACGCCGGATTTATTGATGCGATACAACCCAACGGCGTAGATGACGATGTCAACGATGGCGATCAAAAAGGTGCTCGTCTGGCATTTCGATTTGAACCCAATGAAGACCTGGCCATTACGCCACGTTTGATCTACCAAGAAATTGAATTAGACGGCTTCAATCGACAGGATGTATTCAATATTCTGGCGAACCCCTTCACCACGACACGTGCACCAGTAACGCTTGGCGAAAGAGAACAGTTCACACAACTCCAAGAAAAGTTCACCGATGACTTTCTACTGGGCGACCTGACGGTTGATTGGGACTGGGGTGATACGGTCTTCACGTCGATCACGTCATTAACAGACCGCGAAGTGTTGGTATTGCGGGACGCAACCCAGCTCACCGCAAGCATTACCGCGCAACCTAATATCCTGGATCTTCCAGAATCCATCTATTCGCTCGACGCACCGCTATCAGATACCACCGATGTAGAAGTCTTCACGCAAGAATTGCGCCTGGCATCAGATACAGACAGTGCATTTCAATGGGTGGCCGGACTTTTCTATAGCGACATCGAACGTCGCTATGGCCAATCACTGGATGTAGCGGGCTTTGAGGCTGCAACTGGCATTCCCACAGCAGGCCCAAGAGCAGGTACCGATATCCTGTTTTTCTCTGACATCCCATACGACTTTCAGCAGTTAGCCGTCTTCGGCGAAGGAACCTGGTGGCTGAATGACCAGTGGAGCGTTACGGCCGGAGTGCGCTACTTTGACTTCGAAGAAGAGCGGGTCCTGAACTTCGACGGTATCTTTGCCGATCAAACGATCGGAGAAGCAGGCAAAACCACCTCAGACGGGTTCTCTCCCCGTATCATGGCAAGCTATGAGCTGAACCCCAATGTCATACTGAATGGTCAGATTTCTGAGGGCTTTCGCTTAGGCGGTATTAATGATCCCCTAAATGCGCCACTGTGCTCCCCTGAAGATTTGAACACGTTTGGGGGCAGAGATTCGTTTGAGGATGAGGAGCTGACCAACTACGAGATCGGTGCCAAAACTTCATTCTGGGATGGCCGTGGCAACTTCAACGTAGCCCTCTATCACATGGACATCGACGACTTGCAGGCTACTTTGGACGCAGGTACCTGTTCATCTCGAATCGTATTTAACGTTCCAGAGGCCGAGAGCACCGGAATCGAATTGGAATTTAGCGCGCGTCCAACGGACAACTTTGACTTTGCGGTGTCCGCTAGCTTCCTGGATGCCGAGTTAAAGTCAACGGTTACAACCACGGATTCAAACGGCAACATAAGCGTGGTTGGTGGTATTGAATCTGGCAACCGGCTGCCAACCGTTCCGGAAGTCCAAGTATCGGCCGCAGCAAACTACAACTGGCCCCTGAATAACGGCTGGTATGGCTTTATGACTGGCGTCTATCAGCATGTGGGTGATCGCTTTACCCAGATTGGCGACCAGGCCGATGGATTTGGAACGGTCGACCTGACCATTACACCTATTGGCGATCCAGCTGTAGATACCTTCACGTTTGACCCAGAACTGCCGTCTTACGACATCGTTAATTTACGCGGTGGTATAAGAAATCATCAGTGGGAGTTTGCACTGTTTGTGAACAACGCTAC
>CAZVYE010000146.1:0-8860 GCA_964630895.1 uncultured Gammaproteobacteria bacterium | reverse complement strand
ACAAGATGCGGGTCGTGTAAAGGATATTTTGAAAGCCACTGCAACACTAGAATACCGAGCGGTGTGTGAAGGAGAGAATCCAATCCAGGCGGCTAGCAGCGGTATCGTGCCTGCCGGTTGTCGCTTGTACCAGGATCGCAATGGTAACTATGTACTGTTAAGTCGTCGGTTAATCGTTGCCGGTGAAGACTTGGTTAACGCTGGCGTGAGTTATAGCCCAGAAGGCCAAAAGCAGGTGAATGTCCGGTTAAACTCTGCCGGGGGCAAACGCATGCTGGCGTTTACAAAGGACAACGTCGGGAACGGCATGGGCGTGGTTTTTGTCGAGAACGTAGCCGTGCTGGGTGAAGATGAGAACGGTGACACCACCGTTGTCGGCTTTAACAAACGGGAAGAAGTTATCTCTGTTGCAACGATCAACGGAGTTTTTAGTAAGAGTTTTGTTACCACTGGACTAGACGAGCCAGGTGAGGCTGAGCAGCTAGCGTTGCTCCTGAAGTCGGGTTCTTTGGCAGCGCCAGCTACCATTGTGGAAGAGCGTACCGTCGGACCAAACCTGGGTGCAGAAAACATTGAGAAGGGCATGATGTCCGTCGCTATTGGCTTTATCGCCGTTTTGGTCTTTATGGTGATTTATTATCGCTTGTTTGGCCTGGTGGCCAATTTGGCGCTAATGGCCAACTTAGTGTTGGTGGTGGCCGCTATGTCCCTGATTGGTGCAACCCTGACCATGCCTGGTATTGCGGGTGTCGTATTAACAGTTGGTATGGCGGTGGATGCCAACGTACTCATATTTGAACGAATTCGAGAGGAATTACGTAACGGCAACACGCCGCAGGCCTCTATTCGAGCAGGCTATGAGCAAGCGTTTTCCACCATTGCTGATGCCAATATCACAACGTTTATTGCCGCTTTGGTGCTCTTCTTGTTTGGCACCGGACCAATCAAGGGTTTTGCGGTGACGCTGTCCATCGGTATTTTGACATCTATGTTTACCGCAATTATGGGAACTCGGGCCGTGGTCAATTTGATCTACGGTCGTCGTGCCCGCGTTAAATCACTGGCAATCTGAGGAAAGTATTATGGAATTTTTTAAGAAAACGACTCAGATTGATTTCATGGGTCAGCGCAAGCTGGCGCTGATTTTCTCCATCGTCCTTCTTGCAGTATCCATTGGCTCTATGGCCACGCGTGGTCTCAACTGGGGTCTGGACTTTACCGGCGGAACGCTGGTGGAAGTCATGTATGAACAGGACGTAGAAATCGCTGATGTTCGAGCGAATCTTGCTGAAGGCGGTTTTCCCGATGCAGTTGTGCAAGTATTCGGTAATCCGCGGGACTTACTTATTCGTATACCGCCCAAAGGAGATCAGAGCAGCGACGAGATCAGCGCGCTGGTAATAGCCTCACTGGAGGCTGACGGGGCTGCGGTTGAAGAACGACGCGTTGAATACGTTGGACCCCAGGTAGGTGATGAACTCACTAATGACGGTGGTTTGGCCATGATCTATGCGCTGGCCATGATCATGCTCTACATCATTATTCGATTCCAGTGGAAATTCTCGGTTGGCGCGGTTTTGGCTTTGGTGCACGACGTTATTATCGTGCTGGGAATGTTCTCTTTATTCCAGTTTGCCTTCGATCTCGTGGTGTTGGCGGCTTTGTTGGCGGTAATCGGTTACTCGTTAAACGATACGATTGTTGTGTATGACCGGATTCGCGAAAATTTCCGCAATGTCCGCAAAGCTGTGCCTATTGAGATTTTCAATCTGTCTATCAATCAGATGCTGGCGCGTACGTTAATGACCTCATTGACGACTCTGCTGGTGTTGATTGCTTTGTACGTCTTTGGTGGCGAGGTGATGGCTGGATTTGCCACCGCGTTGATTATCGGCGTATTGATTGGTACATATTCGTCGGTATATGTTGCGGGCTCAGCGCTTACTTTGCTGGACGTTTCAAAAGAAGACTTGATGCCTCCACAGAAGGAAGGCGAAGAGTTTGACGCGATTCCCTAAAATCGCACGTAAAGTCACAGATAATCGAAAGCACAAAAAAGCCCGCATCAAGCGGGCTTTTCTTTAACGTGATCCGTTAAAATCAGGCGCGATAATCAAAATGTGGCGTTACCGTCTCCCGCAATTCCTGAGCGGTTTTAAGATTGCCTGCGATAATGTTGCCAGATTCCAGGTAATTTGATCGGCCGCCAAAGTCCGTACAGACACCGCCAGCCTCTTGAATCAGCAAAGCACCAGCCGCCATATCCCAAGCCGCCAGGTCGATCTCCCAGAATGCTTCCAGCCGATCTGCAGCCACGTAGGCCAGGTCCAGCGCGGCACTGCCCATGCGGCGTACATCGGAAGCCTTTTCAAATACTGCTTCGAAGGATTTTAAATAAGCTCCCAGTTGGGCCTTGCGCCGAAAGGGAAAGCCAGTACCAACCAGTGCACCTTCCAGATGCTTGCGCGAGCCGCAGCGCAGGCGACGATCATTGAGATATGCACCACCGCCTTTACTGGCAGTAAATAACTCTTCTCTCAGTGGGTCATACACCAGCCCGTGCTCCAGCGTGTCGCCAATCTTGAGCGCTATAGAAATCGAAAAATGCGGGATGCCCTGGAGAAAGTTCGTGGTCCCGTCCAGCGGATCAACGATCCAACAGTGATCGCTGGATCCCATCATGCCTTGTTCTTCAGTTAGAATGGCGTGATCTGGATAGGCTTTTTGTAATTCATAAACGATTGCCCGTTCTGCGGCACGATCCGCTTCACTGACATAGTCATGTTTGGCTTTTTCGGCCACATTGAGATTATCTCTACGATTCATCAAGCGGAGAATCTCTCTGGCACCTGCCCGAGCGGCTCGGGTGGCAATATTGATCTGTGGTTGGCGCATGGATTATTGCTTCTTATCTTACTATCGAAATCGGGCGCGAATCATAGCAGAATTTGCGCCGGTTGATTGCATTAAGCCGCGTGGGTTTTACAGGTTGAGCCATAGAATATGAAAAAACTGCTAGAAAATGTACGAGTCGTACTCTGCGAGACTACGCATCCTGGAAACATTGGTGCCGCAGCGCGTGGCATGAAGACAATGGGGCTGGAAGACCTGGTGCTGGTTAACCCGAGAACATTCCCAAGTGCGGAAGCAACGGCCAGAGCGTCGGGTGCGGATGACGTGTTGACGCGAGCAAAAGTTGTTCAGTCGTTGGATGCTGCATTGACAGATTGCCACTGGGTGTATGGAACATCAGCTCGGATGCGCTCGCTGGAAAAGCGTCAATTGGACGCGCGCACTGCAGCCACCGAAATTTTTGAGAAGGTTCAGTCTGAGTCGTGCCAGGTGGCAATCGTTTATGGCACAGAGCGTAGCGGGTTGACCAACGAGCAGATGGCGCGATGCCAAACCCTATTACATATTCCAACCAACCCGGAGTATGCCTCACTAAATCTGGGCTCCGCGGTGCAATTGCTGGCCTATGAAATTCGCATGGCGTTTATAGCCGCTTCAAGCGAACCGTCATTGCCTCAGCAGGAACTGCCTCCCGTAGCAACACGCGAAGCGATCCAGGGGGTTTTTGGCCATCTGCAAAACGTGTTGGAGGACGTTGGCTTTCTGCAGAGCAAGCAACAGGAAACTATGCTTTTGCGACTGCGCTCCATGTTGGACAGGGCCAATTTGGCGGAACACGAAGTGCACATCGTACGGGGTGCTCTGGGCCGTGTAGACAAGCTGGTAGACCAGGTTGCAGACAATAAAAAACCGGGCGCCTAGGCGCCCGGTCAAACTGCGGGTTTCCTAGCCTGTCTGGTGGTGGGGTCGACAGACTGGTGCTCAGTGTGAGGGTGGTGGGAGTGCAGAAACCCGCAGAAACCTCAAACTTTTGTAAACTTTTTTACCGATCTAATTAGCGCTCAAGTGCTGCCTGTTAACCCAGAGTGAAAGGTTGCGGCGCTTGCCTGTGGTGCGCAGCTGCACATTGCCGCTAGCGGTGCTGTGCACAACTTCGACCGGAGTATCTTTCGGTACATACAGGCAGGCGGCGCCGTCCATAAGCCACTTCATTGTCTCTTGCGCCTGCGCATCGTTTTTGGCGCTAGCATCGGTCACCTCTACCAATGCGCGTTCATTTCTGCACGCTACAACGCCTTCTTTAATGACTGCCGCGAAACTTACATCGCTGACCATCACCAGTAACATTCCGATCCAAAATAGTCGTTTCATTTCATTCTCCTTGTCGGTGCCATCCAACCGACAGCACGAATTCTGATCGCTTTTGTCCTCGTAGGACATGGCAAAAAGGCGCTAGCGCTTGTAGGAAACTCGCTATTGCGTGGGTAGGGCAGTGACTGGAAGGGAGTGGAGCACAGCGCTAGATCGTGATAAAAGCAGAAGTAAAAATGGGTCAATACATGCGAAAACTAACCCTATTTCCCATGCTGTTGCTGCTGTCGATGGCAATGATTGATTTTGCTTATGCGGAAGATCATGCCGCAGGGGCAGACCCATTGGTGCAGCGCGGCACCTTAGTGCTGGGGAAAATCTCTGATAATCCGCAGGTTGACATGGAAGGCTTGCAGCCCCTGGTGCAATACGTAGTGAATGAACTGAATGATCCGCGAATAACATCTGGAAAGGTGCTAACCGCACGCAATCATCAGCAGATGTTGAGCTATTTGCGGCAGGGCAAGGTTGACTGGGTCAGTGAGACGGTTGGCTCAGCGCTAATATTACAAGACCGCTCAGGTGCCAAAATCAGGTTAGTGCGTTGGAAACACGGTGAGCACTCCTATCGTTCTACCGTTTTCGTACGCGATGACAGTCCCATAGAAAACCTTTCCGACCTGGTGGGTCACACCCTTGCCGTTGAGCATCCTGGTTCCACGACCGGGTTTCTCGTCCCTGCAACGGAGTTATTTCGAAGTGGGTTGAGTCTGGCACTAATGGGTAGTCCCCGGGAAATGCCATCGCAAACGATGGTGGGATATTTTTTCTCCGGCGATGAAATCAATACCTCGTCTTGGGTGCACAAGAGATTGATGCAGGCGGGCGCTCTGGCTGATACGGACTGGTTACGAGACGAGCAGGTGCCTGTAGCGTTTCGAACCGAGCTACGGAAGATTTTTGTCAGCGGTGAGCTGCCGCGCGGAGTAGAGCTTGTGCGCGAGGGCATGGACCCCGACTTGGAATCACGGTTGTGCGAAATCTTACTTTCGGCCAACCAAAGTACGGTTGGGACTGAAATACTTTCTGGGTATCACGGAACGGAAAAATACACGCCCTATGATGAGGCAGATTGGCCTTACGTATATGAGCTTTGGCCAGATATGAAGGCTATGCTGGCGGAGCTGGAATAGAGCAATGAATAGATAGCAACCATGCGAACATCTTTTCGAGCGCGAATAGCAGGATTGTGCGTATTACTGGTGCTAGCCAGCGTGCTGGCTGCCAGTGTCGCGTGGTATCTGAGTTTGCAGCAGTCAAGAGAATACACCCGCGATTTAGCCCTGGAAACTCTCGAGCAGGAAGCCAGGAAGGGCATGGAATTAAGAGCTCAATCTACCGTGGTGGTATTGGGCAGTGAGTTGGTAAACCCCCTTTACTATTTCGACCTGTACACCATTGCGACCATATTGGCACCGGTATTGGACCAATCGGATGTTGCCTATGCGCTGGTGTTTGATGCGGACGGTCGAATCGTACACGACGGTCGAGCCAGCGTACCGTTGTTTGGTTCACCCATGAACGATGAGCTGGCGCCAGACGCAGCAAATCTGGACACGATTCGAATTGTGGAAAACGATGAGCTGCTTGATATTGCGTCTCCTTTAAAGGTGGGGTCGGAGCTGTTGGGCGGCGTTCGCGTCGGTTTTTCTAAAGAACCTATGCAGACACGCCTGGAGGCTGCACGTGCGGATTTGGCCGACCGCTTTCGGGCTGTGGAGCAACAAAGTCTCAGGAACCTAATTGGTTTGACGCTGCTTATTTTGACGGTTGGGAGTCTGATTGCGCTTTGGCTTGGCCATCGATTAACCAACCCGATTAGAGATTTAGTCCGCCATATCACCAAGTTGGAAAGCGGGGATTACGATGTCAATCTGGGTTCCAGCCGGTCCGACGAGTTAGGTGACCTGATACGTGCCTTTGATCGGATGAGCGAAAGTGTCCATCGCAACACCATGGAAATCAGACATATTGCCTATCATGACACGCTGAGTGGCCTGCCAAATCGTCTGAAATTTCGTGAGGTCCTGGAACAAAAGATCAATACGGTTAGTGCCTCCGACTCGAAGTTGGCCATTCTTTTCCTGGACCTGGATGACTTTAAGCGCGTCAACGATACTTTGGGACATGATGCAGGGGATGCGCTGCTGGTGGCATTTGCTGAGCGCCTTAAGCGATGTGTAAACGACAGCAAGAGTAGAGGGGAAGTCGCTGACGGCCGCGGGCTGGGACTGGTTGCGCGTCTAGGAGGGGATGAGTTCACTGTCTTACTGCATTCGGCCTCTGCAGATCGCGAAGCGGTGATTATTGCGCAAGACATTGTAGATGCCATGCACGAGCCGCTTATGGTAGAAGGCCACGAGCTTTACGTTACCACCAGCATTGGAATTACGGTATTTCCTGACGACGCACAGACTGCTCACCTGATGGTGAAGAACGCGGACATCGCCATGTATAGCGCCAAACTGGCAGGTAAAAATCGCTTTCAAAGATTCGACAAGGGCATGTCAGTACATTCTGAGCATCGCATTGGGTTGGAGAATGACCTGCGCCGAGCGATGTTGGATCAGGATTTTCGGGTTGTATTTCAGCCCATTGTTTCCATGGCGACACAACAGGTTATTGGCGCAGAGGCTCTGGTCCGTTGGACGGCGCCTGATGGCCGCGATATACCCCCTTCGGTATTTGTGCCGGTACTAGAAGATATTGGCCTGATTGGAGCGCTGAGCGACTTTGTCGTTACTACAGCCTGTCGAGAAGCCTCTCAGTGGCCTGAATCTTGCGGCCAGGCCTTGTCGGTTACGGTCAATATTTCGCCGCGGCAGATTCATAACGACGATTTACTGGAAACCCTGGCCGGAATCGTGGAACAAACCGGATTTGCGCCGCAGCGCCTTGCCATTGAGATCACCGAGAATGCCATGCTGGAAACTGAAGACCAGGTGGTTAATTTGCTCACTCGGCTGCGAGGATTTGGTTTCAAGGTCTGGTTGGACGACTTCGGGACTGGGTTTTCCGGGCTGTCACAACTGCGCCGGATACAAGTTGATGGGGTTAAAATTGACCAGAGTTTCGTCAGCGATATTCTTCTTGACCCGGATGACCTGGCACTTACTTCCGCCATTATCACCATGGCAAAGGCATTGAATATAAGGGTCATTGCTGAAGGTGTAGAGAGTGCAGGGCAAATGGAGCAACTGTTGAGCAGGGGCTGCAATCTGGGCCAGGGCTTTCTGTTTGGTAAGCCCATGGCACAAGAAGACTTTGTGGCCTGGTTAAAATCACGTGCTATGAATGATCCGGGAATTCAGCCCTTGGCTGGGGTTACTGGTGACTAAGATTTGATAGCTGCCTAACTAGATACATGACTTACCCGGCAGGCCCCCAAAGTAATGCATCCAGGTCACCAGTTGCGTAGTAGCAAGACACTGGGATTTTCCCTCCGATCATTGCAATGCCCTCGTTGGCCAAACGTTCAACCTGCAATCGATAAGAATCGCTGTCTGGCGGAAACCCTATGGTTCGGTCGCCTCTTACCACGCGGTGCCATGGCAAATCGGTGGGAGCAGAATCGTGGCATAAAGCCACCGCCACGTGGCGCGCATGTCGAGGGAAACCAACGTTGCGAGCCAGCCAACCGTAGCTAACCACTTTGCCAGGCGGGACCTGCTTAAGCAGGACAAAAACGGCTTCTCGAAATGGTTCAGCTACGTAGGCCACTTAGTATAGAATTCGTGCCCGAATCGTTCCTGCCACGCTGCGCAGGCGCTCCAACAATATATCCGGCTCCTCAGTTTCCAGGTCGGTCACAACGTATCCCACTTTTTCACGAGTTTGAAGATACTGGCCGGCAATGTTGATGCCGTCTTCGGCAAACACTCTGTTGAGCTGTTGCAGGACACCTGGTTCGTTGCGGTGAATATGCAAAATCCGGTGGCGACCTTCCAGGTCTGGCATAGATACCTCTGGGAAATTCACGGCAGAAACGGTGCTGCCGTTGTCGCTATAACGGATTAACTTGTTAGCGACTTCAATGGCGATACTTTCTTGGGCTTCCTGCGTGCTGCCACCAATATGCGGTGTCAACAATACGTTATCCATGCCTCGGAGAGGAGAGACAAACTCATCGTCATTCGACTTGGGTTCGGTTGGGAATACATCTACTGCGGCACCTGCCAGGTGGCCAGTCTTCAGAGCATCCGCCATGGCATCAATATCTACAACCGTGCCGCGTGAAGCATTGACCAACGAAGCGCCAGATCGCATTTGAGCGATGCGCTGGCCATTCATCATGCCGTGGGTTATCTCTGTTTCTGGAACGTGCAAACTGATTATGTCTGCGTTTTGCAATAGTTCTTCCAGGCTTGCTACCGCCTGGGCATTACCTAATGGCAGCTTGTCCTCGATGTCATAGTAGAGCACGCGTATGCCCAAACTTTCCGCCAATATTCCGAGCTGTGTGCCAATGTGACCGTAGCCTATGATACCGAGGGTCTTGCCACGCACTTCATGCGATCCGTCGGCTGATTTAAGCCAAGTTCCTCGGTGCGCCGCCATATTTCGCATTGGAATACCGCGCAGAAGCATGATCACTTCAGCCAGTACGAGCTCCGCTACACTGCGGGTATTAGAAAAC
>CAZVYE010000145.1:0-8940 GCA_964630895.1 uncultured Gammaproteobacteria bacterium | reverse complement strand
GCGCTCTGGAGGCGCTGATAAACCCAGGCGACACTTGCTACTTACTGCAGCGGCGTCAAATCGTCGTACCGTCGGGGCTGGCCGTTGACAACAACGCACTGGGTGTCCAAATGGTTTTGCATAAACCTCTGCCTGATGCGCAGGTCGAAGATGTGGTCACGCTTGGGCCCAATGATGCGCCTGAGATGATTGCACTGGCTAAGTTAACCAAACCTGGTCCGTTCCTGGAGCGCACCCATACCATGGGGCAATTCCGAGGTATTCGAATCGATGGTAGGTTGGCTGCCATGGCCGGAGAACGCATGCGATTGCCTGGGTTCGTTGAAGTCAGCGGCGTGTGCACGCACCCTGATTTTCAGGGGCGAGGTTTGGCAAAGCGCTTATCCATAATAGTGGCCAGGCATATTGTGGCTCAGGGCAGCGTGCCGTTTCTACACGCCTGGAAAGACAACGTTGCGGCACAGAATCTCTATGCCAAGATAGGCTTTAAGCATCGCTGTGAAGTGCAGGTCGCCCAGGTTATGAAACGGCCTTAAAAGCGCACAGGCGGCCGTTTATCAATCAGCGAACTGGCCAGTTTCGGTACAACCTACTGGCGATACTTCTCCAGCGCGGCAGCGACCAGCTTATATTCGGCCATGATTTTGTTGACTCGCGCCACCGGCGAATCGACCTTTTCAACACGCGCGTCTTCTTCCAGAGACCGGGCCATTTCCGCCAGCCGTAATGCGCCAAGATTCGCGCTGGTAGATTTTAGCGAATGAGACGGTTCTATAAATCCAGAGATAGAATCATTTTCAGCAGCGTCAGTGAGTTTTGCTAGCGCTTTTGGAGAGTCTTCCAGGTAAACGACCACCAAATCTTTAAAGTCATCGCCCATAATTTCCATCAGGTCTTTCAGCGTTGCTGCGTCGAGGACTTCCGAATCCTGATCTGGAGCAGCTGCTTTTGGTTTGGCAGGTGACGGCGGTGTGGCTGGTTGTTCCTGCGGCGGCTTGCTTACAGGTTTATCCAGGCTGCTTGCGTCAGGCAACCACTTGCGCAGCATCTGATCGATTAAGTGTCGATTTAGAGGCTTGGACATGTAGTCATCCATGCCGGCATCAAGACATTTTTGACGATCCCCAGCCATGGCGTTGGCGGTCATAGCGACTATTGGTTTGCGATCGAGATTGTTGCGTTGCTCATGGGCGCGCCATTCTCGTGTTGCGGTATAACCATCCATGACGGGCATCATGCAGTCCATCAAAACCGCGCCAAATTGTCGTTCCTTGAGGAGTTCTAACGCCTCTCGGCCGTTCTTCGCGACGTCAAACTGAATACCGACTACCCCTAGCAGCTTTTGCGCAACGTGGAGATTGACCGGATTGTCTTCTACTAACAGCACGCGTCCCTGCAGCGGCGCCTGTGAGGTGGAAGCTGCCGAATCAATATAGGCGCTGGCGCGATCCGGGTCATCTTCGTCTTCAATGCTGCGTCCGCCGCCAGCATACAGGCTCTCCAGAGCTTCATGAATGGAACCTTCCGAAGCGTTCGCCGGAACCGCATTGAGATCCTGGGCCTTCTGCAGAGCTTTCGGGATGTCGCCATTTTCTGTTAGCAGCAAAATGATCATTTCCTCAAAGCGAGGATCTGTTCGCATGCGGCGGACCAGTTCTACCGACTTTTCGCCCAGGGTTGTGGTATCCACGATCAGTGCGTCAAACCGCCAGCTGTCCCCCATGGACGCGGCCTTCTTGATGTGCCCTACAACATCTTTGAGGTTGCCAGCGTCGGTGTGCTGCATACCCCAGCTATCCAGGAATATCTTAAATCGCTTCAATCGGTCTTCGGCATTGGTGGCCAATAATGCTCGCGAGCCTTGGACCTTACGCGCAGAAGCCTGAATGTCGCCGACAGATTTCTTTAAGACGGCAGTGAACCAAAAGATAGATCCGTGACCGGGTTTGGACTTCACGCCAATTTCCCCGCCCATCAATTCCACAATACGTTTGCAGATCACCAAGCCAAGACCAGTGCCACCGTAGTTACGGGTAGTCGACGCATCTGCTTGTGAAAATGGTTGAAACAGCTTTGCAGCAGATTTCTCATCCATGCCAACGCCGGTGTCGGCTACAGAAAACTCCAGAGTGACACCATCTCGTGATTCGGATTTTTTCTTAACACTGATGGTGACGCCACCGCGGTCCGTAAACTTGATGGCATTACTGACTAAATTGGTCAGAACCTGGCGTAAGCGCACTGGGTCCCCTCGCAGCGCAAGTCGCACACCCGGCTGAATTTCCGTTTTTAGCGAGAGCCCTTTCTTGGTCGCGCCACTGGCCATGAGTCGATTTACAGACTCCAGTAAATCACGCAGATTCAGGCCGACTGTTTCCAGCTCAAGTTTGCCTGCTTCAATCTTGGAGTAATCCAGAATGTCATCAATGATGGAAAGCAGATGCTTGGAAGACTGGAAAGCGGTATTCAAATAGTCTTTTTGATTCTCATCCAGTTTGGTCGAGCGCAGAATATCCAGGATTGGCAAAATACCGTTGAGCGGAGTACGGATTTCGTGGCTCATGGTAGCCAAAAACTCGTCTTTCGCCATGGCGGCCGACTCGGCGGCAATCTTTGCGTCCTGTAATTCTTTCTGAAAATTGGTGCGCTGGGCTACTTCTTTTTGCAGCTTCTCGTTGAGCCTTTCCAGTTCGGCCCGCGAGGCACTCATGGTGTGTGCCAATTGCTGATTTGATTCAGATAGCCTGAGAAAATCGCGCACGCCCTCTTGCATTTTCATCGCATGCACCACCATGGTTGCCAAAATCATGGTTAGCAGTATTGCGGTAACAATGCCCGCAGAATGGCCAGAGGTTGCGAGCTTAAAGATCAGGGGCAGTGAAGCGGGCAGCGTGAACGCCCACATGATGCGGTTAAACATCGACAGCAGCAGAAAGCCGGAAACGGCCATGGACGTTACAACGCAGGTAACAAGTGCTGCGGCTCCTGGTACTTCAAGGTCAAAGAAAAGCCAGGCGGCTGAGCCCCATCCAATCCCGCTGAACAGCATGGTCAGTATGGCCGCTAACACCCAGGATTCTGGGTTGCTCTCCACATCGTCTGCTTTTCGATAGGTGAGGTAAACCACCACGCGGACGACAGAAATCAGCGCGAAATAGATCATCCAGATCATGACTGGACCGAGGCGGGTTTGCCACCAGAAATACCCCCCCATCAAAAGCGCCACCACCAGGGCTGCGACGGTGCCAAAGATGGCCATGCGGTACATGAACCGTACGCGTTTTCCGAGTATACCTGCCTGATTGTCCGAATTGGCCGATGCAGCTATGTCAAACGCCGAATCCGCTGCCATGACACTTCCCCTTCCGCTAAGGACTTAAGAGCGAACCGTCCAGACATATGCCATATCTGGTAGTAAATCTCCAGACATAAACAGCGCTTGGCGGACGCAAAATGTTTCGCAATTTCCTGAGTTTAGCGAGCAAACATAATAACTGCCACAACTGATTGGGCGATGTCACAAGATTTTTAACTGCCTGACCTGTCGAATGCAGGGGCGTTTATATTGGTGAAGAGCGATACGTAAGGATCAATTTAACGACACACGAGAGATATAGCGCCCGTCGTCGAACCCATCGAACAATACAGATAACGCCGGGTGATCAATCTTATTGGGTTCGGAGCAAGCGACCAAATTTGATTCAGCCACATAGGTTGTCTTGTTGTCACCATCCACCAAAAGTCGATACCAGGGCTGGTCCTTTTCCCAGTCGCTCAGCCTCGTTTGGTCATCTTCTTTCTGCGGTAACAAGAACATTGGGTCTACGTCATAAACGACGCCAAAATACTCGTTGCCCCGATGGTAGACGACGTGGCCCAGTGCAAATTTCCCGATTCTTTCGTACATAGTAATAAGGTGGCGCTTTGTACTGCAGATCGCAAACCCGATAGTCGGCATTTCCTCTCCGACTATCTCAAGATGATGGCGATTTAGCATTTGTTCAGTTTCGAAAGCAAAACCGTGTCGTGCCGTTCCATTAACCAACTCAAACACAAAGGCGTACGTCATGGCAGCGGGTCGATCGGCATCCATAGCATTGTTAAGAGTCTCGGTAGGCGGATTATTCGTGGTCTGGGGGCTCGACAAGTTCGTCAACCCAGGTCACGCTCAAGCGGTATCGGACGCTTTTTATCTGGGGCTTTTGTCTCATCCTTCGACGGTGCAAATAAGTGGCGTGCTGCAGGTTAGCCTGGGAGTCTTGGTTATCGTCGGCTGGTTGCGTAGGTTTTTGTATCCACTACAGGCGGTCATGGCAGTCCTCGGCGCAATCGCAGTGTGGAGGTCCATCATCGATCCATGGGGTTGGTATCTGGAATCTACCAACGCGCTGTTCTATCCATCGCTAATTATTGCGGGAGCTGCATTGGTGCTTTTGACTACGCAGGATATGGATCACTGGTCCTTAGACCACAAGTTGCACGCCAAGCAATAAACCAGCTTGGCTAGACTACCAGTCGTTGCGCAACTGCCTGAGGTGCAGAAACACTTCTTTGGCGCTGGGGTCTTTTGGCAGCTTGGGAAATTTTTGCCGGAGTCCCTCAATGACTTCTCGGTTGCCCAGTCGCAAAAACGTATTGATTTCTCGCTCTAATCCCAGCGTTGTGGGCTTGGCCGTGTCTGGGTCGTGCGTTTTAGCTTCAGTCAACAATTGCTGCGCGGTGTGATTTCCAGGCTCACGGTCCAGGGTAAAGCCCAGGTTGTTAGCTAAGTAATCATGCCCTGGAAACACCCTGGTATCGTCCGGTAATTGGGCGATTTGATCTTGAAACGTTTCGAACAACAGTTCCGGATGCCCACCATTGTGACAATTACCGGCTCCGGCATTGAACAAAGTGTCCCCGCAGAACAGCGCAGGGCGGTCTCCCTCCTGTAGCAGACAGACATGACTGCGCGTATGCCCCGGAGTGTCAAGCACACGCAGCGTCACCGAATGGCCAACCTTTACTTGGTCTCCGGCGTGTAATCCAACGTCCATACCCGGAATGCGGTCGCCGGCGTCAGCGTGCGCCAAAATTCTTGCACCGGTAGCCTCTACCATGGCCGGGTTTCCGCCAATGTGGTCACCGTGCTCGTGGGTATTGAGAATCTGAGTGATTGTCCAGCCGCGAGAGTTCGCCTTGTCCAGACATCCAGTGACGTCCAGTGGGTCTATTGCCATGGCTTCGCCTGTTTGCGGGCAAGCGATGACATAGTTGTAGTTGCGAAAGGCGTTATTGGTCCAAATTCGTTCGATCAGCATGGGCAGGCTCCGTCGGTCCGCCAATATCCTATGGCAACTGCATACCCGGTAAAAGAGGCAACGAACAAAATTTAGGGGGAAAGCTGGTTGGACTCGTCATACCAATACAAAAACAATAACGATTACCTTTTTGAATGCCGCGGCCCGACACATTCGCACCAGGCGGAGCGAATCAGAAGGAATTGTCTGCACAAGACTGCAGAGTTCAGCCGGAATGCTGGACGTAGTGTTACCGAAGCGGGTAAGGACGGGTCGCGGTGTTCATTTTTATTCGCATGCCTTTTATTGCGGTTCGTGACCTGCTACAGGTGCGTATAGTCTGCAAATTGATTACACTCAACGCACATTGCTAACAAGGGTTTATGAATGCGTTATTGGGTGTGTGACACAAAGAGCCATTTCCCATGCATGCGGAATCTGGCGGTTTTGATCGTGTTGGCGACGTCTCTGATCACCGGATGTAGCAATCCTACCGATGAACTTGTGGGGAACTGGGTTCAATCCGAGGGTAGTCGACCGGGTACCCGTTTGATTTTCAATGAAGATGCCACAGGAAAGCTAGATGTCCAGGGTGGCATAAGCTATCAGATTGATTCTTGGGCCGTAGAAGGCGACGAATATATCGCCTATGAAATATTCGGCGGAGAGGGCCGGGTTCGGTTTGATGTGAACAAGGATAATCTGGATATCTCCCGGGCAACGGATTTTGGCGAGATGAACGGCCGATATACACGCCAGCAATAGGCGAGATTCGATTTAAATTGCCAGTGTGTCTATCGCATTAGCAGACGATGGCGTCTAACTCTTGGGATGGGTACATAGTGCTCTAGACCACGCAGTTACTCGCGTTTGTTTGTGGCTCACATCTCGAACAAATGGCGAATTTTATTTGCTTATTCGTCTTTCTCTTGACCGTCAAATGCTAGACGAGCCTGGTCACGCTGATGGTTTTTGCGTTAACAAACTCCCTGATACCCAATTTGGAAAGCTCCCTGCCGTAGCCGCTGTACTTGATGCCGCCAAACGGTAGGCGCGGGTCGGAAGCCATCATTCTGTTTACGTAAACCGCACCGCTTTCCACTTTTCGAGCAACGTCTGTTGCTACTTCCAGGTCCGCACCCCAAACTGAACCACCCAGTCCAAATCGAGAATCGTTCGCCAGTTGGATGGCGGCCTCGCAGTTGGCGACACGATAGACCGATGCTACCGGACCAAATGCTTCTTCCCGATAAAGAGCCATATTTTCCTGAATATCTGTGACAACCGTTGCCGGATAGTAAAAGCCGTCACCCGGTGCCGGTTCGCCTCCGCATAATAGTGTCGCACCATGGGCAGTTGCTTGACTCACGAGATCGTGCAGCTCATCGCGCAGATCCGCACGCGCCATTGGTGCCAGGTCGGTACCTTGTTTGTTCGGATCGCCCAGCTTGAGTGACTCGCAACGGTCTACGAAAGACTCGACAAATTCGTCATATATATTGTCTAGAACAATGAAGCGTTTGGCCGCTATGCAGCTTTGCCCCGCGTTCTGAAACCGGGACTTGATGGCGTTATCGAGCACGGAGTCTTTGTGCTCCAAGTCCAGAACGATAAAAGGATCTGACCCGCCTAATTCCAGCACCGTAGGCTTAAGGTTGTCTCCGGCGGCGGACGCGACAGACATTCCAGCAACTTCTGAACCGGTTACGCTGGCGGCCTGGATGCGTGAGTCATTTAACAGTGCGCTGGCCCGCTTGCCGCTGACTAGCACAGTCTCAAACAAGGATTTCTCGTCTGCGGCTTCTGCAAACAGCTGATGCATTGCCAAAGCGCACTTGCTCACATTGGATGCATGCTTGAGTACGACCGTGTTGCCAGCCATTATCGCAGGTGCGGCGCAGCGATAGACTTGCCAGAAAGGGAAATTCCAGGGCATAACTGCCAAAACCGTTCCCAAAGGCTGCCAAGCGGTAAAAGTGCGATTTTCTTCGTCGTCTGGCCATGGAGTATCGGCAAGAAACTGCTCACCATGTTCCGCGTAATATCGACAGACCAGGGCACACTTTTGCACTTCTGCCTGAGCTTCCGGCTCAAGCTTGCCCATTTCAAGAGTTGCGAGGGCGGCAAGTTTCTCTTTGTCTCGCTCCAGCAAGTCCGCCAGTTTCTTAAGCAGAGCAGCTCGCTCAAAATAACTGGTATTACGCCAGCTCTTCTGGGCTTTGCTAACACGATCCAATGCCTGGTCTACCCGGCTGTCTGAGTAGTACTCCAGTTCCTCAATCAGCGCGCCATTGGTTGGATTGATCAGTTTAATCGAGTCACTCATATATGGATCCATTGGATAATCTGAGCAAAAAGGTAACAAGCCCAGGGTCGTGGCGTCGTGACCAAGTTTAGGCACAGAAATTCACAATTTGACGATACTCATAAGGCAAACTACTCATAGATCGGCTAACGAATCACCCATGCAAATTGCGCCCAAGATCGTTACCATCGCCTACCTTTGCCAGAATTCAGACGGAAATGATTGGAATTATCGCGCTGCTGGCCAGCGTAAACATGGATGAGCCGAAAAAGCTGGACCCACTGCAAGTAACCGCCGGACGCGTGGAAACATCGGTTTCGGAAGTGTCTTCGGCTGTGCACGTTGTGGACGAGGTCGCCTTGGAACAATCCGATGTTCAGATTGTTGTGGACGCTTTGCGCGGCGTGCCTGGCGTGTTTGTGCAGCAAACCACTCCAGGGCAGGGCATACCGATTGTGCGGGGACTAAAAGGTTCGGAAGTCTTGCACCTGGTCGATGGTTTTCGGCTCAATAACGCTTTTTTCCGCAACGCGCCCAATCAGTATATTGCGCTGGTTGACCCCAATAGCCTGGCCCGGGTTGAAGTCGTCCGAGGAGCCGCCTCGACCTTATATGGTGCTGATGCCCTGGGCGGTGTAGTCAACTTCTTAAGTCGTGATCCCATGACTGCCGGCGCTGGCGGTGAACTTGTTGCCTATGGCCAAAGCGCGGATGAAGCATTGGGTATATCGTTGCGTCAGGATTTCTCTGGCAAGCAGTTGGGCGGCTGGATTCAAGGTAGCTATTTGGAAACCGGAGACCGAGAAACCGCCAACGGCACTGTGGGGCCATCTGGCTATGAGGCTCGAGCGATCAACGGGGCTATCGGCAGTGCAGGGGACTTGCCTGGTCGATGGCGACTGCATTGGCAGTTTTCCGAGCAGCCAAGTACACCACGGGTAGACGAACTCGTAGCGGGATTTGGCCAAACAGAGGCAGAGTCGGATGAATTCTATTTCGAACCTAACCAGCGTGGATTTGTGCTGTTTTCATATGATCAGTCGGTTCAGAGTCATTTTGCAGACCAGGTAAGTGCGAAGATTGGGTGGCAGCGATTGCAGGATGACCGTCGCAGCCGCGCGGCAGGTAGCGTTAATCGAAGATTAGAAGAAAATCGTAGCGACCTTTACGGCGTGACGCTGCAGGCAACAAAATCCGCCGTTGATCATCAGTGGGTATATGGCATAGAGCACTACTATGATGAGGTGGACAGCGCCCGATCAGAGCTCAATCTGGAATCGAACGTTCGCGAAGCCCAGGCACCCCGTTTTCCTGATGGGTCGGACCAAACCAGTACGGCCGCATTTGTCCAGCGTG
>CAZVYE010000144.1:0-8975 GCA_964630895.1 uncultured Gammaproteobacteria bacterium | reverse complement strand
TTGTAGAAGCACAGCTGGCTGGCCTGGATACCTACTATGGGTCGCTGCTCAGCGAACACGCCGACATCCACCTGGACTTGGCTGGATTTACGCGCTTGTTCGCCATGACGCGAAATCCAGAGCACAACACGTTGGTTACCTCCCGCTATAGACCGGAATTTGGCGCCGCAAATATTTTCCAGCTGAATCCCTCTAACGCGGTTGACCAGAAAGAGCAGGAGAATTTGACATCCGGTCTGCAAACGCGATTTTTGATTGGCCCGGACATCACATGGAGTAAGTTGGCCAGCGCCATCGCCAAAGGAGCCAAGGTAAAGAGCACCAAGCTTACGCAAGATTTTGGCTACCAAGATTATCTGCAGCAATACGGGCGCAGAGTTATGCCGATTTTGGCTACGGACAAGGAGCATCGGCTACGGGTGTTTTCCACGGCAGACGACTCGCTACAGCCCGGACCTGGCTGGACCGTTACCAGTCTGATTCGACCCGGTGAGGACCATGTTGCGCCCACGGCCGAAGCAAGCGGCGACGACGAGGAGTCGGTAGCGAACAAGCTGCCGACCTGAATTTCCCCGGGCGCGCGGGCGTCTTTACGCTATTTGCGGTCTTCTAACAGGGCGCGAATTTTACGCAGCTGTTTGGACTGATCTTTGAGATCCTGTTCGATGGCAGTGGTCAGCTGCTGCATCGCTTTGCTCAGATGATGGACGCCGGGATCGCATTTGTTCTTCATATACAGCTCCAGCACCTTGTTCATCTCATCTATTGCATTTGCGTAGCTCATAAATCGATCCTTTCATTGCCTGAAAAGTGGCACCCGCCTGTTGCGCCAGTTGGGGCATACCGGAACAAGAACAGCATAGTGCAAATGCTGACGGTGTGAAATCCAATTCTTGATATTTGGCAATAGTTGCTGCCGCTGGGCGGATTGTCATCTGTGCGTCAAAACTCGTCTGGTATACTCCCGCGCCCAGTGCACGATGGACAGTTAAGCAATGACAAGATTTGGTTGGATAACGGGATTGTTCGGCTTGTTACTCACCTCGGGTGTGGCGCAGGCGGATTTGATTATTTCAGAGTATGTAGAAGGCCCCAGTGGCAATAACAAAGGGCTAGAATTGTATTCGACTACGGGCACTGTGGATTTGAGCCAGTGTTCCATCCTCATATACGCAAATGGTAGCAGTTCGTCGAATTCGCCAATAGCGCTCTCCGGCATATTGAACCAAGAGGAGGTTTTTGTGGTCGCTCACGGTGACGCCTCGTTTGCTGGGGTTGCGGACCAAACGACAAACGCATTAACTTTCAATGGCAATGACGGTGTCACCGTCGAGTGTAATGCCGCAATTGTCGACTCCATTGGTCAATTTGAAGTCGATCAAAACTGGTCAAGCAATGGAGTGTCGACAACTGATGACAGTATTCGGCGCATAACGGATGCGTGCACCGGCGATACGAATTTTAACGATGCCTTCGACCCCTCGGTAAATTACGAAAGTGCAGGCGGAGGTGAGTACGGCGGACTGGGCTCACACACAGCCTCCTGCGCCCCCGACACCACCAACCCCACCGTTGATGCCGTTGTGCCAGAAACCACTGGACCTACAGCCAAGACCAATATCAGCTTCACCGTCGTCTTTTCTGAAACCGTAAATGGCTTTGGTGATCCCGGCGATGTGACCGTGAATCACAGCGGAACCAATCACACGGATGTTAGCTTTAGTGCTGCCAGCGGCACCCAGTTCGTGGTTACGGTAAATGGCATCACCGGCACTGGCACATTGAGCCTCACCGTAAATTCCAATGCGGTGGAAGACAACGCCATGCTGATGAACAACAACATGCTCACCAGCGCAGATGTACAAATTGATCCCAACGCGGTGTCGCTGGTACCGGCAGGCCTGCTGATTAGTGAGATTTCGGTGCGTCCGGATGGCGCAGAGTTTGTTGAGATTTTTAACAACTCCGGTGAGACATTGACGCTGTCGGATGTGTATCTGACCGACGCGACATTTGCTGGCGGTAGTGTGTATTACTATCAAATCGTCAACGGCGCTGGCGGCGGCGGGGGCTTCGACGACTTCCATGCGCGTTTCCCCGATGGCGCTACCATCGCAGCCGGTGAGTATCAGACCATCGCTCTGCAAGGCAGTGGTGCTTTCGAGGCGGTATATAGCGCCCAGCCAACCTATGAGTTATACGACGATAGTGTAGCCGGAACCGCGACAGCCATGCGGGAGGCAGTTGCAGGTTCTATCAACGGTCAGGGCGCGTTCTCTGATGGCGAGATGGCGGTGCTGTACTACTGGGATGGCAGTACCGATTTAGTGACGGATTTGGACTACACCGTTTGGGGTGACAAGAACGAAGCAGTTGATAAATCGGGTGTCACCATAGATGGCCCAGATGGTGATGCTGTTGTCAGCGGCTATGCCAACGAGACCGCTATTGCCGATCAGTCTCCTATCAGCGTCAATGCCCATCCCGATGGACAAACCTGGCAGCGAATCGACAATGCAGAAGGCACTGAAAGCCAGGTCAGCGGCAATGGAGCCGACGGCTCCGACGAAACATCTGAGCCGCTGCGCATCACCTGGGGAGCAGGCTCTCCCACACCAGGCGCGGCCAGCGATGGGAATATCGTACTGCCGGTGCTGATTAACGAGGTGAATGCAGTAGCAGAAGAGGCTAACGAGTTTATCGAACTTTACAGCACGGATGGCGGCGACCTGCCACTAGACGGTGTCATTGTGGTTTTCTATAACGACGCCGAACAATCCTACGCCACTATTGATATGGTGGGATTGGCAACCAACGGCAGTGGCTATGCCATCATCGGGGGCAGCAATACTGCACCGGACGCTCTGTTGCCAACCATGCTATTGGATGGTCCGGCCGCCATTGCGGTTTATCAGGATGCTGCCGCCAACTTCCCCAATGGAACCGCGGTTACAACCACCAATCTGATCGATGCGGTGGTATACGAATCAGGGCAGGGTAGTGACGCTGGTCTGCTGGTGTTGCTGGAAAACGGTGAGAGCATCGTCAATGAAGATGCCAACGGGCTGGCCGATACAGAGTCGCTGCAGCGCTGTCCGAATGGTTCGGGTGGTCGTCGCATGAGCGGCGCATTTACTGCCACCACGCCTACACCGGATGCACTGAACAACGCTTGCCCGCTGGGTGACTACTACGCCAATGTGGACGACAGCAACGCCACCGTTTTGCGCAGTACCTTGCACGACACCATCGACGATCATCAGTGGTTCCCGTATAGCGCCAGCGAAACGGATACCTGGGATATTCTGGAAATGGCAGATGAGGATCCCAACAACGCGTCTAACGTTTTGGACGTATACCGCAATGAGAGCTATGCCAAAGCCGGTGGTGGTAACAGTAACTACAACCGGGAACACACTTGGCCGCGTTCTGTCGGGCTGGGTGACACGGGTACCACGAATAACACGCCTGCAACGGATGCGCACAACCTGCGTATTTCCAACATTGGGTACAACAGTGATCGTGGCAGCATGCTTTTTGACTATTGTGACCCGTCAGACAATGGAGACTGTACAGAATTGGTTACTGTTGCCAATGATGGAGTGGGCGGCGTAGGAGGAGCCTATCCTGCTGACTCCAACTGGTATACAGCGAGCTCAGACGGTAACGCCGGCATGTTTGAAGTATGGTCGGATCGCCGCGGTGACGTCGCTCGGACCATCTTTTACATGGACATTCGGTTTGAGGGCGGTTCGCACGGTGTGACCGGCGCAGCTGAGCCCAATCTGGAGATCACCGATACGCGGGCGGAGTCCAATACCAGCAGTGGCAACACTTGGTTCCTGGGCATGCTTAGCACGTTGCTTGAGTGGCATGCCGCTGACCCAATTGACGATAAAGAGCGTGTTCGAAATGAAGCGGTGTTCTCATTCCAGGGCAATCGCAATCCGTTTGTCGATCATCCGGAGTGGGTGGATTGTCTGTACGCTAGCGTATGCGGCACCGGTGTCATTTTCGCAGACGGTTTTGAATCCAACTAAACCCATGTTCACGTCCGCGTGAACCGCATTTAGGCATTATCAGGCCCGACTTAGTTTCGGGCCTGATTGTTATGCAAGATACGAACTCCGCGCCTCCTACCGACGAAACCGCTGCGCCAGCCTCAGATTCGGCTATAGAAACAGCGAGCACGATTGAGATTCAGCAAGTCACGATTGAGTCGGCCACTATCGAGAACATGGTTGAGAAGGGTGCAGAAGGCGAGGCTGAGGGCTTATTGTCCGCAGAAAGCACCTCCGGGTTCTCCGAGGCGCTGAATATTGTCACCAATGAACTGGTGGGCATGTGGGAAGCTTTTTTGGAGCACCTGCCGCAGCTAGTGATCGCTCTTGTGATATTGATTGTCACCTGGATCATTTCGCGTATAGCGGGCAATCTGGTGGAGAAACTCACTTACAAGTCCACCAAACGTAAAGAACTCGCTTCCCTGTTTGAAAAGCTATCCAGAGTGCTGGTCTGGATTATTGGCATATTCGTCGCGATGACAGTGATTTTCCCCAGCGTCACACCTGGAAGCCTGGTTGCTGGAGTTGGTATAGGCGGTGCCGCGCTTGCCTTCGTGTTCAAAGATGTATTTGAAAACTTTCTGGCTGGAATACTGATTCTAAGTCGCCGACCGTTTGAGATTGGCGATGTGGTGTCGTCGGACGATTACGAAGGCAAGATTGAGAAAATCAACATTCGCGACTCCCATATTCGCCAACCTGATGGTCAGCTCATAGTGGTTCCCAATGCGGATTTGATTGACGAGCCCGTGGTGGTTCGCACCGACCTCAGCAAGCGTAGAGTAGAAATCTCCGTTGGTGTTGGTTATGGCGAGGATTTAGAGAATGCCCATAAGGTAATTACCGATGCATTCGACGGGCTGGAAACCGTCATGGAAGATGAGCCGATACAAATATTTGTTGCTGAGTACGGCGGCAGCAGTGTCAATTTCCAGGTGACCTGGTGGACCGGTTCGGCGCCTATCGACGTCCGCAAGTCCAGGCATGAGGTGATGATAGCTATCAAAGCTGCGCTGGATGCGGCGGATGTAGAAATTCCATTCCCATATCGCACGCTGACATTCTCCGAACCTTTACCGCTATATAACGCGGTAAATGATGATCAGCCGCAGAAGTAAGATGGTAGCTGGGCTACACAAGCGAAGCTACGCATGCTGTAGGGCTTGCAGTAGCTAAACGTGCTGCTTGTTGGCGATGATGTTATCGACCACGCTGGCGTCCGCTAGCGTGGATGTATCGCCGAGTTCATCAAACTGATTGTTGGCGATTTTGCGCAGGATGCGTCGCATGATTTTGCCAGACCTGGTTTTGGGTAGCTCGGGCGCAAATTGAATGGCATCCGGTTTCGCAATAGGGCCAATTTCGGTCCGGACTTGCTGAAATAGGGCGCCTTTAAGCTCGTCGGTAGGCTCGGTTCCTACACTCAACGTGACAAATGCATAGATACCTTGTCCCTTGATCTCGTGGGGTACGCCAACCACGGCAGATTCCGCCACTGCTGGGTGTGCGACCAGTGCGCTTTCGATCTCTGCGGTACCCAGACGATGCCCTGAAACATTGAGCACATCATCCACACGTCCGGTAATCCAGTAGTAGCCGTCTTCGTCTCGCTTGGCACCGTCTCCGGTGAAGTAGTTTCCGGGATATTGACTAAAGTAGGTCTCAACGAAACGTTCATGGTCGCCGTACACAGTGCGCATCTGTCCTGGCCAACTGGCTTGGATGACCATGTTGCCCTGGTTTGGTCCTTCCAGCACATTCCCATCGGAATCAACCAAAGCGGGTTGGACGCCAAAGAAGGGTCGTGTTGCGGATCCTGGCTTCATGGGTGTGGCGCCGGGGAGCGGCGTGATCATGATGCCGCCGGTTTCAGTTTGCCACCATGTGTCCACGATGGGACAACGCTCTTCACCGACGACGCGGTAGTACCATTCCCACGCTTCCGGATTAATGGGTTCACCCACTGTGCCAAGCAGTCGCAGACTGGAGCGGTCCGTGCTTTTAACCGGCCCGTCACCTTCACGCATCAGCGCGCGAATGGCGGTGGGCGCGGTATAGCAAATATTCACACCGTGCTTGTCACATACCTGCCAAAAGCTGCTCGCATCCGGATAGTTTGGTACGCCCTCGAACATCAATGTGGTGGCCCCATTGGCCAGGGGACCATATACCACGTAGCTATGTCCGGTAATCCAGCCCACATCTGCGGTGCACCAGTAAATGTCACCCTGGTGGTAATCGAACACGGCTTCATGGGTTAGGGACGCATACAAAAGATATCCGCCGCTGGTGTGGAGCACGCCCTTCGGTTTGCCGGTAGAACCCGAGGTATAAAGGATAAACAGAGGGTCTTCTGCGCCCATGGGTTCAGCCGGACACTCATCAATGACAGAGTCGGCCAGTTCGTGGTACCAATAATCGCCGTCTTGCCAAGTAATATCGCCACCCGTGCGTCTCACAACCAGGCATTGTTCCAACCACTCGCTTACGCCGGGACGTTCTCGCGCTGCGTCGACATTGGCCTTGAGCGGAATTGTCTTACCGCCGCGGATTCCTTCGTCTGCGGTAATGATGAAGCGAGACTGGCAGTCCACAATACGGCCCGCCAGGGAATCTGGTGAAAACCCACCAAACACGACAGAGTGCACGGCACCAATTCGAGCACACGCCAACATGGCGAAGGCGGCCTCTGGAATCATCGGCATATAAATCGTGACGCGATCTCCCTTTGCCACGCCCATGGTTTTGAGCACGTTGGCAAAACGACAAACGTTCTGATGAAGTTCCGCATAGGTGATTTTTTGAGACTCAGACGGATCGTCGCCTTCCCAGATTATCGCCACATCATTGGCTCGATCTGGCAGGTGGCGGTCGACACAGTTTGCGCACACGTTTAGCTGACCATCAGCAAACCATCGAATATGTAAATCATCCGGATCATAGGACCAGTCTGAAACTTCGCTGAAGGGTGTTATCCAGTCCAGCCGTTGGGCTTGCTCTGCCCAAAAAGCCTCTGGTTGTGCAATGGAGCGCTGATAGAGCTGCAGGTAGCGGGCTTCATCGAAATGCGCTCGCTGTGAAAAGGTGTCTGATGGTTGATAAATGTGCGCTTCGCTCATGCCTTCCCCGATCCCTTTGTCGCGACAGTTATGGGTCCATTTTACTGGATAAGGTCTGTCAATCCAGCTTTTGTTTTTTGCGAAAAAGTTCCAACAAACAATTAGTTGCTGAATGTAAGACTGTGCTGTTTTATGATAGTGCCATGGGACAACATGAACACCACAAGGTCGATGTAGCACACGCTCACGATCACACCTGCGATGCTCACAACGTGGAGGATGGATCCAAGCGGTTAACAATTGCCATCGCGCTCACCGGCATTTTTATGCTGGTCGAGCTTGTCGGCGGCTGGATATCGGGTTCTTTGGCGCTGATAGCCGACGCCGGCCATATGCTGACCGACAGCCTGGCTTTGGTATTAGCGCTGGTGGCCTTCCGAATGGCGCGCAAGCCTGCCGACCCAAAGCGATCATTCGGATACCAGCGATTTCAGATTCTCATGGCTTTTGTCAATGGGGTTTCATTGCTGTTTGTGGTTCTCTGGATTACCTATGAGGCCATTACACGTTTGATCATCCCTAACGAAATCTCGGCAAATACCATGCTGGCGGTAGCCATTGCCGGGTTAGTAGTAAACATCCTCGTGTTTTTTGTATTGCACGGAGGCGACAAAGAAAACCTCAATTTGCGCGGTGCTGCCCTGCATGTGCTGGGCGACCTTTTAGGATCGGTGGGAGCGGTTATCGCAGCGCTCGTAATTCGCAACACGGGTTGGACGCCAATCGATCCCATACTTTCACTGGTTGTTGCAATGCTGATCACCCGCAGTGCCTGGATGCTGGTGCGCAAGTCGGCCCATATTCTACTGGAAGGTAGTCCGGATTGGCTGGACCGGAGCAAGATGAGAGCCGAACTCCAGGCTGCATTTCCGGAAATCGAAGATATTCATCATATTCACGTATGGAGCCTCACGCCGGCCGAAGCGCTACTCACGATGCATGTGGCAACGCATGACCCACGAGCCATCCAAAACGGATTGGTCGCCCGTATTAAGGCCTATCTAGCAGAAAAGCTGGGAATTACCCATGCCACTATTGAGTTGGAGCACGAATCTTGCGCGGATGGTTTTGCCGAGCCCCCAGGGCCCTCGGACTCTAGCTAATCGGCGGCTTAGGTCAGGCTGTTTTATCCAGGCTACGCCGCAGCTGGTCCAACGTGCGGTTTAATTGATTTACAATAGCGTTGTTGCTGCCAGCCGACTCCAACAATCCGGTTTTAAAGTTGCGATCCGGGTCCTCCAGCTTCGCTCGGTCCAACCGAATGCCTCGAGGGGCGAGTATCTCTTCGAGCTGATCACTGTGGCGCAGCAAGTCCCTGCGCGTGCGCTGGTAGGCGTGATCGCAGAGCTCATGGCGGCTGCTGTAGCTAAACACGTTGGTAAAGAACATTTCCGTATCGTCACGGTCTGGTTCCAGCAGCATTAAGTCCGCGTGCTCATACTGGTTGCCGTACTTGGCCATACCGATCTGCATTCGGGACTGAATCATGGCGCGGAAAGTTTGCGACAGCACCATGGGCAATCCGCCACGCACCAGACTCTTGCGCTTTTTCTTTTTGCGGGCAAAATTTTCTTTACTGCCATCGTATGGCACCAGCGGGTTGATGCCAATCAACAGGTCGACGCCTTCATTGAGGGCTGCTGAAGCATGGAGCGTGCGCCGCAGCGCACCATCTACATAATAGTTGCCATCAATTTCTACCGGTGGATACAAGCCGGGCAGGGCAGCGCTGGCCTGTACTGCCTTGGATATGGGTACATGATCCATTCCCTTATCGCCAAACCGAGTGGCA
>CAZVYE010000143.1:5457-8994 GCA_964630895.1 uncultured Gammaproteobacteria bacterium | reverse complement strand
GACTTAGCAATTTACGTTGCCAATTGGCCGTCTCCCAGACATGCTGCATGGGAAACCTTGCTCAGAGCCCGCGCCATTGAGAATCAAGCGTTTGTTGTTGGCGTCAATCGAATAGGTACTGACGGAAATGATCTGGACTATCTGGGTGGGAGCCAGGTAATCGATTATTCTGGCAGCGTTTGTCGTAATCTGGGTACTGCAAAAACCAGTGGTACAGTGGTGCTGGAAAGGAAAGATTTGGTTTCATTTCGCTCAAAACTCCCATTTTTGCAAGACCGCGACAGGTTTAAAATTGAGCCTTGATTCACGACGTTGTTCACAAGAGTGGGTTTAAATATCAGGGCTATTAGTCGATTTTCCGTACGTCGGTCTTCGTAATAGCTGCTACAATGGCCATCAAGATGACACGAACGCGTAGATATACGCGGCGTAATGGCAACCGGAGGCCAAATCAGTGAAAACGTTGCACACCATTTTATTGCTTGCGTTGCTTGTGACCGCATGCGTTGTTCAAGGTGGTCAGCTGAAATTTGCAACACCCGATCAAGCGGATCTAATCCGCGCTGCGCGGTCCTTACAAGATGGCTTTGAAAAAGATGCCTTCGATCATTTCTTGCGATCGGCGCGATGGGGAAACAAGGATGCCCAGAAGGCGCTTGGCGTTTTGTATGTGAAAGGCATGGGGACGGAGAAAAATTGGGCTAAGGCTTACGCTTGGCTCAAGCTCGCTGCCACCAATAGCGACCCCAAGATCATCGCGGCCAGAGACGAAGTGTATGCCGCTTTGCGTGATGACGAAAAAGAAGAGGCGACACTTTATACAAAATATCTAACCGAAGAATTTGGGGACTTGGTAGCTTTGGCACGACGTGAAGAATGGGTTAGAAAACGCAAGCGCGAAGTGACAGGTTCTCGGACCGGTCAGGTAGGTGCACTGCGAGTCCAAATCCCAGATGCGACTGGTTATACGTGGGAGCTCTCTGGTACTGAGTATTTTCAAGTATTGGAGGAATACGTCGATACGCTGAATGATTTGGGAACAGGGACCACGTTTAAAGAATTGTAGGCGAAGTAGAAATCGGTGAGTTTGAGCTCAAAGACGATAAGTTTGATTGATTCAAGCTTGGCAAGCCGGGCGCGTTAGGTCGCCCGTCTGCACAAAAAATAGACATTCGATTCACGGCTGCTGAACCGCCATTTGGCTAGGATTTTCGCAGGTTTTATTGAGGCATCGTAATGACTAGATTATTTGTGCTTTGCGATTCGTCGGCGGAGTCCGAACGAATCTCCCAGTCCATTCGGGATAGCGATATCGAGGTGATAGAGAGCCGCACCGTAACCAGAGCGGACGACTATACTGCGCCATTTACAGCGGATAACGCTACCCTTGAGCAGACTACCGACGTCACGTCTGCGCGCAAACGTTCCATGATTGTGGCCGGCTTAACCGGTGCAGTCGTGGGTGCTTTTCTTAGCTGGCAATTCGCTAATTACGGCTTGAGCCTCGTTGGTGGGCTGCTGGGTGGTGCGCTAGTAGGTACCGGGTTTGGAGCATTTATCGGAACGCTGATTGGTGTTCGTGAACGTAATCCGGCCGTACAGGAATTTTCTGAGCAGCTACGGCGTGGTAAGACACTACTCAGCCTAGAGATTCCGGAACGCTTTAAGGAGCGCGCGGCCGCAATCATCCATTCAGTATCGCCCGCTGCCCAGGTAAGGGTATCCAATCTTACCGGTGCGCAAACGGTATAAGCGGTATAGCGGTCTGGAAAATGGCCTATAGCTATGCCGCCATAGCTATAGGCGAGGGTTTAAGGCAACTTGACCCGAACCACCTGCGGTCCACTCAAACTTCCTGCGTCCGGCAGGTTCTTATCCTGGTCGAAAGATGGCCAATGGCTATTTGCAACAAAAGTAAACGTCTGATTATTGACGTAACCCAGGGTTGGGTCATCAAATACTTCGTGACCCGACGCCAGCACCTTTTGATTGGTAATCCTTTGTAGGTCCGCATCCAAAGAGAAATACATTACGCGGTGGGGCTGATACCCATTTTGGACGGCTATCAAGCCATTCGCATACCAATACAGGCCGTCGGTGCCATGGGTATTTATGTGTTCGTCAGTATGAACCTGCTGGTGTTCCCCAGATGCAAGATCTACGCGCCATATTCCACTCGAGTAGTCTGCAACAAAGGCCGTTTTCCCATTTGGACTTATGGTAATGCCCTGTGCTGAATTTAAGTTAGCTGGTTCTACCAAAATCTCCCACTTTCCATCCTTAAGGTTCAGTTTCCATATAGCCCCGGACAAACTGTCGGTGGCATAGGCGTAGTTGTTGGCAAGCGCGAAGTCTCCAAGCCAGTGATTGCTATTTGCGTCCGGTAACCAATGGCTTGCTTGTAATTTCCCATCATCCAAGTTGAATTCCAATATCCCCGACTTTCCAATCTGCTCCGGATTGACGTCTTCCAGCTCCTCAGCAGCGGTAGTGGCAACAAACAAACTGCGAGTTTGCGGGTTTAAATGCATGCCAAAGACGCTGAACAACGGGGTCGAAGTTCTATCCGCAAATACCGTACTGTTGCCGTCTTGGTCAATCCTGAGAATGGTGCCCCGACGCACGCTTCCCAGAAAATGGCTATTGCTTTGTGCGTCGTACACAACGCTTTCTGGGATGAAATGGCCATCGTCATGACTAACCACCACTTCCAGCTCCCCAATCGGCTCAGCATTCTTCGAGAATTTGTAAATAAGCCTTTGAAAGTCTTCATTGTCTTTCATGCTAGCGAATGCAGGTTCCTTGTCAGGCTGCATGGATAGGCCCTGCGAAGCGAGCCTCTCCAGCAACGTATTCGCCGTATCGCCATCGCCATGCAGGGCATGGGCTGCGGCTGAAAAATAGATAAACCGCGGAGAGTGTGGGCGCAGTTCAGTTAAGGCGTCCGTGGCCTGAATCATGGCTTCTGAATCACCCGATTGATAAGCCGCTACGGCGGCGGCGTAATGGTCTTCTAAGGTGCCTGCTGCAAACAAAGCAGTGCCAGCAAAAACTAATGAAACAAACATATGCCGTTCTCTAAATTCGCAAAGGGGGCTATTGTAAGGCGGAAATCTGTAAACATGTTGCAACACGCGAGCAAAATGAATTGCATAGAGCCTGCTGCTCATTGACTGTACGAAAGTATCTAAAACTGATAATTCCGCTAGGGGAAGAGTTCGAATCCGGTTCAGGCACTAAGCTTTGTCCTGCACGCTCCCGATTTGCCGAACCGATCACTGCCCAACTTCTTGAAAGTAGAAGACAAAAATTGAGGACGTCCCTTCACCGGTCTCGGTGGTCGGTCTTATATGCAAGCGGGGGAAACTAGTATCTATTTAGAGATGGTGCCGGGGGAGGGACTTGAACCCGGATCGGGCACTAAGTCTTGCCTTGCACGCTCCCGGTTTGCCGATCCGATCACTGCCCAATTTTTTGAATGTGGACAACAAAATTGAGGACGTCCCTCCACCGGTCGCGGTGGTCGGTTTTATATGC
>CAZVYE010000143.1:0-5447 GCA_964630895.1 uncultured Gammaproteobacteria bacterium | reverse complement strand
AAGACGCGACATGAATTAATGGTGCCGGGGGAGGGACTTGAACCCGATCCGATCACTGCCCAGCTAATTGAACGTAGTAAACAAAATTGAGGACGTCCCTCCACCGGTCGCGGTGGTCGGTTTTATATGCAAGCGGGGAAAACTAGTATCCATTTAGAGATGGTGCCGGGGGAGGGGCTTGAACCCGGTTCGGGCACTACGGTCATTCCGCGCGCTCCCGATTTGCCGAACCGATCACTGCCCAACTTTTTGAATGTGGACGACAAAAATTGAGGATGTCCCTTCACCGGTCTCGGTAGTGGGTTACATATGGAAGTTAAGAATAAGATGGGACATGAATTAATGGTGCCGGGGGAGGGACTTGAACCCTCACTCTGTTGCCAGAACCGGATTTTGAATCCGGCGCGTCTACCAATTCCGCCACCCCGGCCGGGGGAAGGGCCGCTAGTATACCGTCGCGACTCTTGGGTGCAAGGATTTTTGCAGGAAATTATTAGATTACTAAGCGTCCAAGCTTAATGTGCGTTCTGTTTTGCGGTACCAGCCATGATCCGTATGCTCAAAAGTGTTACAGCAAACCATTTCCCCGCTGTAGATATGCACGGAAATTGCAACCTTATCATCCTGCGGATTAGCGATGGTGTGGTACTCATGGGGAGGAATCAAACTGCCGGCGGAACCCTGGCCTGCTTGAATCGCACCAACGGGACGAAATTTGAACGAGTCACCTTCTTTTTCCACGAGATCGTACTGCACCACTTCCAGTTCGCCTGCCCATACGCCTTCGACGCACCACATGCCGCTATGATCGTGGATTGCCGTTCCTTGTCCGGGTCCCCAGGTCATGCAAATAACTGAATATCCATGCTCTTCGCTGGTATAAATTTCGCGCCGCGCGTAGTGTTCTTCGCACGCCTCAAACACACAGGCCGGTAACTCCACTTCTGAGCCGCGAATGAGTTTGCAAAGTTTGGTTCGCAATTCCTGTGTGATTGCGTGACTACACCCTTGCTCAACTGCGTCGTCAATTGCCGCAATTAGCTGGTCCCGTCCTTTAAAATGTAAACAGCTCATAACTCTTCTTCAATTAACTATTTTGGTTCATATAGCGAGCGACTTCGGTTGCAAACGCCACTTCATCTACCAGAAAAGCGTCATGCCCTTGGAGCGATTTCATGGACTGGTACTCGGTATCAACATTTGCTTGCTCCAATAAGCTGGCAATCTGGCGCTGTTGATGTATCGGAAACAGTATGTCCGTTTCTACGCCAAGTACCAACGCCGACTCTAAGTCGGGTATGGCCATAGGATTGTCACCATAGTCGAAGGCATCAAACCAGTCCATTGCACGTGATAAATACAAATATGCGTTTGGGTCAAAACTACCAACAAACTTTTCCGCATGAGCTTGCAAATAGGATTGGATCGCAAATTCGATGCCAAAGGCCATATTTGTTTTTTGCTGAGCGGGTTCGCGTTTGAACCGCTCGCGCCATTCTTGCGCAGAACGATAGCTCAACATGCCAATTTTGCGCGCCATGCGCATCCCAGATTCAGGATGCTCGTTGGGGCCATAGTAGCCCTTTTCCCACTCTGGGTCCCCAGTTATTGCATCCCGCTGCAACGAACGGATTGCGATTGCAAATGGTTCCGCATGTAGCGCCGACGAGATGGAAATAAATCTTCCCGCAACACCAGGGTGCTGTAGTAACAGTGCCAGCGCGCTCATACCGCCCATGGATGGTCCCACTAAGGTATGCAGACGTTCGATTCCGAGGGATTGCAGCAGTGGAATCATCGCATTTGCGATGTCCTCTAAACTCAGTTCTGGAAAATCTAGGCGATACGGTTGGTTAGTTTGCGGATTTAACGAAGCCGGTCCGGTTGACCCTTTGCATGACCCCAGCGAGTTTGCGCAAATGACAAAATACTTGTTTGTGTCTAGTGGCTTGTTTGGCCCGATCATAAATTCCCACCAGCCGGGTTCCCCATTGGCGGCGCTGCTGGCGGCGTGAGCGCCCGGTGACAATCCGGTCATTACCAAGATGGCATTGCTCGCATCTGTGTTTAATTCACCCCATGATTCCCACACGAGATTAAACTCGCTAAGCTCGCCGCCTCGATGCATCGAAAAAGGCGCTGGGTGATGAAAAATATGTTGACTGGGGTGCATTGAGCCTGATCTGGGTACTGCGAAGCTGCGCATTGTCCACAAAACTCTAGTCAGATGCCACCCAAGCACGGGCTTGGCGGCAAGGAACCTGTCGAAAAATGGGACATTCATGAGTAATAAAATCTCGGGGAATTCTCGCCCGGTTCAGTCCAATCAAGCTGATATATATCCCAACCTGATTCCTGTGGTGATGCGCCATTTATGTGATGAATGGCAGGAGCCGGTGTCAAAGTTAGCTGTTGCCTGCTTTGATGCGTTTGTTGCATCCGCTGGAAGTGATCTACAGAGCAAACCCCTCATTTTGGATAGCTGCTGCGGTACGGGCCGGTCGTCGTTATTGCTGGGGCAAGCTTTCCCGGATCATCTAATTGTGGGTTTAGATCGATCCGCATCACGACTCAGAAAGTCAAACGTCACAGGCAATATCCTTAGGTCGGGTAATGTCATACTGGTACGAACTGAGGTAGCTCAATTCTGGAGACTGCTTTATCGCTCAGCCATAAGGTTGGAGCGACACTATCTGCTCTACCCAAATCCAAGTCCGAAAGCGAAGCATTTTAGACGAAGGTGGCATGGTCATCCCGCATTTCCCTACCTGATTCTTCTGGGGGGTGTCTTGGAATTACGTACCAACTGGAAGTTGTATGCAGAAGAAATGCGTGTCGCGTTGGCGTTCGCAGGGGTCGAGACTAATGCAGTGAAAGAACTCCCACGGCAACAGGCTCTTAGTCCATTTGAGGAAAAATACGCGGCAAGTAAGCATGCTCTTTATCAGTTGGTTGCACATATATAAGGAAACCTGGCTATGAGATATCCAATCATTCTTCGCAACGTATGCATTGCCACCTTGCTAAGCGTGGTCCCATTGTCTGTCTGGGCCGGTCCGTATGATGCCGCAGTAGATTCCGAGCTACGCTCGCCGGAGAACAAGGCTCGCGATAGCTGGCGCCACCCGATCGGGACGCTGCACTTTTTTGGCCTGAAGCCGGATATGACAGTCGTAGAAATATGGCCAGGTGATGGCATGTGGTATACGGAGATTCTGGCGCCGGTGTTGGCTGAAGAAGGGACACTTTATACCGCGTCATTTGGTGCAAACTACCAAGGAACTTTTCACAAGTACCTGCGTGGAGCGCACGGCAGGTTTGTCGCCAAATTGCGAGAAAACCCGGATGCATATGACCACGTCGTGGTAACCACGTTGAATCCGCCTCACACTTCGGAAATAGCGCCCGAGGGATCTGCAGATATGGTGCTGACTTTTCGAAACTTACACAACTGGATGGCGTGGGAAACCACAGAGGAAACATTGCAGGCGATTCACAAGGCACTTAAACCTGGGGGGATACTGGGCGTAACGGATCATCGAGCCAATCCCGATTCCGAGCAGGACCCTAAGGCACGCAGCGGATATGTGCACGAGGATCAGGCCATTGCACTGATTGAGTCCCAGGGTTTTGAGCTGGTGGCAAAGTCGGAAATAAATGCCAATCCTAAAGATACTGCGAACCATCCGAATGGCGTGTGGACCCTCCCGCCTGTGTTACGGGCACCCGAAGGAGAGGAAGAAAAGTATAAATCTATTGGAGAAAGTGACCGATTTACACTTAAATTTAAGAAGATCGCGCTACAATAGCCGCTCGGAGTCGGAAAAGCGGGATCTTGTTTAATGAAATTGGATTGGACGCCACTGGCGGCGGTGATAGGTGCGCTAGTGGCGTTATTCGCAGGGGTTTTCCTGCCTGCGGGACTGGATACTTTTGCTACTGTCACTGCGGTAGCCGCGCCGGTTCTGGTGCTGCTCTTAGGTGCGTGCATCTCTCCAATCGTTGGTTGGTTGGGATATGCTTTGCTGGGGTTCCTTATTTACCTGGCCGTTACAGGACTTAGCCAGTTTAGCGATAACACGTCAAACACCGTGCTCCTGTTAGCAAGCTGTACTGCGCTGGCTGGCATTTTGCTAGGTCTTCGCGGCGGAGACTCGGTACGGTTAAAACTTTCGGCGAGCGGGGCAGCCCTGGGCCCATACAATACTTTGGTCATTACGCTGCCAGCCATAGTGCTGGTACTTGTGTTGGTATTAGTGTTCGACCCGCAAGGCGTGCTCACGCCTTTGCAGTCTCTGGCGGTGGGTTTTTTGCTCGGTCTTGTTGCAAAAGGGATTGGATTTGGGAAGGGGGCTGTCGGTGGATCGACCAATATCCAGGCGGATCTTTCGCAGGCAAGGCATTTGTTGATTGAGCATAAATTGCCCCAGGCGCGTAAGTTGCTTGCTCAGTTGGTGGAAAGTGAACCAGATAACCTTGAGCTGTTGGAGACTCATTATCATGCTTGGAAATTCGATCCCCAGCGGGAAGAGTTTCACCAAGCGGCCGCAACACTGTTTGCACATGCGCTTAAGATGGGCGCTAAGGATCAGTTTTACTATGACTGGTATCGTGACTATCTCGCGGTAACCCAGGGCCGTCCTGATCTGCCCAATGAATTACATATGCAGATAGCGGAAAAACTGGTGAGAGCAAAGCAGGTCGATGAAGCGGCCAGTATTGTGAATCTATTTCTGAGACGAAATATAGAGTCCGATCAATTGCCTGCATGCATGTTGGCATTGGCCGAGGGATATGTTGTTGTTGACCGAAAATCCAAAGCGATGCAGTACGCTGATACGGTGGCGACCCTTTATCCAGATTCAGAGCCAGCGGAGCGTGCAAGGCGGTTGCGAGACAATCTGTCAAGCTGACGTTCTACAAACCGTTTATATTCGCTAGAATGCGCTCCCTGAATTTGGTCTGAGTGCGCAAAATAATGAGTGATTCGGCAAATACGCCACAAAATTTTATCCGTGGAATTATTGATAAGGATTTGGCCAGTGGTAAGCATCAAACCGTGGCCACAAGATTTCCTCCTCATCCCAACGGTTATCTGCACATTGGACACGCCAAGTCCATTTGCCTGAATTTTGGCATTGCACAAGATTATTCGGGGACCTGCAATCTTCGTTTTGATGACACCAATCCAGAGCGCGAGAGCCAGGAATATATCGATTCGATCAAACGCGATGTGCAGTGGCTTGGTTACGACTGGGATTCTTTGCACTTTGCGTCAGACTACTTTGAAAAACTCTACGACTTTGCAGTTGAGCTAATTAAGAAGGGGTTGGCGTATGTGGATAGTGCCACTGCAGAAGAGATTCGAGAGCGCCGAGGTACGTTAACGGAACCAGGCGTAGACAGTCCGGACCGTAATCGTACGGTAGAAGAAAACCTTGATTTGC
>CAZVYE010000142.1:0-9016 GCA_964630895.1 uncultured Gammaproteobacteria bacterium | reverse complement strand
GAATTGACTGACCACATGATCAAACGCGTTCGATTCAAAAGGAAGGGATTCGGCCGCGCCATGGGACCAGGTAATATCGGAAGAATTTGATTGCGCTACAGCCAGCATGGCGTCGTTGATGTCGACGCCAACCACCTCTCCGTCAGAGCCTACAAGAGAACTGGCTTCGCGCGTAAGGACGCCAGTACCGCACGCGACGTCTAATACGGAGGCCCCGGCGTGTACTTGCGCCGCTTTCAATACCTGGTGCGGCCAATCCACGAACAGGGCTGGAACAAAAAACTGTTCGTAAATCTCTGCCGCCGTCTTGGCAATCTGACCTGTGTCGTGCTCGTCCATTCGTGTCCTCCTCGCCATCGCTACCATGTGGTTTGGGCAGTCGGCAGCGTCGCTGAACGCTTGGTTGAGAAATCGGACTGGCCTGAAATAATATCAGATGACTGATATTGGCTAACCGGACGCAAGAGCTTAGATCGGGATTGTGTTTGCTAATGCTTCGTCTGATGAGCGTCTTGGAAAACGTTTTCCTCTAACCAGTCCGCCATGGCCTCCCAATACTCATCTGTATAACGCACTTCCCCATCGGCATTGTTTATGAAAAATGAGTGTCCCGCATCGTGAATGGTTACCACGGTCAAATCAGGGTGACTTTTTTGCGCTTGCTCCAGCGCTTGCATGCTCGACTCGTAGGGAACATTTTCATCGTGTTCGGCGAGAAACCATAGTACCGGTTGGTCCAGAGATGCTGTTGTCAGGGCAGGCTGCAGTTTCATGTTCGCTCTATGTTGGCTCCACCAAAGCGGAGTAATTTGTTCCCATTCACCGAAAGTGCGTTCAAACCAAGGCTGCGCCTTCGCCTCCTGTAAAAACTGGTTAGCAGCTGACAGATTTGCCCCGGCTTGCGCCATTTCGTGTAGCTCCAACCAGAACGCTATAGCTGGCTGAATACTACTAGCTGCAATTTCTTTGGCTTTAAACTCCTGCTCAATCTCGTGCGCGGTCCCGACGCCGATGTTTACCGCTGGCCCTGCGCGCTGGATTAGGAACGAAAACAGCTCAGATTGTCGCAGCGTGTGCGGGCCATACCAACCGGACTGACTGCTCGTCTTAAGACCGATCCTCGACTCATCAATTTCTTTCTGTTGCGCAAGCCAGCGTGCCGCGGCTATTAAGTCATTCGAAAGATCCTGATAGTTTGACTGCTGCCAGTCTCCATCCGATTCGCCTGTCCCACGCTTATCGAACGCTAGCGTTGCAAAGCCTTGTTCGACGAAGAACGTGATCCATGGTCCGAGGTGGCGGTTGGTTGGGCCAGATCCGTGTGCCAGGACTACCGCTGGGGCGTTGCCACTTTTGTTCGGCGGAAGGTGCAAGGTTCCAGACAGTGCAATATCGCCGTTATTGAAATTTGCGGGACGCGTCTGGGGCGTCATGATCTTTTGCAAACGCACCGGTTCTTTGTCTGGAAACTTCCAAATCATTACGTTGCCATTGTCTTCAAACGCGATACTAACCTGAGTTCCATACAGCCCGGCCAGGTTTGCGCTTTCAGCATCGAAGATGGCTACGTGCTCTGCTGCCTTTACGTCGAGATAGCTCAGCATGACTTTTCCCGCCTCGTCCATACGCCCGCCGGTGACCACTGTGCCATCCGGGAACTGATAGCTTCCAAGGTAGTTTTGTAAATCGGAGTAATCGGAGTTTTCGCTCGCATGCGCAGCAATGAACAACACAAACCAGGTCGCTGTAAGGAGTCGGATATACATAGAGATTTTCCACCCAGCTCTCGCTTTTCTACTACCTATACTGTGCCATAGCGAAGTGAAAACCATCGCTATAGATCGTCAATTCCGTAGCTGGGTGTTGGTTAGCGAGCTGACACTTTTTCAGACTTAAATGCCAAGCGCGTGGGAAAATCGTAGCGCGAGCTTCGGTCGAACGCTAGGCTAGGGGACATAAGTTTGAACCGAGACTATTTCGCAATGAAACAATATTTCTGCGTTGGATTGGCGTTGGCTGCATTCATGACCTGCGCGACTGCCTTCGCGCAACAAAGCAGCTTTTCGATCTACCTGAAAATCCAGGCAGATGGTCACGAGGACGTTATTCAAACCAATCGCGTTCTGGACTGGAAAAGCGGGCTCAAAATGAAGGGCGGTACCTTTGGATATGAGTTTGCAGTTGCGCCGCAAAGCGAAGAAACAGACAACCCAAGGCTCATCGTTTCCGTTTTCCCAGACTCCCAGTTTGCCAGCGAGCCTCTTTGGCGGCACGCAATACCCTTTGAACCCAACACCCCTTCGGAGCTACAAATAGAATCTGATGATCTCAATGTAGAGATTGCTTTCTTTTTAGCAAGTGGCAATTGAGTCAAAGCGACGCTAACGCACCGTTTCCATGGCCATGTTTTTAGGGCAATTCTTCTCCGATCATGATTCTGTGACCGTCGATAGTTCGCACCCCAAACTCGCGCATGCCCCATGCTTCGTCCTGAAGCTCTTTGACTAGTTCTGCGCCCTTCGAAGTTACGTCTTTGTAGTAGCCAGTGGCATCGTCAACAGTAAAGTATCCATAGTAGGAGTGAACGCCCAGGTCGCTGGCGGGTGCAGCATCCGGACATTCGCCGGCCATGATGCGAGCACCGTCCTTCTCGAAGAGTCTCCACCCCGGATCACCAATTTCGTGAATTTGAAAACCAAGCACGTCTCGATAGTAAGAAGCAGATTTTTCAAGATCCAAGACCGCTAGAACAAACATCGTATTCTTAATCATGAAAGTTTCTCTTTGTTGGACTGGCGCTCTCGCTAATCGATTAGCGCATCTCGTCGGCCCGCTGAAAGTGCGCCATCTGATCGGCGAATGCCTTCTCGAACGCAGGACGATCTGTTAGTCGCTTTGTGTACGCTTCTGTACACGGTCGATCTCCGAATTCACGCACTTTTGGAACACGAAGTACATCGGCCATCAACAGGTCTGCCACCGTAAACTTATCCGATGCGAGCCACTCCCGCTCGGCTAAAACAATCTCCAGTTGACTAAGACGCTTACTCATCCAACCTGTGAGTGCATTATCGGAATCACCGGATATCGTCAGAAACCACCAGGGGACGCTGACCATCTCAATAGAATTCAGCGCGGCAATTGTCCATTGGAGCGTGTCTGTTTTTCCCACAGCATCTCGCGGCATCAGTTTGTCGCTTTTCTCGGCAAGGTGTAAAAGGCTGGCGCCACTTTCGAACAGTTGCAGATCCCCATCACTTAAGAACGGTATCTGCCCAAATGGCTGTTGCGCTAAGTGGTTAGTCTCGCGATCATCGAACGGAATCGTTTGCACTACATACGGCAAGCCCGCCTCTTCGCAAGCCCATCGCAATCTTAAATCGCGAACATATCCTCGGGGACCCTCTGGCACCCAATCGTATGTCCAGATAGTTATTTCATTCATTTGCCACCCACTGCCTTGCGTAACATATTCAGACCACCGCTTTGAAGAGCGTACTTCCAAGCATATAGAGCACCAGCAGGTAACAAGGCACCGTAACTACATATACGCGCTTGCTCTGGATTTTCGAAAGCCTTTTTCCCAAAAGCGTCGGGTAAAAGGCACGAAGAATCACATATAGCAAACCGCAAACAGTCGCCGCAGTGGTTGACACAAATACCGCATGCAGCCAAAGCGAACCCAGGAAGGGAACCATCTGCTCTTGCGTGTTGATGACGGCCCGATCCGCCGCCAGCATCTCCTCATCCTGGCCGAAGTACCTGTCGAACGTGCGGCCGGACTCTTTGTATTGTCGTTGTAGTCGGTACTTTGTTCCTCGCTGCAGGAACAATAAGAGGTAGTACCAAAAGACAAAGTACAGAACAGTTACCGAAATAGGGCCTACGAAAGCTTCTGCGTTCACCATTGACCATCCCCTTTATTGGCTGACGCTATAGATAATGCATAAGCGGGACCAATAAGGAAAGCGAACCGCGGGTACTGTCAATTGGAACAAGTAGGGTAAAAGTAAGCTAGACCAAAGCCGTTCCTGTTGATCTTTTGTCTAAAATTGTGATCCCATGCCGAAGCCAATAGAGACTAGATTAACCCACACAACCAATGTCAAAGTTGCTTACCCAGCTCGTCGATAACGCTACCAGTGCAGAAGATCTTGAAACGCTAACCAGGCCGCTTTTGGGCATAGTGCAAATTGTTTCTGGCTTGGAATCCGCGTATCTCACCATGGTGGACGAAACACGCGGTTTACAGCACGTGTTATTCGCTACAAATCGTTCGGATATGGAAATCCCTGAAGGCCTTGCCGTTCCTTGGCACGACACACTTTGTAAGCGTGCAATGGAAGAAGAACGACCATTTACCGACGACGTGCCTACGTGTTGGGCAGATTCGGAAGCCGCGCAAAAGCTTGGACTGCGGACTTATCTGAGTGTGCCAATTCACCGACTGGACGGGGCCTTGTTTGGCACGCTTTGCGCGGCGAGCCCAAGCCAACGTGCTTTACCAGAAAATGCCATGGCAATTCTGAGGCTTTGTGCCGAACTAATATCCAGACAAGTAGATCGGGAAGTAACCATTAATCAACTGATCACGAACAACGAGCAGTTAATCGCCGATTCGCTAACTGACCCACTTACGGGTGCCGCGAATCGACGCGCTCTGGTTCGGCAATTAGAGAAATGGCTGGAAAACGGTGACCATATTGAATTGGTTTTTATCGACCTTGACGGGTTTAAGAAGATTAATGATACATATGGACATGACGCCGGTGATCGGTTTCTGATCCATATTGCCAATCATCTGTTCGACATCGCCGGAGATGATGTACTTGTTGCACGATATGGAGGCGATGAATTTGTTCTGGCCACGCTCGCCAACCCCAAATCAACGTTGGCTCAGCGAGCATCAGCAGCAACAATCGGCCCATTCACAACCGATCGCATCAACTTTCACTATTCCGGCGCCAGTATGGGAAGTGCCCACTCCAATCATGACGATACCCCGGAAAGTTTGATCGAACGCGCCGATAAAGCTATGTATCAGGAAAAGCAGGCCCGCATTGGCAAGGCTCTAGAGTAAGTATCGCTGACAAACCCCGCTGCTAGATTACGCTGCTGAGACCGTCCAACCTATTCAACCAAAAAGGTGTCTACCCACATTCCAGAAGTGACGTACTTTGGTTTGCGTCCCAGTTTCTCGGTTACAAAGTCATCCAGTTTCTCGGAGTAATCGAAATCACCGTATTCCTGCTTGAACTCTGCTTTGTTGTCTTCGTAAATGATCGTATCGGCAATCTGCTGCTGCGTAACTTTGCTTCCAGTGGTAAGCAAGTACCACGTCCAAGTTCCGGAAGCTATGCCTTTCCATCCTTCCCCCGAGGGACTGTAATACGCCGTGCCAATTAAGCGACCTACCTGACAAAGCTTGCCGTGGGGAGCAAGATAAAGAATGACCTTCGTATCAGGCACCTTCTTGGTTACTTTCAGGATCGCCTTGACCATTGTCTGTGCTCTTTCTTCTTTGCTTGCTGCTTTGGTCGCGGCGCAAACGTAAAGATACTCGTCGCTGCCATCTCGCATTGTTTCCTCAGCAGCCACCTGGTAGCTCTGAGCTTTGTCCGTTCCGATTGAAGCCGATGCTGCAAGAGCGCCATAAGTAAACAAAAGTCCGAAAACAGCGAATATGTTTTTTGTCATGAATTCTCTTCTACAAATTAATTATCACGATAAGCGATCCAAGCGCACCGTAGGCTGGTTAACTCTTTGGTGAAACCCTACTCAGTCTTCTATTTGTTAGCTACTGACACTGCGTTGCAAACGCTTATGACCACCTGCAGCTATTTCCTCAAACTTTTGATCTAGTTCCGGGAACACATCCCAGCGACCTACTTTGAGCAGCGCAGCAATGCGATCTATTACTTCCATTTCTAGCGATTCCACTCGCTTACCCTTCCAAAGTTTGTCCGCAAGCGCGATAAGCAGCTCTTCTATAGAACACTCCATTTCTTTCCACCGAGCGTGGGACATGCACACTCTTGCCAACCTTGATGAAGCGCCATTCTCCAGAAGTATTCTTTCTCCTTCTGGTTCATGCCTTGATCCAGGTCCGCTCATTTCGTCCGAGTGTACGATTTTTCCAACATCGTGGATCACAACACCGGTTTGAACGAACTCATAATCTAGACTTAAGCCCAGATCCTGACACTTCTTAATCAATAAGTCCGCAGCTTCGCCCACCAATGCAACGTGTGTTTTTAAATGCTCTGGAGCACCAATTCGGTCCAGAAACTCGAACGCGTCTTCTCGTGAACTAAGCACTTATACCGCCTTGGTTGCTAATAAGTAGGGCAATTCACCGTAGCCGGCGCCTCATCCATATCTGCATGAACGATATAGACTGGAACCTGAACTTCTCGCTTCCATTCGTACAGTTTTTTACAGTGCGGATTTTCGCTACAGGAGCCGACCATCTTCCTGTCCAAGTGAACAGTAATCGGTATTACTGTAGCGACTCCGCACGCTGGCGGCGGATCTAAATCGCTAACGGCAAACTTGAGCTTTACCGTGTCCCTACTAACATCTTTAATGTCGGTTTTTATTGGCTGGCCGTTCAAATTTACCGAAAAGAGGGCACCCTGCCACCAGCTTGGCTTCGCGAAAAGTATTCCACTGGCGTCGATCAGCACGTCTTCCTCCCCTGGCTCGGACACAAGCCCCGTTAGCGTTCTAATTAAAGTGTTAACACTTTCAAGTTTGGGGAAATAGGCAATTTCGCTGAGTTTCAGCTTGTTAAAATCCCGGATAGAAGTGTATTGCGACGCTAACGAGTTTTTAAGTGCTTTTGGCTGTTCAAATGCTATTAGACGATTGGCGTCCTCAGGCCGAATACTGCCAAGCGTCTTTCCCGCCAGCGGCACTGATGCATCCGGCAGTTGGGTCTGTGCAAAATACACTTGGTACGCAGCGTGGAAATCCCTCATCTCATCCCAAGTTTCCAAGTGCTTGGGCTTGTTTGCCGGGCGTTGCGCTTCGCCCGCTCTGGCGATGGCGAACTCCGTTACCTTCTGATCGACATATTTGGGATCAACCGGCTGAACTGAGCGGGTGCACGCGGAAAGAGAGCCAATAAGGAGACAAACAAGTAGCGATAGCGAGATAAGTTTTTGCAACGTGAATTCCTTTTTAACGTTGTAAGTTGAAGATATGACCAAATACGCTTGCGAGGTAGATGATCAGCTATTTTTCTGAATACGCAGGTTCTTTCTGTATTCCTTTTGGACTTCGGTGAGGCCTTCGAACTGGTGGTCTTCGAGCTTAGCCAGAACCTCGTCATGAAGCTTTTGGTTTCGATGCCTTGGGTTGAGAGCCTTCCTGGCAAGTTTGGAATCTAGCTTGCAGCCATCCCCGCATATTTCGCAAGCAATTCGATATTTGGTCGTGACGGGGAGCACCTTAAGGAAGTACAGCGACAGCCAGTCGTTTTCCTTCCAGATAGTCCAGCTAGCGCTGTTGCTGCAGTGGTAGCAATAAGACTTCAAGACGGACTCAACCGGCTTGAGCGTGGTTTCCCATCCAAATATCACGAACATTATTTATCCCCTTAAACCGCGTCCTTGATTCTTTCCTGCAGACGCTCGGCGTGCATTATGCCTTGCTTTGAAACCGCGAGCTGCCTTATGACACACGTTTTTACTCAGTCCTTGTAAATAACAAATAGCACTCACTAAAGCCGCTTAACCACATCGCCCGGACTTGCGTGTTCATGGAAATGATCATCCAAGTAGGTTTCGATTTCCTGTTCACGCATTTCACTTGGGAATACAAGCTCGGGATAAGGTATTCGAACGCCTCCACCCTTTCGGAACGCCCGCAAGCAACCGTCCACTTCAACTACCTCGATCTGAAATTTTCCGTAAATATCAAAAAGCATATTTGTTTCGATTACTGCGGCGTGCCGATCTGCTTAACGTGCAGATAAAACCTTCTGCAGCAAATCAGTCCGGATATCCAGCAATACATTCCAATTCCACTCGCGCGCCTAGAGCAAGACCGTTTGCTCCAAGTGCGCTTCGTGCAGGAAAGGGTTCGGAGAAATGCCTCTTATAAACCTCGTTGAAATCACCCCATTCTGCGATATCCGCCAAAAACACCGTGCACTTGACGACATGCTCCATACCGAGGCCGCGTCGCGCTAATGCTGCTTTTATATTTTTCAGGGTTTGGTCTGCCTCCGCTTCGATTCCCCCCGGCACAAGATTGCCGTCTCCGTCTTCGCCTATCTGACCGGAAAGATAGAGCGTGTCACCCAAGCGGGCAGATTCAGAGAATGGATATCCGTCATCGGCGTATGGTCCGTCTTTAAACCGTTTGATTTCCGCAGCCGAGACAGCCGATGCGAGAAGAACATGCAAAATGAACACAAGGAATAACGAAATAGTGGTCGGTCGGCTCATGTTAGATCGTCCTTGCCAATAATGCCGATAGAGTATCAGAGTGTCTCGCCGTTGGTACACGCCGAAGACTGGGTGGTCTCTTTCGACCTTTTTAGTCCAATAAAACAATCCTTGTCCTCGGATAGCGCGAGCATACCGAGCGCGGAAAGTAATTGAACACCAGCCCAACCATTTGCTAGCGGCATCAAGCAAATACCAATAACGGGAAGAGAAACCCCTGATTAGATTGCGTTCGCTTTAGTCGACATGAAAAGATAGTTGCCAACTGAGTCCACTCACGATAACTCCTTCTCAAGCAGGGTCGAGAGGGCTTTGAAGCCACTGGATTTATAGAGTTTTCTGGCACCATGGTTTGCACTTAGCACCCCGACCCTTAACCACTTTACATCATTGGCTTTTGCCGCTTTTTCAGCCGCAGTAAGCAATTTTTTTCCGTAGCCTTTGTTTCTGAAAGACTCCGATACGAACAGATCAGCAACGAGGCCAAATTCGGTATCACCATCAATCAGGTTTCCGCTGACCATTTTGCATAGAATCACGACATAACCGGCTATCATTCCTGC
>CAZVYE010000141.1:0-9030 GCA_964630895.1 uncultured Gammaproteobacteria bacterium | reverse complement strand
GCCACCCAGCCCGGCAAGACGATAGTTTGCGGGGATAGTCATACCAGCACCCATGGCGCTTTTGGAGCGCTCGCATTTGGTATCGGCAGCACGGAGGTGTCTCACGTACTTGCAACCCAGTGCTTGCTGCAGCGAAAGCCCAAGTCTATGCGAATAATGGTGCAGGGGACGCTTGGATTTGGTGTCAGCGCCAAGGATTTAGTGTTGGCAGTCATTGCCAAGATCGGAGTAAACGGCGGCACCGGATACGTTATCGAATTCGCCGGCCCAGCGATCCGTGCACTATCCATGGAAGAACGCATGACCGTTTGCAATATGGCAATAGAGGCCGGGGCGCGCGCTGGCATGATCGCGCCTGACGAGAAGACACTTGATTACGTGCAGGGCCGCCAGATGGCACCGACTGCAAACGACTGGCCGGAATCTACGCGAAAATGGCTGGCGCTCGCCAGCGACGCCGACGCGAAATTCGACAAAGAGGTAGAACTGGACGCCAGCCAAATCACGCCAACAATCACCTACGGCACTCATCCAGGCATGGCCATACCTATTGATGGGCGTGTACCCAGAGCTCACACCGAGGTCGATCGTAAAGCTTGCAGCTACATGTTGGTGGTGCCCGAGGAGACAATGCTTGGCACTCCAGTGGATGTAGTATTTATTGGGAGCTGCACAAACTCCAGATTGAGCGATTTGGAGGTGGTAGCCGCAGTCTTGACCGAGCGGCGTGTTGCTGCGCACGTTCGCATGCTGGTGGTGCCTGGTTCCGAGCAGGTGAAACAACAAGCGGAAGCCAAAGGTCTAGACCAAATATTCCTGGCGGCTGGAGCGGAATGGCGTGAGCCAGGATGTTCGATGTGCATTGCCATGAACGGAGATCTGGCGCAACCAGGCCAATTGGTAGTAAGCACATCAAACCGCAATTTTGAAGGACGCCAGGGCAAAGGTGCCCGCACAGTCCTGGCCAGTCCTGCTACAGCTGCTGCGTCTGCGATTGCCGGCGTCCTGGCTGATCCGCGTGATTACCTCTTGCGGGAGGCAGTATGAACGTTGCAGCAACAAATAATGCATCAGACCATCAAATCGTGACTCGAACGGTAGTGCTGGATCAAGACAACATCGATACCGACCAAATTATTCCGGCACGGTTTTTGACGACAACCAGCGCTGAGGGTTTGGGAGCACACCTTTTTAGTGACTGGCGATATCTCCCGGACGGGTCGCTGAATACAGAATTTCCACTGAATCGAATCGAGCCTTCAGAACACCAGGTGTTGGTGGCTGGCCATAACTTCGGCTGCGGATCGTCTCGTGAGCATGCGCCGTGGGCGCTCAAAGATTTTGGCTTTCGAGCGATTGTGAGTACACAGATCGCTGACATTTTTCGATCCAACGCACTAAAGAACGGGCTGATCCCGGTGGTTGTCGATGCAGACGCACTAAGTTGGTTGCGGGCAAACCCGGGTAGCGAAGTCAGAATAGATATTGGTGCAGCGAAGCTGCATCTGCCAGGTCAAGAAACGGTCACGTTTTCACTGGATGGATTCTCTCGGCAATGCCTGATAGCGGGTGTTGATCAACTGGGATATCTGCTGCAGCAAGAACATGCCATTAAAGAATATGAGGAGAAATTTGTATGAGCGCTTCAATCACGCTGATGCCAGGGGACGGTATTGGTCCTGAAGTGACGCTGGCCGCAAAGAATGTAATGCAGGCGATTGCGGATAAGACAAATCAAAAACTGGTGTTTGAAGAGGCGGCCATCGGTGGCGCAGCCATGCAAGCCTGCGGTGAACCGCTGCCGCCTGCCAGTTTGATTGCCGCCAAGCGTTCAGATGCCGTATTTCTTGGGGCTGTAGGTGGGCCCCAGTGGTCTGACCCGGCAGCAAGCGTGCGACCAGAGCAAGGCTTGCTAGCCCTTCGGCAAGAGCTTGGTGTATACGCAAACCTGCGTCCTGTTAAACCCATGCGCGGAGTGTTGGATGCCTCACCGATTAAGTCACATCTACTGGCAGACACCGATTTTGTGGTTGTGCGCGAACTCACGGGTGGCAGTTATTTTGGACGCAAAGAGCGCGATGAAAGTTATGCGCTAGATGAATGTGTTTACCACCGCAGCGAAATCGAACGGGTGGTGCGACGCGCATGCGTACTGGCTAGGACAAGGCGTAACAAACTCACGCTGGTAGACAAAGCAAATGTCATGGCAACGTCACGTCTTTGGCGTAGCGTGACCCAGCAAATGGTTGCGGAAGAGTTTCCAGAAGTAGAACTGGAAATTCTCCTCGTCGACGCTGCTGCCATGCATATCCTGAGCCGGCCAGCCGAATTCGATGTCATTGTGACGGAGAATATGTTTGGCGACATCCTGACCGATGAAGCGTCCATGCTGGCAGGCTCTTTAGGTGTATTGCCATCTGCGTCACTCGGAGATGGCAGTGTGGGACTTTATGAGCCGATTCACGGTTCGGCACCTGATATTGCCGGAAGCGGATCGGCAAATCCCATCGGCGCAATTCTAAGTGCCGCGATGCTATTGGAGCTATCGCTAGGCTGGAAAGAGGCGGCACAAAGCGTGCGCTCAGCGGTAGTTGAGTGCATTGACGCTGGTGTGGTGACACCTGACTTGGGTGGCCAGGCCACCACTCAATCGATGACGGCCAAAATTGTTGCCACTATTGGTCAACAGAAACTGGCGGCGGCGTAATGTTGTGAAGACGGAAACGGCGATGCTGCGGCGGATTCTTCACGCTCCGGTATACGAGGCGGCATTGCGTACACCCTTACATCTGGCAAGCAAGCTGAGTCATCGCCTGGAAAGACATGTGTGGCTAAAACGCGAAGATCTGCAGCCAATCCATTCGTTCAAATTGCGCGGCGCCTACGCCAGAATCGCGACGTTGCACCGTGAGCAGCAGCAGGCGGGCGTTGTGGCAGCATCAGCCGGTAATCATGCGCAAGGCGTTGCCCTGTCCGCTGCCAAACTCAATGTTGCTGCACACATTGTTATGCCGACGACAACGCCGTTGATCAAGGTTGAGGCGGTTGAGCGGCTGGGAGCAAACATTTACCTGCATGGTGACGATTATGACGCCGCGTGTCACATGGCGCGCCGCATGGCAAGGCAGCTGCAAGCGACATTTATTCACCCGTTTGATGATTTGGATGTGATTGCTGGCCAAGGCACGATTGCCATGGAGATATTGGATCAGGCCGAAGCCATGCCTGACGCGATCTTCGTTCCGGTCGGTGGTGGCGGGTTGATTGCGGGGATAGCCAGCTATGTTAAGGCGACATCACCGCACACTCGGGTGATCGGCGTGGAGTCGGATGATGCCGCTAGCATGAAGGCGGCGCTGTTGGCCGGACAGCCGGTAGATATTGGTCAGACCGGCATATTTGCCGACGGTGTAGCGGTACGCAAAGTCGGGAAGAATCCCTTCAGACTCGTGCGGCGGTATGTCGACGAATTGATAACCGTCTCAGCAGATCAAATGTGTGCTGCGGTCCGGGACATTTTTGAAGACACGCGCTCCCTGGTCGAACCAGCCGGAGCGCTTGCGGTGGCGGGGCTTAAACGCTATTGCGAGCAAAATGCTGAAGGTATGAACCTGGTTGCTATTAATAGCGGTGCCAATGTGAACTTTGATCGGTTGAGCTACGTCGTAGAACGAGCGGATATAGGTGAAGGCCAAGAGATGCTTCTGGCGGTTTCGATACCAGAACGAAAGGGCAGTTTTCTAAAGTTCTGTCGTGCACTCGGTGCGCTGGCCATTACCGAGTTTAATTACCGTTATGGTGACTCAGATCGTGCCGAAGTCTTTGTTGGGCTGAGAGTTGGACGCGCGCCCAATCGAAGCGAAGAAATTCTTAGTGGCTTAAAGCAAGCTGGGTACGGATACGTCGATTTGAGTGCAAATGAACTGGCCCGTTCGCATGTCCGTCACATGGTCGGTGGGCGCTGTCAGCAATCCACGCAGGAGCGACTTATTCGGTTTGAGTTTCCTGAGCGCCCTGGGGCGCTATTGGAATTCCTCACCAAATTAAACGGTCAATGGAATATCAGTTTGTTTCATTACAGAAATCACGGCGCAGCCAGGGGGCGCGTACTAGCAGGGTTCGAAGTTCCAAAGCAGAGCGAACCAGAGTTTGAAAACTTTCTCAATCACCTGGGACTGGTTTGGGTTGAGGAATCTGAAAATCCAGTGTATCCCGCTTTTCTTGGAACCAGTTGTTTGGGATCAACCAAGAGTCTTCAATCCGCATGACCCGGCAGAGCGTAAGCTTAAACCAATCGGTTTGAGTCAAGCAGTTATAGAATTTGAGCGCCTAGATTTTATCGGTGGCGCAAAATATTTCCCGGCAAAAACTGCCAGGTCCGGGTGATATGGAGAATGTCCACTTCGTCTCGGATTCCTTCCGGTAGCCGTTCGTATGGCGCGCCCATCTCGACGATCTGAACTGCCGCCTCGTCCAGCACTGCGGAGCCGGAAGATTGGATGATGTCCAATGACTCTACCTGGCCGGCTTTATTGATTGCCACCGTGAGCACCAGATTTCCCGACAAGTTTTGCTTGCGGGCCTGCTCCGGATAGTTCAGGTTGCCGATACGCTCGACTTTGGCTACCCACGCGGACATATAGCTCGCATACGCATATTCTTTTGTATTGGCAGAAATAAATTTGCGCCTTGGCCGTTTGGCATACGCCTGTCCCTCGCGACCAATTTCCGCTTCAAGTCTTGCCAGTTCCATAGCTCGCCGGTTCTGCTCGGCCTCGGTTTGACGTTCTGGGTCTGGCCGCTCGCGCTGCTCTTTTACGGTGGTAATTTGCGTTTTCGCCTGGTCTTGCGTTAGTGCGGCCACCGGCTGGCGTTGCTCAGGCCTGGCGACCTGTTCCCGCACCGGCTGCGGTGCGATACCTTGATCAGTCTTGGGAATCTGGCCCGTTATTGGCGCCTGTGGGCGCACTTGCTCATCAACGGTACCCCCACCCGCCTGGGATACCTGCGCCAGATAGTCCGCTTCGTCGGGTGCAGTATCACTCTTGCGCTGTACCAAAATCACATCCAGCGTTGGCACTGTCTCTGGCGGTTGGTACACCTCCGGTGCAAAGCTGACACCCAGCACTACGGCGGCGTGCATCAATATGGCGAAGACCAGCGTAGTACTCAGCCTGTCACTGTGGGTAATTTTGGGTTGCGCGCTCACTGCAGCAACGACTCGATTTCTTCAAACAGCATGCCAGAGATATTGAGATCAAATTGGGCATCCAGCTCCCGAATACATGTAGGGCTGGTGACGTTTACTTCCGTCAGATAATCGCCGATTACGTCCAGTCCCGCAAATACAATGCCACGCTTTATCAGCTCTGGAGCAACTTGAGCCGCAATCCATTGGTCTCGTTCGCTTAGCGGTACGCCTTCACCGCGCCCACCTTTGGCCAGGTTGCCGCGAAAATCCTGGTCAGAGGGAATGCGGGCCAGCGCATAAGGCACCGGTTTGCCATGCACCATCAAAATTCTTTTATCTCCGGAAGAAATTTCCGGAATGTATTTTTGGCACATGATATAGCGCTGGCCATGTTTGCTTACGCTTTCGACAATCACGTTTAGATTCGGATCGTCCGAACTGGTTTTGAATATGGATTCGCCGCCCATGCCATCGACAGGTTTGACGATGATGTGTTGTTGATCAGAAGCAAATTCGCGGATGCGCGCACCGCTACGAGTGACAAGCGTGGGTGGGCAGCATTGGGGAAACCATGCTGTAAAAATCTTTTCGTTTGCGTCGCGCAGCGCCTGAGGTTCGTTGAAAACAGGCAGACCGTGAGATTTCGCGCGGTCCAGCATATAAGTCGCGTTGATGTACTCCAAATCGAAGGGAGGGTCTTTGCGCATTAAAAGAAAGTCGCCCAACTCGTCCAAAGGGCCGGTTTCGCGACGTTTCTCTGCAAACCAGTCAGTCGTATTGTCATCTACCGTGATCCATGCGACTTCCGCAAACGTTCTGCCGTCCTGCAACCAAATGCGATCCATCGTAATGTAGCCCAGATCATACCCCCTGCGCTGTGCCTCAAGGAGCATCGCAAAGCTCGAATCTTTTTTCGTATTGATAGACGCAATGGGGTCCATCAGCATCAATAGTCGCATTGGTAAAATTTCCGGAATGGGCGAGCGCAATCATAACGCATTTAGTCCGTTTCTCGTGAGAACTGTTCCGGGTTTTCTGGTGGGCAAAATGGACGGTGACGTGGGAGAAGACTATAGTTAATCCATGCAAACGCTATGGCTATGCGACTGGCAGACAATCGGGTGTTCGGTTCGGCCATGTAGAAAATGCATTTGGAGCAAGTTTAGGGCAGGCGAAGTAGACTTTATGTGGCCGAAGCCCAGAATTTGTAAAATTCGGAAAACTTTTCGTTTTTTGGCGAAAATTCCCCGATTTAACGGGTATTTACCTGTAAAACTTGACAGATAGGTTGCACATTGGTTAAACAGCGTGACAGGGATGCTGATGCCCGGACCCGACGATGTGCCCAGTCGTCGGTAAGAGTGTCAGAATGGTGCATTGATTTGCACCTTCTATTTTAATGCAGGCAGATGGAGAAACGGGGGTCATTACGTGGACGCAGCACCCGAGAAAAATAGTCTGGATGGTCTAAAGATCATGGTCATCGACGATAGTAAAACTATTCGTCGAACTGCCGAGACACTTTTAAAAAAGGAAGGTTGTGACGTGGTCACAGCCAATGACGGGTTTGAGGCGCTGGCAAAGATCTCAGATCACCAGCCAAATTTGATATTTGTAGACATCATGATGCCTCGTCTGGACGGTTATCAGACTTGCGCGTTGATTAAGAATAATCGTGTATTCAAATCAACGCCTGTCATCATGTTGTCAAGTAAGGATGGACTGTTCGACAAAGCGCGTGGACGCATTGTGGGCTCAGAGCAGTATCTGACCAAGCCATTTACCCGAGATGAGTTATTGGAGGCTATTCATAAACACCTGGGCGACGGCTGATCGCCACATGATGCAATTACCTCCATCCATTGCATTTAGCTAGAGGAAGGCGCTGGCATGGCAAAAATTTTGATCATTGACGATTCTCCAACAGATGTGCACATCTACGGCACGCTGTTGCAGAAAAATGGACACGAGGTGGAATCAGCTGAAAACGCCGAGGCCGGCATTGCCAAGGCCAAGGAAATATTGCCCGATCTTATTCTGATGGATGTGATTATGCCGGGCATGAATGGATTCCAGGCGACTCGCAGCTTGAGTCGCGACGCGGCGACCAGCCATATTCCAGTCATCATTATTAGCACCAAGAATATGGAGACCGATCGAGTATGGGGGTTGCGGCAAGGTGCAAAAGATTACATCACCAAGCCGGTCAAAGACGGTGTCCTGCTGAAGAAAATTGCGGAATGCCTGGCGGCCTGATGGGAGCATAGATGACAGACGCAACCTCACAAGATCAGGGGACAAAGCAGGGTCGACCATTCGATACCCTGCGGGAGTTCGAGCGACGTAGTCTCATCCATGCGGTTGGTCTGCCGGAGCAATCGTTTGCCGAGGGCAGCTGGTCGGGAATCGCTTTTAGCATTGAGGGGGCCAAACTCGTCGTTGAGATCAGTGAGATCTCAGAAATTCTTCCGATTCCTGAATTGACTCAAGTGCCGGGCGCAAAAAGCTGGGTGCTGGGAGTCGCAAATATCCGCGGTAATCTGGTTTCAGTGGTGGATTTTCGGCGCTTCTTAAGCGACGAACGCACGCCGATGAGCAAGTCGGTGCGCGTACTTTTGATCAATCAGGAAGGCGGCAACGTGGGGCTTTTGGTCGATGAAGTGATCGGCCAAAGACACTTCCAAACAGACGACGAATCTTCGGAGCAGCGGTACTCCGATCATCTGGTAGCAGACTTTGTGCGCCAGGAATATGACAAATATGACGACCACTGGGGCAGGTTTGATACCGACAAACTCATCCATAGTCCAGGTTTCGTCCAGGCGGCAGCCTGACAACAGAATTGATGTGAGGGCGATCTCGTGAAATATAAAACAATGAACGCGGTGATAATAGCGGGGAGTCAACGACCATGAGCGCAGCACCAGGCACAGTCCAAACCAACGAGTCGAGTACCTTATTTCGAATCGTCGGTTTTTTACTATTTCTACTTGTTGGCGCGATTATTGCGAACTTCTTCTTCCTTAACCAAGCCAACGAGCAGCAGCGCAAGCACCTGGCATTGATTACGGAAACGCAGGTGCTCTCTCAGCAGTTGGCCAAGTTCGCTACGGAAGCGGCCAGTGGCACGTTTGAAGCGTTTGAGTCCTTGCGATCCACCAAGAACCGGATCGAAAACAACGTAGAAGCGCTGGAAAGCGGTGATCCAACCAATCAGGTCACCGCGCTCAGAGGCATGCAGGATGAAATGAACACCCTGGATGAGCAAACCTGGGAACCGTTGAAAGAAGAGGTGGACAAGATTCTTGGACGCCAGGACCTGATTGATGAGCTTGCTGCTACCGCTGACCAATTTGCTGCAGACATCCCCGTACTGCAGGCCCGGTTAGATGAGCTGTCCAAAGTGCTGGTAGATATCAACGCCAGACCGCGCCAGATTTACATGACGTCTAGCCAAATCGCCCTGGCTGATCGCATGTTGCGCTACATGAACACCGTACTGCAAGGCGCCTTTGCTGCGGTCACCGCCGCTGATGGTTTGAGTCGAGACGTAGCCTTCCTGGGGCGCGTGCTGCAGGGATTGCTGGATGGAGACCAAGAGCTGGGCGTCCGCGCAATCCAAAACCCAGAGGCGCTACAACTGTTGGGTGATGTTTTTGATACCTACAACTCTGTAAATGCCAATACCGCCAGCGTTTTGGAGCGATCTTCTGATTTGTTGGAAGTAAAAGACGCAGCGGACATCATTTTCCAGGACTCCGAGGATTTGTTGGCGGCATCTCAGAACCTGGAAACCCAGTACAACATCAGCTCCGATGAACAGCGCTGGTGGCCATCGG
>CAZVYE010000140.1:0-9177 GCA_964630895.1 uncultured Gammaproteobacteria bacterium | reverse complement strand
CGTCTTGGTTACTATGGGCCTCGATCCAGGTTATCTCCTGGCCATCGGCATCTACTGGACAGCGATTGCCAACAGTGAGCATTTCCACTGCGTTGTGGTCTTTGTACTGGGTAAAGATAAGCATCTGATCACTATCGGGCATACGGTCTTGATTGCCGTAGCCGTGCATTTGCTCTCCCAGCGTACAACCAATATCTGAGTAGTCTGAATCCCGGTTTTTCCAGTTACCCTGGTAGCAGCATGGCGTACCGTTGCCCGCCAAGGCAGGGCTAGCAAGGACGGTCCAGCCGTTTGCCACGGACTGGCCAACGATGGATGCTTTATCTGACCAGGTCGCGTTGGCGATTTGATGATCGGCAGCCACAACTGAAGTGGTGGCCAAGGCAAGTACGGAGCTAAGTAAGGGCCAAATTCTCATTGGTTGTCCTCCAGTAATTCAAACAGTGCGTCGTCAACATCCGGGCCACCCATGGTGGTCAACACGCGTACCAGTTGTCTGCGTGCCTCTGGGTCAGACTCTTGTTTGGCCAGGGCGATCAGCCCGCGGGCATCACCAGCAATCATGAGCGCTTGCGCAATCGCCTTTTTCTCCTCCGCTGAGGCATCTGGATATTGGTCGGTCAGGACCTGGCTGGCGTTGTTGCCACCGGTTATTCCAACGGTGCGTATAAGCTCCAGGCGTAACTCTGGATCTTCCTCGTGCGCCAGGGCTTCAAGGACCGCATCACTTGCCCCGGAAATGACAAAGGCTTTAAGCAGTGCACGTTTCACCTCAGAATCTTGAGTATCTGCATACATCTGGCTGATTTGTGTGATGTCGCCCTGGATTCCGATCACCTCAATCGCTTTGTGCTGGACTCTGGGGTTGTCAGATTGCAGCGCGATATCTCGAGCCAGGTTTGAGCCGTCACCCAGGATTACCAGTGCATTAAGCATGGCCAGCAACTCCTGTTCATCGTTACTGGACTGTGCGACCTCGCGGAAGAAATCCACAACTCTCGAATCGCCGGTGATCGCCATGGATCGCGCCAAATCTGTGCGCAGCCGGGGATCGGTTTCCTTGCGGTAAATCTTGAGTAAGCCCTCTGCGTCTCCTGCAATAGCCAAGGCGTGCGCGATTTCCTGGCGTTCATTGGCGCTACTGCTGGTGTTGTAGTATTGATGCAGTTGCTCAGTCTCTCCCAGCACGCCCAATGTAGAAATGATACGACTGCGAACTTCGTTGTTCGTTTCCTCAGCCAGTAGCTTTTGCAAAAACTGTGTATTTCCGGAAGGAATTGCCGCCTCAATGACCGCCCGCTTCACTTCGGCGGATTGTGTTTCTTCGTATATCTCCTCAAACAGGCTGCCAATTTGCGCTGATCCACTAACCGCCAAGGCGCGAATCGCTTCTATTTGCATCTCCAGGCCATCGCTGCCTTTTGCCAGCTTCAGGACCATGGCATTACTAGCCTCTTGGTTAGCCATTGCCAGTAGTTGCAGCGCATGCCGCTTCACTCGTTCCTGATCCGAGTTTTCGATCAGTCGCATAATGAGCGGCACCGCGCGATCTGGATCGCGATGCACCAGTTGACCCAGCGCATATAGCCTGAGCTCGTCGTCCATCAATTCCGAGTCCTGTAGTTGGGCTGCAAGGTCGGTGGTATCCGACAGCTCAACACGCAGTGCTCTAGCATCGTCGGCCCATTTACTGTCGGGATACTGACGCTCCAGCTTCCGAATCATGCGCATTGCGTTGCGTTCATTTTCGAGCTGGCTCCAGATATGTGCCTGCCAATAGATGGCCGCATCAGCGTTCCTGTCCGGCTGTTCTTCGGCGCGCTCAAACAGCTCCAGCGCCCGTTGCCATTCTTGATTGCGCATGGCTTTTCGCGCGTCGTCGTAGTCGCTGGCGACGGCTGCACTCAAAACAGAGAGGCCGATAATGCTGGCGATCAGCGATTTGCCAATGGTTTGTATAGTGGATTTCCAGAAGTACATGTCTAAATCCTCTGAGATTGCGGTTGCTGTCCCAATTGGTACTGCATCTGCTTGATTTGCAGCAGCAGCGAGCCACCAGAACCATTCAGCTCTGGTTGTTCGCCAGGAGGCGAATTCGTCATTTCAATCAGGACAGGTTCGAGTTCGGCTAGTAGGTTGGCCAAGCGCATATTGCCGGCGCGCAGGGCCTGTATTCGGTATAAGCGATTGCGTGCAAGCATTTCTTCGACCCAGAGAGCGTCCTCAATGGCTTCGTCATTGCCTAGCGCGGTGAGTAGCATCTCGGAACTGGCCAAATGGGTGTTCAAATAAAGTTGCTGCACCTTATCCCCATCGATCTGCGGAATTTGGGTGACCTGAACTGGCGCATCAGTGGGTTGCATTTGGTTGCCCGCTAGATAGGCAACCATAGCCACCAGCACTATCCCCGCCAGCGACGCGAATGAAAGTCGAGGCGTGTTGATCTGTTCTAATAATCGTGTCAACAGACCAGGCTGTTTAGGTAATGCACTGCTGGCCGCAGTCCACATATCGTCCCGTTCAGAACTGGTGAGCGGTTTCGGGTGATAGCTGTTACTCAAGCAATTCAGGTCTGACACGAGGGCGTTCATTCTTGCGGTCAGTTCTGCATCTTTGGCGACTTGCTCGGCCAAATCGGGGTCATCGTGCTCTCCGTAGTACAAGAGAATGAGTTGTTCGTCGCTAATAGTCTTCATGTTGTCACCCAGTGGCTCAGTGATTGGCGCATTTTTTTCACAGCCCGAAAAACTGCCTGCTTGCAGGCGCCGTCGCTAATTCCCATCAGTTTGCTGGTCTCGGCAATGCTGTGACCCTCAAAATGGCGCAGGGTTAGGGCCATGCGCTCCAGGTCTGACAGCTCGCGCATGCTGGCAGCGGCCTCTTCGCGTAAATCGGCTCGATCTTCGTCGCTGCTGGTCCGTTGGTCGAACAAGGATGCCTGTTCTATTTGTTCGGGTTCCTGCTGCGTGAAACGCTGTTGTTCTCGCTGGCGTTTGCGCAGTGCATCCAGCGCCGTATTGACTGTGATGCGATGAATCCAGGTGCCAAATGCAGATCTTTCGTCAAATGAATCGAGGCGGCCAAACGCCTTAAAGAAAGCGTCTTGCACCACGTCTTTTGCCAGTTCGGCATCTGCGCACATCCGAAAAGCCAGGGCGTAAATCGCATCGGCGTGGGCATCGAATAGCTTGCGACAGGCTCGTTGATTGCCGGATTGCGCTTTGGCTATGAGTTCGGTTTCAGAATGCATTGCAGCTGTGAAGTTTTATTTGCCATTTGTGAGCTTAGACGACGACAACTTGGATCGGTTAGCAAGCAATGTACAAAATTTTTCGGGTCGGGTGATTATTGAAAACTTTGTCGCCACAGCTTGAGCCAACTATTTAGCCGATTGGGGAGGTAAAGCCCTGTGCAGTTCGCAATCTAGAGGACTCAGTCCGCACGTGTATGCGGGCTTGGTGGGGATACCAGGCCCTGCAGGGCACTGGGATCAAGCATGTACGCAGCCTAAGATATAAGCTACGATAGGATTCGTATAAAGGCTGTCCGCGGAAATGATGTAATGTTTGACACAAGTGGTCCGCACACCGTGGGAAAGGCTCAGGTTTACCCTGACCGAAATCTGATTCGCATTGGATTATCTGAACAGCGGATTTCGGGTAAAGCCATGGCGGTGTTATGCGAGCTAATGCGCCAGCCCGGAACAGTCATTCGTCGGGAAGCTCTGTTGGATGCGGTATGGGGCCGTGGCCGCGGGTCGGATGAGTTACTGAACAATGCCGTTTCGAAGCTGCGCAAAGCGTTGGCAGACAGCGGCGATGATGATCTGTTAGAAACCATTCCAAAAATTGGCTATCGCTTGCAGCATTCGCCCAGTGCCCGCGCGGCCCAACATTGGAAGCTGGCTGCAGTGGCAACCTTGGTCATTGCGGTTTTTGCATTCGGTGCTTTCGACTTTACGCAATCACAGGCGGGACATGCTTCTGCGTCTTCCAAAGCGCCATTGGTGACGTCAGCGAAGTGGCAATCTTCCAGCATTACTCGACTGCCTGGACTGGAATTGCGTCCCCGCTACAGCCCGGACGGCAGCTCATTGCTGTTTGCCTGGATTCGAATTGGTACAACATACACAGATTTGTACAGGCTGGATTTGGAGAGTGGGCAGATTCAGCAGCTCACTGACGACAAACGACTCGAAGTACATCCCGCCTGGTCCAGTGATGCGCAGCGCATTGCCTATTTGAGCGTCACACGGGCGGGGGACTGTCGCATAATGATCCTGCATGTCGACGACACAAAGCGTACCCGAGAGCTACCATGCGCGCCTCACCGGCCCACAAGCCTTGACTGGAGTCCCAATGCAGATGCGTTGGTGTTTGACGAATATGATCCTGTCCGACATACGAGCAAGCTGTGGGAACTAGATATTGGCAGTGGGATCAGTCAACGGCTTGAGCTGCATAAAGAGGCAGCTATCGGTAGGTTGCCTAGCTACCACCCCGATGGCAAACGCATCGCCTGGGTTGCCGAGAGCGGGCACACAGATCAGTTTATCGTGCTCGACCTGGTGAATGGCATGCTGGATCGTACTCCCGCGCCTACAGGTCAGGTATTGGACATTGAGTGGGCTGGAACCGGCGAGTTTATCGCCGCCGTTCGTTTAGATGATCAAACCACCCAACTTTGGCAAATCGGTGCTAAGCGATCCGAGTTATTGCAATCTTTCGATCAGATTGTCACCAGCGTTACCCGTCATCCCAACACTGGTGCTTTAGCCTTTGATTTCTTTTCGGGCTCGCGTCAGCTCATGGCGGCCAGTCTTGAAAATGGTCAGGTAAGCCGGTTCGCGCCGTCTACATTTGCGGACGAGCACCCGGTGGTCATAGCCGGTTCCGAAGAAATTTCTTTTCACTCCAATCGATCGGGTCGCTATGGCTTATGGCGCGTGCATGTTTCAAAACCCGGCAAACCGCAGCTTTTATTTTCAACTGAGCTACCTGTGCGCGGCCATGATTGGTCCGCAGATGGCGGTAGAATCGCTTACTCCACCGGTTCCCACGGTAGCAGGCGCCTCTGGGTGTTCGATCTGTCGAGTGGCGAGCATTCAGTGCTTAGCCCGGTGGGCCAGGACGCAGTGTTTCCCCAGTGGAGCGCCGATGGTGACTCCGTCTATTACGTTGATCACGCTGGTTCTGATCGGCTAATGGCACTGGATTTGCCCAGCATGAAGAGCTCGGTATTGCTGGATCATCGCATTGCGCAATATCGGATTTCAGGAAATGGCATTTTGATATCACTTTGGGATCAGCCAGGCCTGTGGCGCGTGGATATGACTGACCAATCACTGCGGCAGGTTAATGATTCAGTATCTGAATACGCTTGGGCCCTTTGGACTCACTCGCACAACAAGATCTATCGCGTGGCCATCAATGAAGGCCGCCCGGTGCTGCTGGCAGAAGACCTTGAGGGCAAGCTTTCGGCTCGACTTTGGTTACCAAATTTTGCCAACTCTGCCGGACCCAACCTGGCCTTTATGCCCTCTGGTAACGTCGCGATCATTGCAACGGACGACAACTATCAGGGCAATATAGAACGTCTGGAAATCGTCGCAGAGGTCTCTCATCAACTGGCCGGCAGCGACGAATCTGATTCTTCAGAGGAGTTGGTGTCTGCGCTTTAAGGAATATGTGAGATATTTTTCAGGAATTTGACTGAGTCGAGATGCTATAAAACAAGTCGATAGAATTGCGGCACAAATCCCATGACACTCAACTGGCTCGCTTGATGAATGACTGTAGAACAAAACGCAATTTTATCGCGGCACGACTAAAACGCTGCGAGACGGTCACATCATGATGCGGTCCAATTTGAACCTGCCTGGCGTTCTAATGGCGCTGCTGTTTTTTATCAGCGGTCCAGTTGTTGCGCAGCCATTTACGATCAATCAGGGATTGTCCGGGGCCTGGTTTGAGCCTGAGACCAGTGGTCAAGGTATCTATTTGGAAGTCTACCCTCCGCAAAACCTGGTGTTCTTGGCGTGGTACACCTATCTGGATGTGGCAGCTGATGTGGAATTGAGCGGGCCTGGGGGACAGCGTTGGTTTACTGCGCAGGGCCAATATTCCGGCGACAAATCTACGTTGGAACTTTCGCTGAGTACCGGTGGGGCTTTCGATCAGCCAGGTTCGATTGATACTCAGCCGGTGGGTAATATCGAATTGCAGTTCTCTTCATGCACAGCGGCAACCCTGCATTATGAACTGCCGGAAGAGAATCTCAGCGGAACGTTAGAACTGGTGCGCCTCACACCCGATAGTCTGTGCGGGAATTTGTCACAGGTGAATCGGTGAGCCATAAACACCTCTGTTTCGTGTATTTGACACTTCTACTCCAGTTCGGAGTGGCGATGGCTTCGGCGCAAGAAAATAGCGGCGGCTTTGTCATTAATGCCGGCTTGTCCGGCGCCTGGTTTGAACAGGACACCGCAGGTCAGGGCATGACGTTTGACGTCGTGCCTGGCGCCAATCTGATAACCGGTGGCTGGTTTACTTTTGCGACCAACGCTGAAGACGGCCAGCGATGGCTTACCTTTCAAGGCGAAATCCATGAGGGGCAAAGTCAATTGGTGGTGTTTCAAACTTTAGGTGGTCGATTTGACGCCAACGAACCTGTCACGACTCAGGCGATTGGTTCGGCGACTGTGGAATTCTTGAGCTGTGACGCCGCTACATTTACGTACCAGTTAGATAGCGGCTTAGCGGGTCAAATCGTGTTGCAGCGCATCGTGCCGTCGGATCTATGTCATGCACTCAGTGATCCAGGTGGGGCGTTGCCAGAAACGATATCAGCAACATCTGGGGTGGCTTTTGTTGGTGCCAACGTGGTCACTTTGGTGGGGTCGGAAGGCGTATTACCAGGTCACACATTGGTTGTTCGTAATGGCGTTATCGAGTCTATTGAGGCAACTGGAAGGCGGCTGCTGGCAGACGACCTGATCAAGATTGACGCCCGTGACATGTACCTTGGTCCTGGATTGACAGATTTTCATACGCATCTGGATATTGGTGGGCTGGGCGCAGCCGAGGACGCAGGGCTGCTCAACATCGCCAACGGCGTGACTACCGTCTTGAACATGGGCGACGGATTTACCGTGGGTATCCCAGAAATTGCTGCACGCTACGAATCCAACGAGATAATCGGTCCAACCATGCTGACTGGCAACGTGGCATACGGACAGACTGGCAACGGCATCCGGACTATAGAAACTCCCGCCGAAGCAACAGAATATGCTGAGCGGCTCGCGTTCGATGGGTATGACTACATCAAAGAGTACTGGTTCTTGCCACCACTGGTCCTGGCGCAATTTGAAATAGAAAGTCTGGACAAAGGGCTTCCTATCATCGGTCATATACCGCGCACTCGCCCAATGGCGGAATCGTTGAGCAAGGGGCATCTTTTGGCCGCGCATATCCAAGAGCCGTATGTCACGCATATGAACAGTCGACAGGATGACCGGCTGCTGGCGGAAGCGATAGACCTGTTTGTGCAGAATGACACCTATTTATCCCCAACACTGGCAGTGTTTGAGTCCTACAAGCTCATATATGGCGGTAATCGGGAGGCCTACGACCAACTGCTTGATCGCCCGGGCGTTGAAAGGACCAGGCGCAGGGTAAAAACCAGTTGGCTCAATTACTTCAACAGCACCCAAGTCCAGGGGGCAGGGCAAACGATTGGAGGGGACGACCTTCGCTACGCTTACTTTGAAAGCATGGTGAAGGCATTCCACGATGGCGGTGTGCCCTTGTTATTGGGGACGGATGCTCCTGCGTTGCCGGGACTACCAGTTGGATTCTCCGTCCACCGGGAAATGGAATTGTTTGCAGGCTTGGGTCTAAGTCCGCGAGAAATCTACGAAATTGCAGCGCGCAATGCGGGCGAATTTATCGACAAAAGTCTGCGGCCGGAGATTTCATTTGGCACATTGGAAGTTGGCAAACGCGCCGATCTTTTAATCCTTGACGAAAATCCGCTGGAAAATATTGAAGCGTTGCGCTCGCCAGCAGCGGTGATGGCGCGTGGCAATTTATGGTCGAGAGATTTTCTTGATGCCGCCCTCAGCGAATTCACCGGGTTTATCTATGGTGGTGGCAAATCCGCCAGGTATGCTTCTAAATCGCAATCTCGGGATGCCAACTGGGAGCACTGGATGTGTCTGACGCATCTATCTGAGGCCCAGGCTGGACATTAAATCTCCGCCAGCTGCGGGCACTTGCTGAGACCAGCCAGGTTCTCTTTAATCATTTCCCAATTGAGGCAGACTGTCTCTGAATGCCGCCCCAGTACCCATGATCCAAACTTGGTCATGCTTGAGCTTTGCGGCGTGAATTTGGCGTCCCCCAATGGCCAAAAACAGCACAACTAAAAAGAGCGCTAAACCAATAAAGGTAAAGAAGTGCTCTTCGCTAACGAGTCCGATACCAAACATCAGCAGTGAGAGCGCCGTAAACGACCACAGCACAAACAGAAAAATCTTTCGCTTTTGGATGTGCTCCTGACAGATGGGCAGATCAATCTTAAATTGCTTACGGAATATCAACGCGAGAATCAGCGTGATAATAAAATTAATCAGTATGGAGACGTATATCCAAGGATTGATGTAGGTGACAGTGGTTTTTTTCTTCACTGAAGTTTCTGCATTGCACTTAAAGCAGCGGTCTGGCCACTGTGTTCCAGGTTCGTAGACTACGTATCGCTTGTAGGTCCGAAGTCCTTCGCTGGAAAATACTTCCAATTCGCTTTTCGGTGGTGCATAGGGAGACTCGTGGAATTCCATTCCTTACCTCTCGATCAAGTGTGTTCAACTGCAATTGCGAATTGCTTTTTGTAGACGCTGTGGGAGAGATATTACCGGAAAAATGCGTCCTGGGAGACCAGCGAATTTGGCGATGGTTATCTCGGATCCTTCTGCATTGGGCCATCGAACTGTTGCTGAATTTGTCCGAAAGCAGGAGAAAGGGGCGAAGGATTCGCCCCTGACTGCAGTTTATCGACTTGTGTCCCGCAGTTTTGCTGCGACTTTGGCAGCAAACAAAATTGCAGCGTCAAAGTTCTCAGCCGTAATGATGTTGCCATCCACAATCACGTCATCGTGGCTAGACATGGGGTCTCCGACAG
>CAZVYE010000139.1:0-9202 GCA_964630895.1 uncultured Gammaproteobacteria bacterium | reverse complement strand
TGAATGCGTCTCTTAGCGATGACCCAGTAACTGGGGTGGGCACTCCAATAGCATTTCTCATAAGAATGGTTCTGGAGCATTCGCCAACCTATTTGGATGCAGTAGACATGCTTTCGAAGGAAGCAATTCCTTGTGATTGCCTCTTGCTAGTGGTTGGAGTAAACGCCGGTGAGGCAACGGTCATTGAACGAACGCCCACGCGCTATGCTCATCGCCAGATGGAAAATGGATTTCTCGCGGTTACAAATGACTATATTGCGCTTGATGTGGAAGACCAAACGGACAGTGTAGGCAATGCATTGGCAGCAACGTCATGCACTAGATACAACAAAATTTCACAACTCTTAAGTGCGAAGACCGTTGTTGATATGGAAGCCTGCTTAGACTTTCTCTCTAATGAAGATGTCATCATGGATATCACCGAACAACAAATGGTTTTTAACGCACGGGCAGAGAAGCTGCTCTTTCGAGCAGTGAGCGCCTAGTAATCGCAATCTTTCGGGCCGAATCAAAATTTGTCTTTGTATGACTACACAATCCATTCTTGTTGCGTCTAATGAAGACTTGGTTCATGGGTATACTCAGGAGACAACAGGCTTAAGTGCTTAGGTCGGTGACACATTCATGAAATATTGGATAATGATTTTTCTGCCAGTTTTTGCTCTCCCGCAGTTCAGCGCTGGCGACGATAGCCTTGAGCATCCCTTGTTCGAGGAGCTAAATAACCAACCCGTTATGCAAGCTATAGATGTCGCTATCAATCACATGGGGCGCGTGGTTCAGAAAGGTTTGGCTTGCGTAGATGGCGAGATAGATCCTCGAAAAATTGCCTGTAACGAATGGCGACGAGAATCGCAAACAACCAGTCAAATTCTGATGTGGCTGGACGCAATACGAAATGAACCTAAGCCTGTGCACAAGTTAGACTTCGACGAAAAGCGATTCGAGGAGCGACTTCTTGAGCTAGAGCATCAGGTAATTGCTCTTGAAGGTTATGATGAAGCGTATTTCGATACTCTAGATAAATTGTCAATTGACAATGGCAGGTCATCACCTGGTGCCTATGGCAAGACCGATTCTGCTGGACAATCTTGGAGGCATATCACGCCACTAATTGACGATTTAGGACCGATCTTCAAGCCACGATTTAGTTCTACTGAGGGAGAGTTCTCGGCGGGAACAGCATCAATAATCAACTACCAAGGTGCGTTCATGATTCTTACGGCACACCATCTATTCAGTGAGGCCGGAGGACTAAGTCGCGAATACCGGTGGTGGGAAATTGAAGACCTGATTGATGAGGTGCTTCTACTAGAGCTAATTGAGGGAGCGCCTTCTTACGGGTCGGATCGACCGATCGTGATTACTGGTGCCAGGTCGCCCAATGAGTATTCAGGATCTGGTGATATCGCTGTGTTCGCGTTGGATGAAGCTCCCAGATCTTGGCTATCCTTGTCACAACAGAACCCTGAGGTTGGCTCCTCCGTTTGGCTCTACGCAAAGCTATCTGGTAAATCGAACAAGGAGTTGTTACACAAGGCGACGGTGATCGAAAGCAATGATGCTTGGTTGCAGTTTCGGTACGACAATCCCAGCTTAACGCTGAGTGGTTCTAGTGGTGCTCCTATTCTCAACAGTTCGGGAGAGTTGGTTGGAATAAACTTAACTGGGTACACGCACCGTGGTTATCTTCAAGGAGGTGCGAACCCAGTTTCAGCCATAAGAGACAGGCTTGAGAAAGCAAAACTAACCGAATGATGCACCTGACGCTACCAACTGGCGGCATGGCGAATCTGTCTAACTCCCAACAATGACACAAGGATTTTAATCTCCCGTGAACGCCCGCAACGAAGAACAACAGCAGCAAATTCAGTTAGCTCAAGGACTACTAGAACAACAAAGCCTTGCAGGTACCATAGTTGGCAGTCTAATTGCCGCTATTCCCGCTGCCGCCACTTACATTGTTATCTTCAGTCTGCCAGCGATCTTGTATGTCTCTCTTGTCGTGCCTGGTGTAATTATTGGACTGGGCGCTCGCTTCATGGGGCGGGGGCTGAGTTTAAAACACAATCTCATTGCGGCTTTAGTTGCGCTTGCTACCGTAATCGCAGTTGGCTGGTATTTGAAAATGTCGGCGCTTTGGTTTTTTGCTTCGTTTGTAAATGTCCCGGCTGCCGGGATCCTTGCAAGTCGCAATTTGGACCGTGATCAGCGAAAGGCTATGGCGATTTACGAATATAAGCGGTGATAGCTGACTGTTAAACGCCACATAGCCCCCGCTAAATGCCACGGCCGAGCCATCTACTGCTACTCCGTCCCAAACAATCGATCCCCCGCATCTCCCAGTCCTGGCACGATATATTTGCGTTCGTCCAGATGCGAGTCGATTGCTGCAGCAAAAATAGGCACGTCCGGATGGGCGGTTTCAACGGCTTCTAAACCTTCTGGGCACGTCACCAAACACACTACTCTAATATCGCTGGCTCCCTGCGCTTTCAGCATATCCAGGGTCGCTACCATGGTGCCGCCTGAGGCGAGCATGGGGTCAATGACCATATGAATACTGTTGGCCTGTGGTGTGGGAAGCTTGCGATAGTACTCCACGGGCAGCTTGGTGTTGGGGTCACGATATAAGCCAACAAACCCAACTTTTGCGTTGGGAACCAGGCTGAGCAGTCCATCTGTCATGCCCAGGCCCGCGCGAAGGATGGGCACGACAATCAGGTCGGCATCGATCATTGCACCGGCTGTCTGGGTTAGCGGCGTTTCCACTGCAACCTCTTTGGTCGGTAAATCACGCAAAGCTTCATAGGCGACAAACTGGGTTAGCTCTCTGGCCAATTCTCGAAACTGCTTTCGATCCGTGCCAGTAGATCTAAGCAGCGCTAGCTTGTGAGCTACGCAAGGGTGCTGGATGTGTGTATGCATAGTTGTTCTTTAGATTGGATGGCAGTCAACTGCAAGAAAATGGTTGCTCGTTTGGCGCCCATCATGCCTTAAATCCACCTTATCTCAAATTCCCATTATGCGGCGGGTGAGAAACTTTCAGCCGGCGCTACAAACAGACGATTCGCAGATTTGGTTTGCCGGACAAGTGCCGCCGTTCGGTTTAAAGCGCATTGGCATTGATACCTATGAATTCGGTATCTGAGTGGAGGGTTCCAATGCGAGTAGAAGTTCGTAAATCCGCTAACCATGACTCAAAACGAATCGCTGGAGAAGGCACAGGCGGCATTTGCCCGCAGCCTCTTGTACGTGGCCAAGACATCCGGAGCGCAGATTATGAAGTGATATCAGCGCTCAATAGTCTGCTATCGCAAGTAGCAGAAACGAAGCATTAAGCGTCTTCTGAACACCGATCTGCATCAGATACAAAACGGAGCCTCTCGTAGCTGGCGGCCGCTTTACTGGCAGAGTTGTCTGCGTCGGTCATGATAGCAACCGCGTCTATATGATTTACATTGGTATCCAGAAAACGTTTGAAGTCTTCCGCAACATTACGAGATTCGCTGGCCCACTTTCCCGATTCTGACGCTGGGCCAGCGTGTACCGGAATCATGACAACACTTTCTGCGAAGGGATTGGTCCAGAATTCCAGATCCGTTATCTCTTCTGTCCATACGTAGTTGATGCTGCGGGAGCGTAAACCCATCAAGCCGCGCTCTGCTATCACGTAAACCCGCGCAGCGAAATCATCTCCCGACTTTGTAGTGATGTCCTCTACCTTGGGAAACTGGTCTGCCCGCCAGCGCCAGCAAAGAATTGGTGTGTCTTCAAGATTAATCTTGCCACGACGAATCAGTGCCGATGCGCTTTGGTCCGAATTAGCGACAACGACTTCCATCGCCTCGGAATCAATTTCATAGTGAGTTGAATCAGCCAGCTTCTTCTCTGTGAACTCGGACCACGGCAGCCCTGAAACAGACGGTGCTGCAAACGCAAGGACGGTAAACAGGCCCGCAAGTCTCAGTTTCTTCGATACAAAAAGCATGTGGTCAATACATCTTAGCTATTGTGCAATCAAGATTGCCTGGCGTAGATACTCGCAAATCACTGGCTTATCTATTTGCGTCTCGTCCAGGAATTTAATGTGTCGTCGGTACTTGCCATTCCCCTCCAGTTTGCCAGCCTCATCGTGGAATTCGGCCCCCTGTGAAAACTCTAACGACACATGGCGCTTATAGGCAAAGATACCGGTAACCAGTGATTCCTGGTAGGAATAGACCAGACCCCCATACTTGATATTCTCAACCAAATTTTCGTCAAATCCGGTAATGATTGCGCGTAGTTTCTCCACAATAGCCAATTGACCGTGGTCGGCAAGTGTGAGGTCCGTTAAGAACTGCTGGATCCTAGCTTGAGTTTCAATCATAGGCTAAGCCTGGGAAGAATTGGAATGGATGACGAAAGAATACCGCCAAAGCGATCCTGAAAGTATCTTGAATACAAAAACTTCGCGATGCCATTGTCAGGAGTATGCAAACTGTCCAGTTGGTATAGTTAGTATGATAAAGGGCAGCTCGCTCTACATTGAAACCCTTGTCATTGGTACAGTAAAAATATTGAGTTACCGTCGGACTGCAACAAGGATATAGGTATTGCATGGAATTCCATTGGTGGTACATCCCGATTGCCCTGGTGCTTCTATTCTTCTTGTTTGGTCGAGGTAAGGGCGGAGTAGTCGCGCGTCGGCTCACCGCAACCATCCAAGTTCTTGACCCCCGGTTCGAACACTGCAAGGTAGAAGCGGACTATTGCACGTTTAAGAACAAGGGCCCCGATCACATTGAAATCGAAATCGAGCGGTTGCCTTTAGACCCAGGTGATGAGCTTGATTACTACATCAACGATGAACATCTGGCGACGGTCTTGGTATCTCGTGGGCGAGAAGCTGAGTTCGATCACTGGTCTGACGAAGAAATAACGTTTCCTGTCATCCAAGCCGGAGATACGCTGACCGTAAAGCATCAAGGCAGTGACGTCATGCACGGGACGTTTAGATAATTCTTTGAAATACTGAAATGGACGATTCAGTTTTGACCAGGAGTTGTTTACTTTGGCAAGTGGTGCGCAGGTGCCTAACAACGAGCAAAACAAATATAGTCCAGAGAGAAAATTCGATACGGCGACCATCTGGGCCCGCTACGATGATATGAAGTTTTATTTGATCGTTGGCGCTTCGTTATGCATAACTGCCGGAGCAGTCGAAACCTTGTTCCCATCGTTGGACGAAATTGCTCAAGTAATTGGTATTTCAGGTGGAGGGCTCTTCCTGTTCTTTCGATTGCGGTATTACTTTACGTTGTGTCCAGCCTGCGGGGAGCGATTTGCAGGATACTGGGCCAAGCTGATTTTCGGGTTTTGGTTCCCTAGTAAATGTCAGTCGTGTTCACTGCCCGCTGGTGTGCCCCCCGAATAAACTCATACTGTATTTGGGCTGACCCTTTTCTTATTTTGGCATTCGCCTGCAAATGGCATTTGGACGGCCTTAAACACCTCTTGCCATAGTCATGAATCCAGCCCGGCGGCTTAAGTTATTGGGCGAACTAAACGTGTGCTGCCAACTCTACCCATGGGCCATTACCTGATCTCGGCCAGCTTCTTTGGCCCGGTAAAGTCTGCGATCCGCAGCCGCAAACAGCTGGGTTAGGTCATCACCATCGGTGCCATATTCACTAATGCCAGCGCTTAGGGTTACGTTGCATACTTCGCCATCGCAATGGAAATCGGTTTCGCGCACGGCGTTTAGTATGCGTTGCGCAGCTTGCTTCGCCTGTTCCGCATTAGCGCCTGTAATGATCATGGCTAGCTCTTCCCCGCCCCAACGAGACACAAAGTCCGACGGGCGTTTTTCCTGCACGATTGCACTGGCGACGGAGCGTAGCGCAACGTCCCCGTGGTGGTGGCCGTAGCGATCGTTAAATCGCTTGAAGTGGTCGATATCAAACATCACCAGAGAAAGCTGCGATCCCTCACGCTCTGCGCGGGAAATTTCGGACGCAAATCGCTCGTTAAAGTAGGCACGCGTTGCCAAGCCGGTGAGGTCATCAAAGCCAGATGCGCGCACCAACCCACGGGTGCGATTGACTACACCTACTCCAATGGCTGTTGCGGCGATCATCAACATGATCTTCGTAGTTTGCAGCAGCACATTGTAGTCCGCGGGAGGCGGCTCCATCATTTGCGCAGATATCGTCACTAGCGGCACGTACTGAAGGATGGCGAGAATTCCGACAAACAGCACAATGCGAACGCTAAAGCGCAGCGTGGAGGTCATGACGAGCAATATGTAGACGCACCAGCCACTTTGGCTGTTAAAGACGGAATCGGCGTGGCCCGCTAGGCTGATGGAAAAGTAGGTGATCGTGACAATTGAAACGTCAATTCCTCCGCTCCAAAAACCTGCTGTGGGGCGCGGCAGTCGGTTTCGTTGGTTAAGCAGGACAAACAGCGACAAGGTGACGCCAACCGAAGAACCATAGAAGGAATACAGCATGGGTATCGGCGTTTCCGAGCCTTTCAACAGCGTAACCGATAGCGGCGATAACCAGACAAACAGCCAAAACAGCAAGCGGGTCTTTGCCACCAGCTGTTCTCCGCCCGCACCCGCTCTAAGCAGCGCCGGGTCTGGCGGGCTCAGCGCTTCTTTGATTCGTTCAGAGAACTTGGACATGCGTGAAGTATAGAGTGGGTCGCTCTGTAAAAGGAGCTTGAGAGACGAGCTTTCACAAGATTTGAAAATGGTCCAGCAAAATGACCCAGGCGACACAGACTAAGAGCGCTCGCGCATGACAGCAAGCTTTAAACCAATTACAAGATTCGGCCGCAGTTTGTTCGGTTTTGCGTTTTCCGGCATTGAACTAATTAGGAGGGGCTTTTCGCCCGCTTGACTATGCTCGGAGGAAAGACAATGCATCGCATAATTTATCTACTTGTAGCCATGTGCCCGATGGCGCTGCTTGCAGGTACTATCAACGTTTCGGTAACCAATGACACTCTTGATCAGGCCAACGGCGATTGTACGCTGCGCGAAGCAATGCTTTCGCACTCGCAGCAAACCAATATTGACGCTTGCACAGGGGTCACTGCAGGAGGCCCAAATATCATCGATCTTGCCGACGGCGCCACCTTTGTGGTGAACAATGGCCAGTTGCCAAACTGGGGCAGCGACGACGGAGCTTTGGAATTGGTCGGGGGTGGGGGCGCATCTATCGACTGTCAAAGCACCCAAATCATTGATGTGGACCCCAACAATACTTTTACCATGCGGGAACTGACCATTGATGGCTGCGTGGGCAGTGGCTCTGCGATGGTAATACGTGGCCAGTCCGGCACCACAGTCAATATTGTCAATTCGACATTTTCTAATAACGGCTCGACCAGCGGAGGGGAAGGCGGAGCGATACGCTTTTCCGGAGATTCGCTCGCGCTGACCAATGTCAATTTCCTAAATAACAGTGTCATCGATATGGCCGACTCGAATCCAGACACGGCTGACGGGCGGGGTGGCGCATTGTATATCTCAGGCGCCGGGGCTGTGGCCATAACCAATACAACGTTTACCAATAATGTCGCAAGTGACAGCGGCGGAGCTATCTACTTCAATCAGGGTGGATCTCTTGACCAGCCCATGGTTATTAGCAACACGGTGTTTACCAATAATCAGGCTCTGGGTGGAGGGGAGCTAACTGACGGCGGTGGTGCAATATTTATGAGCTCCGATAGCGACTCGATCATGCTTATTGCATTTACCGGGTTTGTGGGGAACTCCGCACCAAATGGGTCAGGGGGGGCGCTCTTCTTAACCCTAAGTTCCGCTCTGGCCTACAGCAGTGCAGATTTTGTCGGAAACCTGGATTTAGCAGACTTCTTGGCCAATCCAGCAACGCTTTTGGGCGGTAGTGATCCTGTGGCAGCTATTGCAGCTATCGTGAATAACGCCGGGGCAGGCGGTATCTATGCATCCAATTTTTCCGGTAACTCAGCGGATGGTACAGACCCCACCCAGGGCGGCGGTGCAATCTATAGTCGTGGTGTTATGACCATCAACCAAAGCAGCTTCTTAAGTAACTCTACTGCCATGAACGGCGGGGCGTACTTGGTACCGGGTCTAAACTCCAGCACCAACGGTAACGAGCTGGTTAATGTCACCATGAACGGTAACACGGCAGGTCAAAACGGCGGCGCTATTTCCAATGGTCCGCTGGTGCAGAGCGCGCCTGGAGAATTTACCCTTATCAACGTCACCATTGCGGGCAATAGCGCCAATGGCGATGGTATGAGCTTCGACGGCGGGGCCATATTTAACGATAACACCACCGCCGCTGACTTTACCGTTATCAACAGCATTTTGGGCGATAGCTCAGGCACTAGTGTTACCAATTGCGCGGGCGATCCCATTACCGACTTGGGCAACAATCTCCAGTTTTCCCCCAATGACACCAGCTGCGGTGCCGGGATAGTCGTGGCAGATCCCGTCCTGGACGCACCGACGATATTTGGCGGCCCAAATATATTCGTGAACGTTATGCCGTTGACCACCGACATGACCGATGCGTTGGGTGCAGGTGATACAACGACATGTGCCAATGCGCCTGTCCTGGCTTTCGATGCCACTGGCAGACCGGATATCAGACCGGGCCCGAGCAACTCGATTTGCGATATTGGGGCCTATGAGGCCGCAGCATTGTCACCGGTGACATTGGAACTATTTGAAGTGGAGTAGTTGCGTTAGGAGGCGGCTTTGCAGATCTATGCCGCCTAATGCGGCGGTCAGCGTCCTTGCATGCCAGGACCTGACCTTGTCAGCGAGAAATTCGACGCAACTGCTGAAATTAAGCAATCAACCTGATGGCTGTTAGGCTCAAAGTCAGTAGGGGGACTATCCACGGGGCGCGGTAGAGCCTGTTGCAGGCTCAGTAACCGCGCTTGCGTCCCTTTGCAACGCCAAGTTTCCAGCAAATCTTGCAATGGGAACATTCTGCTTGCCATTGTCTGCCGGCAGGTGTTGTTTTGGCTTTCTTGCCACAGTCGGGGCATCTTATGTTGAACATTCGAAAACTTATCACTGCAAGTAGAGTTATAAGTGAAACAAAGCCGATGCCCGCTAACTCATAGAATGATAATCCCAGGCCATCCGAATGCTCTATCGCAGCATAGAATGCTAACGCTGCAACGCTCATGAAGACCGCGAAAATGATCT
>CAZVYE010000138.1:0-9231 GCA_964630895.1 uncultured Gammaproteobacteria bacterium | reverse complement strand
AATCAAAGAGACGTTTGTTTCCGCTACGGACTACCGATATCCGCATCAAGGTTAGTACTCATTGCGCGAACGGACTTGCCATTGGGACAAGACCTCGGTGATCAATGCATTGATCACCGAGGTGTCATGAGCAACTAAGCTGTGTACCCATGAAAGGAAAATACGACCCCGCAGAAATCAAAACTGTTTCCAATCTGGAATTTGACTATTCCAAGATAGACTTGAGTCGCGATGGGTTTTCGCGCAATTTGACGTTAGCTGCAACCAAGGCCAGAGATTTCGCTAGAACTTTGGTCGTCAACGACCTCCCAGACGCTATTGCATTTCGTATTTTTAACGGTGTAATGGACGCTAAATATTTAGAGGTTAACGAATTCACACTTGAAGATGCCGTTCACGACGGGGGCAAGTTATATGAATCTGAAGCTGACGTAGTAGAACTACTTTGGAGGGACGGCGCAGTTCCCGTTTGGATAAACGTCTCCATCTCTGACTTCGAATCATCCTGCTCAATCGTTGACGTGAAGTGCGGAGGCCGATTTTCCTCAGATCCATCCCTCCTGTATCACATAAATGAAGGCATACCACCGTTCCATATCCTCGGGCCTGCTCTGCCTCCAAATCATAAGCATGGTAAAAAGTTCGATCTACTGTGGAATCAGAAAAAGTCCATATGGCGAAGAATCAGCGACATTTTTGGCTGACCGCATTCCATTCGTGTCGTCATTCGCTCCAAGTTGGCTGCGTATTGCCTGGCCGAAAAGCGGCGATAGTCACATACTAGCCCTACCTAAGGCTTCGTGTTCTACGCATAGACACTGTCAACGAATTCGAACCGATCAGTAATTGGACTCGCCTCCCATTTTAGAAAGTCTGGATCTGTCAGAACTGTCTGGGAATACGCTTTGGCATCCCCATCCAGCGCAATGCCATAGGTGCGAAAGCGAGTGATAACGGGGGCAAAAAAAGCATCTGCAATGCTGCGCTTGCCAAAAAGCCAGGGACCGCCGCCCGCATACTGTTCTCGCAGGCCAGACCACATGGATAGTACTCTTGCAATGTCTCTTTCTGTACCGGCTCTCAGTCCGTGTGCCTTACACCGCCGTCGAATATTCATGGGCAACTGATCGCGAAGATCAGCAAAGCCAGCATGCATCTCGCTGGTTACGCTGCGGGCCTGGGCTCTAACCAGGCAATCTTCAGGCCATAGTTGGGGCGAATGCTCTGCAGCCCATTCAGCAATGGCCAGACTGTCCCAGATCGCAACGCCATCTACGTGCAGAACCGGCACTTTGCCAGCCGGGCTAACGGTCAAGATTTCCGCAATTTCTGCCCGACCGTAGCCTTCCTGCTTTAGAGAGATAAGGCGTTCTTCAAATTTTATACCACCCCAGCGTAAACACAGCCAGGGACGCAAAGACCAGCTTGAGTAGTTCTTGTTACCAATGAAGAGTACCGGCTTAGGATCAGACACTGGGCAGCCCCCAAATAACTGTGGGCCCTTAGCATATCGGTCTTGAATCGATTCAGGCTATGTACAGTAGGCCTGAAAATGACGCAGAACTGTTTAGGGAGATCTCAGAAGCGATAGTGGATCACTTGTCGGTTATGATTCTGCAGGAACTAAAAAGAAGGAGTGTGGCGGGGCCGCGATTATCGACTGCTCCCTCCTGGTTTGGAAGGAGCAACCGAAATATCAGATTGTGAGCCCAGCGGCCTTAAATACCTTCCGGCCCGCAGTCATTCTTTAGATAACCAATCATATTTTCGTAAAGCTTGATCTGATGATGATAGAACAGCGTATTCGAAAAGTGATCTGCGCCCTCTAACTCTACATACTTATAAGGTTTACCAGCTTTCTCTAAACCCGATATATAGCGTTCTACGTGCACTGGGGGCACGCGCTGATCAACGGAGCCATGGATCAACAGAACAGGTACATTCACTTTGTCGGTTTCATCAACCGGCGATATGCTATCCGTCCACATGTTGACTTGTTCTATTTCGCTCGCGCCGCGCATTCTGTTGCGATAGAAGTTCACCTGGTGCACGGTGTCGCTAACTGCAGCACCGGCGATGACACACTGGTACAGCTGATCTTCTCTGGATGCCGCAACCAAGGCTGCATAGCCTCCATAGGACCAGCCAAACATGGCAACTCGATTCGGGTCGACCATGCCTTCTTTAATCAGATACTTCACGCCATCGTCTTTATCGTCTTGCATCTTGTAGCCACCCTGGCCTCCGTCCATAAACGCCGACGTGTAATGATCCAACCCATGTCCACGAGAGCCGCGATACTGTGGCTGCAACACCATATAGCCATTATTGGCCAGCATCTGACCCCATTCGTCGAAAGCTACAAACTCACTAACAAACGGGCCTCCGTGTGGCATGACCACTAATGGAAACGGTCCCTCGCCTTGGGGTACGGTCAGGTAGGCTGGAATTTTGCGACCATCACGTGCCGGATATTCGATGTATTTGACGTCGGCAAGTTTCTCTTGCTCCAACAGGGGCTGGGAGCTACCCAGTTTGACCAGCTTTCCTTCGGCAAGCAGATAAAATGTACCTGGGTCTCTTGGACCATAGGTCCGAATGGTCATAGTGTTCCCGTCTTTTGATCGGCTGGTAATCTGCAAGCCGAACGGGTCGCCCAACGCTTGCTCCAGAGTCTTGCGCAACGCTTCTTCCGCGCCAGAGAAATACTCAATATGAACTTCGTCTTTTAGGTAGCTTACGCCTACCACCTCGTCGCGATGGGCCCAGCTGTTGCTGTGATAGACCACCCCGCGAACATCCACATCCGGCCGGCGATAGATGAGCTCCTTGAAATCCTTCTTCTTGGTGTCGAACTCCCAAAGACCAACCTTGTCGTGACCATTATTGGCTGTCACGAAGAGAATATGTCTTGCGTTGTGATCAAACCCTTCCACCTGGAAGGTTTCAAAACTGTTTTCGTTCAGGCGATAGATTTCTACCCAGTCATTGCTGCCTTTGGGTCGGTAATACCAAATTCGCTCGCCATCGCCTTGGTCAAATCCCTGCGCCAGCCACGGATCACCGTCCTGGTCAAATTGAATAGCACCTAAAGAGATTTTGCTGCGAATCAGTAACTTCGTAGTGCCGCGTTTTAGGTCGAGAACGTAATAGCTGCGGGGTCGATACTGGGGGTCCAAACGGCTACCGCCTTTAGATTCATTGGTTGAAACCAATACTTTCGAGCGTTCATCAGGCAGGGGATGTACAAACGACAAGGTCTCGTCCTCGAAGTCCATCATCTGCTGTTTTTCAACATCCAGCATAGCCAGCTTGTTCTTGTAAACGCCCTCATTAAATCCATCGATCCGATCGCGAACCTGTTGGCGTAACGAGATAATCATCGCGCCATCATCTACCCATCCGAGCCCCTGAAACTCCATTGGGTCTGCGGCGACGCGATAAGGGTCTGTGTCTTTTCCGGCTAACAGATCAGCGGTCTTATGAACTTCCAGTATAGGATTGCCTTCTCGAGAGCGAATATGCAAGAAAGCGAGGTACTTGCCGTCCGGCGATACTTCGACCGAACGCATGGTATCTCTCAGCGCCCAATACTCGAGCGGATAAGGTTCCACTTTGGCCATAGCCGCAGAGGTCAAAACGGATATCAATACAGCAATTAGATAACGATGGAATCGCATAGGGTGGGCCTCCCAAACTTTCAATACTTTGAACGTACACGGCCCACGAAGTTCTCGTGGGCCGTGTGATAGTGCAGATTTACCGCAGAAATCAGAAGTTGTTGAAGTTGATTCCGAAATCTACAAAGTAGGTGCGACCAATCAGGTCATAACCATAGCCGATCGGCACGTTACTGATCGAAAGCACTTCGTTACCGTCAACCCGTGGTGGGCCTTCGTCCAGGACATTTCGCACACCAATTCGCGCGTACCAGTCGCCATTTGAGTCATAGGTTGCTGACAGGTTGTGCGTGAAGTAGTTGCTGGCAAAGCCAACGTCTCGGCAAAGGACATCGCCATTATCTGGGCCCAGGCAAGTGTCGCCAACAAAACCAGTGCCCTGAGAATCAAACACATCACTTAGCGGGTCAACACCGTCTGGATCCTGGTTTACGCTACCGATGTAACGGGTTTGCAAGGAAACGACCAAGTTGTCCATCTGCGCACGCAGATTAAGCGTACCGCGCCAGGATGGGAAGCCAAATTCACCATCATCATTATCGAAATCCACGTTACCTTCATCATCGATAAAAGTCTGAGAAACTTCGATGGGATGGTTCATGTTCAGGTCAGCGCCGATCGCAACTGCTTTTCCGAACACGGTAATGTCTTGGTCGTAATTCACATTGACATCAACACCACGAACGCGCTCGTTATCGCGGTTGATGAAGCCAGAATCTACGATATCAAGCACGCCGTCCGCATCCCTGGTAATACGCGAACAAAATGCGCTGTTACCTGAGAATGAGTTGTAGCAGTCGTTGATGATGAACTGTGCGCTAGGCTCGATGATGGTGTCGTCGATATCGATATCGTAGTACGTGGCACCGATCGACAGGTCAAAGCCATAGAACCAGGGCTGATCGAACGCAAATCCGACTGACAGTGAGTCAGATGTTTCTGGATCCAGATCGAAGGAGCCGCCGCCCAGAATTTCGGTGCTGAAAAACTGATTACCACCATTGTTCAGCATGGTTGGGTCTGCACCGTTTGCTGCACAGTTGCGCAGTACTTCCGCATCCCGTGGATCAAGCGCTGGATCATATGCACCACCAAGCGCCAGCGCATCTTCCGGAATAAAGCAAGGGTCAAATAAGGTTAAGAAACCGGTCTGCCCAGCCAGGAAGTTCTCACGCAAGTTTGGTGCTCGGAAAGATGTGCCATAGGTTGCGCGAAGCAGCAGCGATTCAACTGGACGCCAACCCAGCTTTGCCGAATAGGTTGTATCTGATCCGTACAGCTCGTCCTTAGTGTTTCTGGCTGACAGGTTCAAGGTTACCTCGGTAGCGAACGGCACATCAGCCAACAGTGGGAGCTCGATCTCACCAAAGAACTCTCTGGTGTACTTCTCGCCTACCGCGCCAGCGTCAGAGAAGAAGCCGAAGAACAGGCCATCTCGAGCAACATCATCCGGAATAGACTCAATTTCGTCTTCGCGATACTCAGCACCAAACACCGCGCCTACATCGCCCGCTGGCATCTCAAACAGCGTACCAGACATGTATGCGGTGAAGATGGTCTGCTCGTACTTCGTGCGGAAGTCTCGGGTATCAAACAGATAATCACGCTCGGCTTGCGTCGCCAGATCGCCGGTCACACCCCCAGGGTACAAAGAAGGTGCAAACAGGTTGATGGGAACACAGCCATCCGTTCCGTCTGGGATTCCGTCACCATCATTGTCAGCTCCACAAATAAAGTTGCCCGGATTGTTAGGGTCTTCGATGGTGGTAGACAAAGACAGATTCAGACGATCCTGACGAACGCCTGGACGGCTAGATGAACCGTCAGATTCTGACCAAACTCCAGCAACTTCCCAGCTCCAGTTGGACATGGATCCGAAGTTCAAGTTAGGGAAATCACCCTTAACGCCGGCTACGACACGAGTTTGATCCAAGTCGGTAGTGGTCAGATTTCTGTCACCAGCGACTGACACGATGGGCTGGACGCTTTGCGGACCAAGCGGACCAACAAACAGGTCTACGATACCCAAGTCTCTGAAATCTGTATGACTAATACCGTAGAACGCTGTGAAATCGTCAACGTATCCAGGGTTGGTCAAAAACGCATCAAACGCCAATCCACAATCCACACCATTTACGCCGTTTGGATTACATGGGTTGAACGGGTTGTTCGCTGGTACGATTGGGAATAACTGACCCTCACCAGAGTTCTGTTCCGTTTCACGTGTGTTGTACATGACTTCGAAAAACGGTGTGATATTCGCGTCACCCTCGAAGGTATACTCACCGTAGCTCATAAAGTGCTCGGTCTCGATACCTGAATAGAGATCACTATTCTGATACGAAGGATTACCGTTCAATCCGTAATCACGGAATGTGACGTCGGCGAATCCGTCACCATCGAAATCTACTGGAACGGAAAATAGACCCGACTCGGAAAAGTTCGGAATCGCGTTTCCAGCACCAGGCTGGTAGTAAACACTGCCGAACTGCGGGATGGAAATACGACCCGCTAAGAGGCCACGATTACATCCATCGGTGGGACGCTGCCCGTTGATGTTTACATCGAAAATATTGTCCTGACGAATTGTGCCGTCACTGGTGATTTCATACGGACGTTCGCAATCCCGGAGGAAATCACGGTCGCGAATTCGCATGCGCTCGGTATCTCTGAACTCTAAACCCGCGCCGATAAAACCGCGATCAAAATTCTTACCCCAGGTAATTGAGGCTCGGCTGGAGTCTGCGCCGTCATCCGCCGGTGCATTATGAAACGCATTTAACTCTAAGCCGTTAAAGTCTTTGCGCAGAATTGCGTTTGCAACACCTGCAACCGCATCCGATCCGTACACCGACGAAGCGCCGTCTAACAGCAGTTCATAGCTATCGATCAGAGAGGTAGGCATCAGACTAACGTCAGCAGCGCTGGGAGCGCCTTCCACACCAGCTGGTGCGATTCTGCGACCGTCAATTAATACCAGGGTTCTGTCAGCACCCAGACCGCGCAGGTCTACCGTTTGGGCACCAGGACCATTGTCCAGAACAAAACCATTGAATGTTAAGTCGATTTGCTGGCCAGTAGCCGCAGGTGATTGCTGCAGAATTTCTACAGAATCAATTAATCCCACTTCCCGAGAAATCTGGGCGTCAATGACCTGCACAGGAGATATAGAGGTGTAAGTATCACGCTTAAGGCGCGACCCGGTAACTACCAAATCGTCAAGCTCGTAGTTATTGGCCTCGGCCTCTTGCTCTTGCTGATCTTCGGCTTCTTCAGAATCGTCTTGCGCATAAACAGTCATTGAGCACGCAAGGGCAATTGCGATACCCAAACAGAGCTTACGCGGACGACTCAACTTTCTTTCTAAATCGTTCATGTTGTTGTAACTCCCCAGTCAGACAGGTATTACCCATCCAACATTCCACAAAAAAAGCCCCGAGTAATTCCAGGGCGTGACTACTGGCACTAGCTTGTTAATGTTGCGTTAAGTGAGAAATATCAGATATCTCGATTATGGTCAAATACTCACGGCAACTTTTCTCTGTAAAAGCCGCCTGTTGGAGAGACCTCCCAGCTACGAAATCCGTCGCACTCACAAGGCATTTAGCACGTTTCAAGGAACCCCTTTGGCGAAATCGCCCGATCATTCGTGACGAATAATAACGAACCGCATTTCGAACCAACCTAAGACGTGACGTCTATTTGAACCCAAGAACCTTCAGGCCCTCACATGACTATTGCCAACGAGCAACGTAATGGTCGAAAAGCGAACAATGATCCGGAGGGGGCATGCTGCAATCCAAAAGTTCACCGTTTCGACTGGAACTACTTGGCCTTAACCTGAATCTTATTTGCAGAGTCCAGTAGATCAATAGCAGTGAGCTTGCCGCCCCATACAAAACCGGTGTCCAAGGCCGTGACGCCATTCTCTCGATGAAATCCAAGCGTAGACCAGTGACCCATCACCGTAATACCACTCCAGACTTTGAAATTGGGATGAGAGAACCACGGCATGAGCCGCTTGGGCTGGGTGCCGATATTCCCTTTGTGTTTGCTATCAATGGCGTAGTTCTTGTCGATATACCGCATGCGCGTAAAGGTGTTGATCAGCACGCGCAATCGATCATAGCCTTTCAGATCGTCTTCCCAATGGTCTGGCGTATTTCCGTACATCTTCGCCAGCAGCTTGCGGTAATTGTCTCCGGCTAGTTCGGCTTCTACTTCCCTGGCCAGGCGCCGCGCCTTCTTACGAGACCAGCGTGGGTGTCGCCCCGCGTGTACCATGGCGATTTCCAAATCCGTATCCATGGCCATCAGCGGTCTCTTGCGTAACCATTTGAGCAGCTTCTGGCCATCGTCAGCCGCACAGATTGCTTTGAACTCTGCATTTGCAGACTTGTTTTTGCGTAAGCCTTCTGCGTAAGCCAGCAGCGAAAGATCGTGATTGCCCAACACCGCCTTCACGTTTTTGCGCAAGCCGTAGATGGTTCGCAATGCTTCTAATGACTTGCCACCACGATTGACCAGATCACCACAAAACCAGAGAGTGTCGTCCGCTGGGTCAAAGTTGAGCTTATCCAAAAGCCGGTGCAGGCCATCTGCGCAGCCCTGGATGTCGCCTATCGCATAATGACTCATGGTTTCTGCGTTGGATCTTCTGCCACTGCGTTGGCTAGCGCCACAAACTCACTGACGCCCAGTTGTTCCGGTCGTGTTGAAGGTTCGATATCAAGCTCTTCCATCTGTGCGGTAGCAACCATTGATTTCAGACTATTACGCAGCGTCTTTCGCCTTTGACTAAACGCCTGCTGTACCACCCGCGCTAACACTTTGGCGTCATTTGCGTTGCGCTGGTCAAATGGTTTGGGATTGAGCCTGACTACCGCCGAATCCACTTTTGGCGGCGGAAAGAACGCGCCAGGCTTTACAGTGAGCACAGTATCAACCTCACAATAATACTGCACCATGACGGAGAGCCTGCCATAGGTTTTGCTGCCCGGACCCGCAGCCATTCGATCTACGACTTCTTTCTGCAGCATAAAATGCATGTCTGCGATCGCAGTGAGCTGTTCTAGCGCCTTAAATAAAATGGGCGAGGAAATGTTGTACGGCAAATTCCCAACCAATCTAAACGGGCTGGGTGAGATCTGACTAAAGTCAACATCGAGAACGTCGCCTTCCACCACCGAAAGCCCTGCAAACCGCTTCTCGGACGTGAGTTTTGCGATTAAATCCCTGTCGATCTCAATAGCGGTTATCTTCGCCGCGCTTGCCAGCAACGGAATTGTCAGCGCGCCTTGGCCTGGGCCAATTTCTACAATGTGCTGATCTGCCTGGGGCTTAATCGCAGCAACGATGTTGTCTATCACGCTTTGATCGTGCAGAAAATTTTGCCCAAAGCGTTTGCGAGGCCGATGCTGACTCATCGTTTGGACGCTTGCTCCCAGCGTGCTTTCTTAGCCATTGCGATAGCCATCTCCAATGCGGCTCGCAGACTACCTGCATCCGCTTTTCCCTGCCCGGCCAAATCCAATGCAGTGCCGTGATCAAC
>CAZVYE010000137.1:0-9238 GCA_964630895.1 uncultured Gammaproteobacteria bacterium | reverse complement strand
CGCGCCATAAGAACCAGCCAACTATGCTTAGCAGCACCACCACCAGAAAAGTCAGTGCCAGTAACGCCCAGCGATCGTCCATTTTTTCCCCACCCAAATCACGGAAAAGGGATTGCTGTGAGGAGCGATTAAATTTAATGACCACATCGTTCCAAAATCGATGCACCGCATCGAACTGGTTGCGTAAACTTCGAATCCAAGCTGCATCACCCCAGCCTCGAGACTGGCCCAAAGACGCGCCTCCAGCCTGTTCAACGCGTTCCGGGGCGACTGCTGCAGTGGGATCAACACGGACCCAGCCGGTCCCTTCGACCCAAATCTCATTCCAGGCGTGGGCATCCGATTGACGGACCAAAATATAACCATTTGGATGGGAGTAGCCACCTTGATAGCCAGTGACAACGCGCGTTGGGACTCCCGCAGCACGCATCATAACGGCAAATGCCGACGCATAATGCTCGCAGTATCCGGCTCGCGTCTGAAATAAAAATTCATCTACACGGTGGGTGAACAGGGGCGGTGGTGACAAAGTATAACTAAACGGTTGCTGGCGAAACATGCGCAGCGCCCGCTGGGCCAAAGCCATGGGGTCACTGGTTTCACTACGCCACTGTTCGGCAAGCGTCCGAGTCTGGGGGTTAAATCCCTGCGGAAGCTGTAGCGCCAGCCGCTGCTGCATAACGCTCAATTCCGGCGACATTCGGTAGTCAGAATCGCTAACCATAGTGTAGTCAAAGAGATTTGTGATCGGACCGTTGTGGTACATGCTGAAGTCGTCCAGCATGCCGCCGTCCCGGGGCACCGACACCGGCACATCCAGGCCAAACAGCCAAAATCGTTGGGTTGGCTCTAAGGTAATCCGGTAGCGTAATGGGTTGTCCACCAGGGACATATCAGGATCGGCGAATCCTCTCTGCCACATGGCACGACGGGTCCAGGTTACACCATCAAATGCCCATAAAACTGGCCCACGCCAATAGCGCTCATTTGGACCGGGTTCGGCACCCTCAAACTCTGCGCGAAAGGCTGGTGTATCGTCGTTAAACAGGTTCGTCATGTCCCCCGGAGACATTTCGCCGCTTATTCCGGTGCGATTGTCCAGATTATCGCTGGGTACACCCCAAAGTGGTGAAGCGAGGCGTGGAAACAGCACAAACATACACAGCATCAGCGGTAAGCCTTGCACCAATAGCCAGCCAGCTTGTCGAACGGGAGCAATCAGCGGGCGCGTCTTGAATAGTCGGTTTTCTCGGTGCGGCTGCGTCTCCACCACATACATCGTGGCAGTTATCACGATTACAGTAATCGTGAGATAGATGCTCATATAAATAGCTTGGGAAAACAGAAACTGAGTTACCACCACGAAATAGGACAGACTGATGAGCAGATAAATTTCGCGTCTGCGATAGGTCTCAAGTAACTTTAGGGCCAGCATGCAGCTCAATATCGCTACTGCTGGCTGGCGGCCAATCAGGGTGCCGTATTCCAGAAAGATTCCGGCGATACATCCAAGCGTCAGAATTACCCTGACGATTGCGAGTAGGGGACGACGCCGATAAATAATGTGTGATAAGCGCTCTGCTATGGATGCAACCAGCACGATGGGATACCACCATGGCAGATGCGTAAAATGCGGTGCGATCACCATCACCAACGCAACCATGACCCAATACAGCGTGGTTGCGTCGGGCGGGCGCCTTATCCGCGAAATTCTGCGAGTGCTTTCAGACATAAGTGTTTATGATCTTCACCGCGGTCGGGCCCAATTTCCATGCCCGGAAGCCGCAACGTGTATTGGGCTTGTTGCTCCGAGCATTCCAGAATCCAGCGGCATAATCGAGACAGGCGCAGTTCCGCATCGGTTTGATTAATTTGGTGATAATCCAGGATTAACTCTTGACTTCGATGATCAGCAAAAGTCTTCGTTACCATATGACCTGTGCGCGCAACCGCTTTCCAGGCGATCCAACGCGAGGGGTCACCTGGGCGGTATTCTCTTAATCCAGACCACTCTTCATCCCCGGTGCGCTCCAGCGTGCCAGTACCCCGGTGGCTGCTTTGTGGTAGCGGCGGCGCATTGGACTCCGGCTTCGGATAGACCAAAACAGCGTAATCTGCTTCCAGCCATACCCATGAGAAAAATAACCCCAGCGGAAAGCCGGTGCCGATGCGGGTTCGGCCCATAATTTGCCAGCCTCGTTCATGGGTTGGAAATTTCGCGTCAAGCGTGCTGCCTCCGTGGGCAGGCAAACTGGTGATGTCGAAATTTTCCGGATCGTGGGCGTTGGTGGACAATGCTCCTGTGGCCCATATGACCGGGCGATGTTTGCTGGACTCGTTTAACAGAGTAATCTGAAAATGCGCGGTTTCTCCGGCAAAAGTGGGCTCGGCATGAATACCGGTAACACGTACTCCGCTGAGATTTCGTACTGTGTATATTGGCGCAATCAGTCCAAGAGACAACAACAAATACACCAGCATTAAGGCCATATTGTTGTTGTAATTTAGAGAGCCCAACAGCATTACGAAAGTAAAGAGGGCAAAGAAGACGCCAAATCTGGTTGGCAACACGTATACCCGGCCACTACGCAATGTAAGCGGTAAGGTCTCTGGACGCTTGTGTTTAAAAAAACGCGATGCGAATTTGTAGAGCGTTTCCGAAAACTGATTGCGAATTGCGGCCAGTCTCACGCAACTGGAACCTGCTCAATAAGACTGCTTACCACTTCCTCTACGGATGCATCCTGCCCGGGACGCGCCAATAGCCGATGACTGGCAACTGGAAGCCAAACACTTTGCAGATCCTCCGGCAAGCAGTGGTCTCGGCCTGCCAGCATCGCGTGCGCTCGAGTGCAGCGCAGCAGTGCTAAGGCCGCTCTTGGAGAAAGTCCCGCTACCAGTGCGCCGCTCTCGCGCGTCGCCTGCACCAGAGACTGTAGATAGTCAATCAAAGCAGGAGATGCGGTTATGGAAAGCACGTGCTGTTGCAGTCGGATCAGTTGGTGCGAATCGAGTACTGGTCGCGTGCCATACAGCAGCGATTGTCGGTCTGGTTCTTCCAACAAACGTCGTTCGGCTTCCGGGTCTGGATATCCCATTCCCAGTTTCATCAGGAACCGGTCGAGCTGTGAGTCTGGCAATGGAAACGTTCCAGCCAGGTCAACCGGGTTTTGGGTTGCAATTACGAAAAATGGTTTCGGTAGCCGATGGGTGGTGCCCTCAATGGATGCGCGGCGTTCGGCCATTGCTTCCAGTAACGCGCTTTGGGTTTTTGGTGTTGCACGATTGACTTCGTCTGCAAGCACGACCTGGGCAAAGATGGGACCCGGGTGAAAGTCGAAGCGCTCGGCCTCTCGGCTATAGATGCTAACGCCCAGTATGTCTGCAGGGAGCATGTCGCTCGTGAACTGTATGCGGTTGTAATTCAGTCCTGTTGTCACGGCAAGCGATTGCGCCAGCGTGGTTTTGCCAAGGCCAGGTAAATCTTCCAAAAGCAAGTGGCCGTCGGAAAGCAGGCACGCAAATGCCATTTGAATAACGTCCGATTTCCCAACAACTATCTGGTTTACCTGTTCAATCGCCCGTTTAAGCGCTGCAATATCCTGATCAATTGACTGGGTGGTTTGAGCGGCAACGCTGTCATTCATTCGAGACCCTCGGGACGTAAGGCAATATTGCACAAAAGTTTCGTGTACTTCTATAGACTAATATACAGACCGTTTACCAAGTCTCAAATTTCATTCGCAGGTAAATAATGCGCTTAACAGGGAGTCAAGCGCATCGTGTTCAGGTCGCGAACATCTAGGACTCTGCAAATCGCAGGTTAGCGGGAGCTTCCATCTTGCCGAGTTTGACCAGTCGTGCTGTAACGGCGACTGAACTTCTTTGAATTTTTCGCCCTATATCCGCCAAATCTTCACCTGCTTCGAAACCGGCTAATACGATTGCTTCCTCATCTGGCGTCCAGGGCTTCCCAGAGCGGGAGGGCTTGTTGGTGCTTTTCTCTACAATTGCCGTTGCCTTGTCTTCTGTGGCTTTCAGGTTGTCTAGCGCAAAATGCAGTGCGCGCACCGCGAGCGGGTCTTGATAGGCGCTGTCGTCAGGAAAGGCTTCGCCAGTACGCGGGTGGCAACCGTCAGCCAGGGCTTTCAAAATGGTTTGGGCTTGTTGTGCTTGCATAAAATCCTCCGTTGATTCAACCCAGGTGCTGCCAGACGTGCAGGCACCCTTGGGTGTTTGTGCAATGCGGCATCCATGCCGCGCACCTATATTATCGAAGGATTAGTGACTCAGCGTACGAATTTTGCCCAATCAATTGTCGGAATAGGCTGCGTGCACTAGCCGTCACAGCTAGCAATCAAGTTTTCGGCCTTGCCCGGATCGATTGCTTTCAGGCCTCGACGCGCTTCTTGATTTTTGCAGTCGTATTCCGTCATTACTTTGATCAGATTCTCTTGCGCTTGTTCGTAGTTGCCGATTTTTGTGAACGTGGCCGCCGATTGCAGAAGTTCCTGCATTCGAACGCGCTGCTCGGTGGTCAGATTATCTCCGCTTGCTGTGGCGCTGCCACCGCTATCGCTACCAAGAAAAACAAATGCAGCCACGGCAACCAGTATCAGCGTTGCGGCGATTGCGCCAATTACGGGCATTGATAATCCGCTTTTGGCCTGTGGTTCTGTTTGCTCAGGTGTAGCAGAAGCAGCCGGCGCCGCGGCCGGACTTGAAGCAAGCTCTGATGGCGATACGGCCATCGTTGCATTAGTAGATGGATCTGCAGCAGGCAGAGTTTCGGGGCGTTCGAGTGCTTCCAGCAAAGCGGAGGCATTTTGAAAACGATCTTCCGGATCTTTCGCAACGAGTTTATTCAGGAGTGCTTGGTGCTTGGCAAGCGGGCCCTCTAATAATGGGATTGGTTCGTATACATGTGCGTAGCTGATAGCAAAGGTGTCGGCCCCTTCGTAAAGTTTCTTGCCCGTCAGCATTTCGTAAAAGACGACGCCAAGTGCATACAGATCGGAGCGTGCGTCTGTTGGCTTCCCGGTGGCGCGCTCAGGGCTCATGTAGTGTGGTGTGCCTACCACCGCGCCGGCTTTTGTGAAATTACTTTCAGTGTCGCTTTCTTTGGCGATTCCGAAATCCACCAAGACCGCTCGGCCGGAGTTGTGAAACATGATGTTCTCGGGCTTTATATCCCGATGGAGCAAATTCATGCTGTGCGCTTCTTCTAATGCGCTAGCCATTTGCGACATGATCTTCAGGGCTTCTTGCTCAGACACCCCCTGTTCGATCTTTTTGGTGAGATCGCCGTCTCCTAGATGTTCCATCGCCAGGTAATAATGGTGATCAATCACACCACAGGCGTAGACGGTAACAATGTTTGGATGATTGCATTGGGCAGCCATGTCGCCTTCGAGCTTGAGGCTTTGCATGAACGCCTCATCATGGCTGGCTCCAGGCGAGACAATTTTCATGGCCACCTGGCGCTTGGGCTCTAGCTGCCGGGCAAGGTAAACCCTGGCCATCCCGCCTCGGCCAATTTCTTCTAATAATTCAAAATTAGGTACTTCTATAGGTGCCTGCATCTACAATCATCCTCCGCGTACGCGTTGGCATTTTGAAGCAAGTACGATGTTTTGTCATCCGCCGTTCACGACCAGCCCGACAGAATCCACCGTTGATAAAACAATTGAAGTAAATGACGACAGCATTAGTTTGGTTTCGCAAAGACCTCCGTCTTACTGATAACCCCTGCCTGGTTGCGGCCTGTGAGCAATACGATCACGTTCTTCCTGTGTATATCTGGGACGCGGATGGTTACGGGGGCTGGCAACCAGGAGAAGCTGCGAAGTGGTGGCTGCATATGAGCCTGGAGTCACTGTCCAATGATTTATCCAAACACCGCTCTGGTTTGGTGGTACGTCAAGGTGATTCCCTGGCCCAGCTGCGAGAGTTGGTATCAGAGCACAACTGTGATGCCGTATTCTGGAACAGGGTTTACGAGCCGGCACTCATAGAGCGGGATCGTTCTATAAAGTCGGAATTAAAGGATTTGGGGCTGCAGGTACAGAGTTTTAATGGCAGCCTGATGGTTGAACCCTGGGAGCTCACGACTCAAGCTGACGATCACCCTTACAAGGTTTTTACGCCTTATTTCAAGAAATGGTGGGAGCGTATCCAGGGCCAGGATGGATTGTCTTGCCCCACCATCAAACGACCGCCTAAAAATGCCGTAAAGTCGTTACCGTTGTCTGAGCTGGGCTTGTTGCCCACGCTGGATTGGGCAGACTCGTGGCCGGAACTCTGGCAGCCAGGAGAATCGGGTGCCAACGAGGCTCTGAGGACATTTTCTAGAAATTCACTGACAGAATACGATCAGGGTCGTGACCTGCCGGCAGAAGCAGGTACCTCACAGCTTTCACCACACCTGCACTTTGGCGAAGTATCGGCACGCCAGGTTTATGCTTGGCTACGCGACAACTCATCCCACCAAGCAGAAGACTTCAAACCATTTGTGCGCGAGCTGGCATGGCGCGAATTCTCATATCAACTGCTATACAACTTTCCTGCAACGACAACGCAGCCTTTGAAAGAGAAGTTTGCGGCGTTTGAGTGGCGTGATTCGAAAAATGACCTGGAGGCTTGGCAGAATGGGCTTACTGGTGTGCCGATGGTGGACGCTGGCATGCGCCAGCTATGGCAAATTGGTTGGATGCATAATCGTGTCAGGATGATTGTGGCCTCTTTTCTAACAAAGAATTTGCGCATCCATTGGTTATCGGGCGCAAAGTGGTTCTGGGATACGCTTGTAGATGCTGATTTGGCCAACAATACTCAGGGTTGGCAGTGGACTGCCGGCAGCGGTGCGGACGCGCAACCGTTTTTCCGCATATTCAATCCTGTGTCCCAGGGCAAGAAATATGATCCCGATGGTGAATATGTGAAGCGATGGGTGCCTGAGCTGGCAGGCGTCCCCAAAAAACATATTCACGCACCATGGGAAATGTCCTCTGACCAATGTGCCGAGTACAACTTTGAACTGGGTAAGGATTATCCCCGTCCTATTGTGGATCTAAAGGAAAGTCGACAGGCCGCGCTGGAGGCCTATCAACGCATCAAATAGTTACTCCATCATCTCGCTGGCTTGCGCTATATCCAGTGCGTCCATTGCGTCACGTGGCTCCATATCGAGCGCCTCTTCATAAAGCTCTGAGGCGCGATCATAGTGTTTGTCTTCGTCAAGCAACAGCAGCCCGTTGGCGAGTTCAATGGTGGTTATAGGTGCGTCTGGTGCCAGACTGACAGCCTGCTCCAGATATTTCTGAGCCGATTTTGCATTGGCTCCATAGGTCATTTTCGCAATCATGCCGCCGACCTGACTGACGATCTCGGCGTGAAATAGTCCCAGGGCCGTGTGCGCATCAGCGTGATTGGGTTCCAGTTCCAGGGTCCGATCCAGGCAGTTTCTTACCTTAGTAGCCAAGCCTTGAGCCAGAGCTTTAGCGATTGAAATTCTCTGACTATAGCGACCTAGCGCAAACGCATGTATGTAGTGATTATTTGCGTGATTATTCCAAGCTTCTGCGCATTCTTCAGCACGCTCGGCAATCTCTTCAAACCACTTCAATTGCGCCGATTCACCTGCAACCAGATAAGTGGCGTGAATGCCGGCCGCTTTGTTGGCTACAAACCCGCCTAAAGTGCCCAGTTCGTTGCCCAGATTCCAGGCCGTTTCAAAGTCTCCCGCGTGGAACGCAGCCCAGGCTTCCTGCAGTTGCTTGGCAGCGGCCTCTGCATCGCCAGAGAACAGGGTGCTGGGAAGAGACGCCACCCATTTTCCATCTGGAAAGGGTTCGCGATCTCCTTGATGAAGTGATGCCCAGTCATTCTTAAGCTCGGCAAGTGTGCGATTAAATGATTGATTTCCCGAGTATTTCGTCCAATTTTTGGCCATTTGACGTTTCCTGCACGAATTTAGTGTGTTTGTTCTAGACCGCCCGCTTAAACTGCGCCCCATTGATAGACATGTCGCGACTTGTTCCGACACAGATTTAGCAAATGCGTTACCAAAGGAGTATGAATCATGAGTAAGCGTTTTGAAAATGTTAGCAAAGCAGTTGACTCGGTAAACGAGACAGCACGTGAAATTTGGTTAGCCGGTTTGGGCGCAGTTAGTCGTGCTCAGAATGAAGGTTCTAAGATGTTTGATGCTCTTGTGAAAGATGGTGAGAAATTCGAAACCAAAACTCGCAAAGAAGTGAAGGACAACGTAGTCAGCCTGCGTAAGGACGTGGAATCTCGCGTCGAGAAGGTGAAAGGTCAGGCAACTGGCAATATCCAGCGATTTGAAAAGATGTTTGAAGATCGAGTTGCAAGTGTACTGGCACGTTTGGGTGTTCCATCTGCGGACGACATCGACGCTCTGAGCAAGCAGGTTGCTGATCTGAGCAAAGAAGTGAAGCAGCTCAACAAAGCTGGCACCAGCAAAGCGAAGTCCACCAAGCGTGTGAGCACTAAAGCAGCTGCTTAATTTCGCTTCATCTTTGCCATGAGGCAAAGTGTTTTGAGTCTGCAGACAGGCATAGGGTTTCGCAGACCAGGCTAGGTTAGATACTCCCTGCATCTGACCTGGCCGGACCAGCCGGGTCCACCCCAAGCCTGGCTACAAAAGCGTAAAAGAGGCGATACATCGTCCGGCGCTGGTCCCAATCCGACACCGTATCCACAGGACGTGGGTACGGTGTTTTTTTTTGTATAATTTCTACATGAGTTCCCTGACCTTAACGCTCGTCCAGACAGATCTCGCCTGGGAGAATCCGGCAGCCAACCGACAAGCACTAGATGCCATGATTGGTGAGGTGCCAGACACTGATTTGATTTTGCTTCCTGAGATGTTTGCGACCGGATTCACCGGTCAACCCGAACATGTGGCAGAAACAATGTATGGTCCCACCGTGCAGTGGTTATGCAGTTGGTCTCAGCGCAGCAAGAGTGCTTTTATTGGCAGCCTTGCAATGCAGGTGGATGCTGGATTTGTAAACCGTATGTTGCTTATCAAAGATGGACAGGTTGCGGACTTTTATGACAAGCGCCACTTATTTGGTTTCGGTGGTGAGACGGTTGCCTATCAGCCTGGACAGACGCGCAAAGTTTGGGAAATTTGTGGCTGGAAGATACTACCTCAGATTTGCTATGACCTGCGATTTCCTGTGTGGTCCAGGAATTTGAGTGATTATGACTT
>CAZVYE010000136.1:0-9267 GCA_964630895.1 uncultured Gammaproteobacteria bacterium | reverse complement strand
AATGCAGCAGACCACCGAACTCCGGGTCGATTCCCGTACGTACGCGTAACCGTTGATTTCTAGTTTTTAGAGATCGTATAGCAAGAGCATGAGGGGGCCTTTGGGCCTCCTCAATTTAAACCACGAATTATTGAGCAAAGTTTTCTGTTGTGAAGGTGGCAGCCAAGCGGCTCTCCTATCAACCCACTCGTCGCATGCGGCGGGTACTCGAAAACAGTCTTTATTATGAAGTCGGTCGCAATTGATCATTAGATTGCGAGGCGGACTTCGATAGGGTCGCCTTCACACCAGAACGTTTTGCTCCCATCCAATCTGCCTTTGCGCTATCCTTTGTGCCGCGGATAAATAAGGGGATAGTAGCCGTATGAAAATCATTTGGACCAGCTGTGTCGCTGGTATTTTGTTATCTTCGTTTAGCACTACGGGAATTGGGGCGGAGCCGCCTCGGTTGGGAGATTTTGACCAGCGATTTACCCAGGATAGATTCTCCGATTCCGGGCTCAAGTTCGCTGAAGTTCGCGCTGCCGGCCTGACCATGTTTGCTACTCAGTTCAACCACGCCGATGGCTATGGCGATGGTCCGACGAATCCCGCGGACCCAACTTCGCCAGGTGGTAGACCAACTTTGGGGAACAACGGGACCTTCTTGAGGTTGAACGGCCTTGACGGGCAAAGCTGTGCGGACTGCCATGCCATGGTGAGTTCTTCCACAGTGCCAGTTCGATTTGGTATTGGTGGATTTGGCGGTCTTAACGATGCGCCAATATTCCAGCCCAAGGTCATTGATGTCTCAGATATTTCAGCATCTGGGTTTGCCTTTACCGATGGCCGCTTAATTGTCCCGCCACATTTGTTTGGATCCGGAGGTGTACAGCTTTTGGGTCAGGAAATTACTACAGACTTGCAGGCCATAGGTGATTTGGCGCGCGCAAATCCAGGGCAGGATTATGCGCTGGTCAGCAAGGGGATCGATTACGGCATCGCAAGGGCCGACACAGAGGGTAACCTTGATCCGGCTCTTATCGAGGGCGTGGACCCTGATCTGGTCATCAAACCATTCGGACGAAAAGGTGAGTTCGCTACGGTTGGCGATTTTGATTTCGGCGCCATGGAATTTCATTTCGGGATGCAGCCTGTGGAAACCGTAGGGGTGGATGTCGATGCAGATGGCGATGGAGTCGCCAATGAAGTGCTTGCAGGTGAAATGTCTGCGCTTGAGATTTTTATCACGACGATGGATAAACCGCGACAACTGCGGGCAGACATGTCTAGTGTTGCTGGATTCTTCTTGTTCCAACAAAGCGGCTGCGCGGATTGCCATCGCCCAGCTCTTTTGACCACCACCAACAAGCTGGATTATTTCAAATCTGACTCCAGTGAACCTTACTATAGTGTTGACTTGACCAAGGGCCTGATGCGATTTGAAGGCAACTCAGATGGCGTCATGGTGCCCATGTTCTCGGATCTTAAAAGACACAATATGGGGCCTGGACTTGCAGAGTCGTTTCAGGGTGCAAACGATCAGCAGAACGCCGAGTTCATTACCGCGAAGTTGTGGGGAGTTGGTGATTCTGCGCCATATCTACACGATGGTCGCGCGCTCAGCCTGGATGAAGCAATTCGATGGCATGGGGGTGAAGCGCAATACGCTCGAGATAATTACATGGCCCTGGAAACTGATGCGCAAGAAGCCATTGTTACTTTCTTGAAAACCTTACGTTTGCCCAAGCGCCCGAACAAGGATGTAATTCCTAACTAGGCGTCCGCGGTGCGCTTAGTCAGAACTAAAGCAGGAGGCCGGCCGCTACGCGCCGGTCTTCGGCTGCGAGAATGCTAAAAGTTCTGCACGCGGCTGCCGTATCCATGATTTCGCAGCCAATTCCTGCTTTGACGAAATGTCGTCGCCAGTCAGCCTGTGGCCATGACAGACTCGCGCCTGTGCCGAGAATAACAATTTCTGGTTCCAGCGCCAGCAACTGCTTTGCAGCGCGCTCGTCCAGGTCTGCGACAGTCTGGTAAGGCCAGTCACCGGCAACCTGTTGTGTATTTAGTAAAACACTGTTGCTGTAGCTTTCGCCACTGATAACGACTCGATCTGAAAAAATAGCTTCAATTTGTACCGGCTGTGCCGGCGAGTGAAATGTTAACTGCACGACGTTTATCGGGGTAGTTCAATTTGTGGGTCTTCAGGGTTTTGGCGGAAAAAACTTGCGGTTTGGCCAACGCTCATGACCAGTTCCGAATCCGTTTTGTCGGTGATCGTAGTAATCCAATCGCTGCGGTCGCTGCGATCTCCGCGGAGCTTTACCTTGACCAGCTCATGATGTGTCAGGGCAAGATCAATTTCTTGCATCACCGGTTCAGTGAGGCCCTTGTTGCCAATCATGACAATTGGCCGGATATGGTGGCAAATGCCAGTCAGATATTTTTTCTGAGATTTTGTCAGGCTCATACTGATGCCCAGGCTCCGCTCAAACTGCTAATGAGAGCGAATCTTACCAGATAAAACTCTTCAGGCTGTTACAATATCCGATTCACAAAAGCATTGATGAGTATGGCTCGGAGCAAGAGCAGCAAACGTTGGCTTAAAGAGCATTTTGATGATCACTATGTAAAGCAGGCTCAGGCACAGGGGCTGCGCTCGCGTGCCGCTTTTAAGCTGATGGAAATACAAGATAAGTACTCGCTGGTGCGCAAAAATATGCGGGTAGTTGACCTGGGCGCTGCACCTGGTGGATGGTCTCAAGTGGTGGCAGATTGGGTCGGTGACAGCGGCAATGTGGTTGCGCTGGATATTCTGGAAATGGACGCGTTGGCGGGCGTGGAGTTTATCCACGGCGATTTTACCGAGGATGAACCGCTGGCGTTGTTGGAACAGGCGTTGGATGGTAAGCCCGTTGATCTTGTATTGTCGGATATGGCGCCCAATATAAGCGGTGTAGCCGTAGCGGACCAGGCCAAAGCCATGTATCTGGTGGAGTTGGCGTTGGATTTTTGTCGAGCAAACCTTCGTTCAGGCGGGGATTTCTTGGTAAAAGTATTCCAGGGCGAGGGTTTTGATGCCTACCTTGCCGACTGTCGCAGGGAATTTGCGAAGGTTTCTACGGTCAAACCAAAGGCATCGCGGCCCAGAAGTCGCGAAGTATACCTGTTGGCACGTTCAAAGCATTAGCGATTGTGATGAACTAGCAGGGTTGATTAGACCGGTTGATCCATGACGTCGGTCGGAAATTTGCTTGAAACCAGCCTATTTTTCGGTTTCTTTCGCATCGGAAGCAGTACAATGTTCGATGCAGTATGCAGCAATGGGTCACGAATAAACGTGCCCGGCAGTGAGGAAATACATTGAACGATTTGGCAAAGAATTTGGTGTTATGGGCGATCATCGCAGTAGTTCTGCTGGCGGTCTTCCATACTTTTAGTGCGACTAACCGCGCGCAAACGGCAATTAGTTATGACGCGTTTGTTCAGAAATTGGAGAACAATGAGGTCAAAGAGGTTGTCATCGAAGAGCAGCCTTATGGAAGCCGAGTAATTCGCGGCGAGACACGGGACGGAACGTATTTTACTACCACCGGTCCGCGCGACTCGGACTTGGTTAACGACCTGCTCACCAGCGAAAGCGAGGTCAATGTCCAGCCCTTTAAGCAGCGCTCGCTGCTGGTAGACATTTTGGTCAATTGGTTCCCGCTAATCGTCTTGCTGGGTCTGATGTTCTTCTTTATGCGGCAGATGCAAAGCGGTGCCGGTGGTCGTGGCGCGATGTCGTTTGGCAAGTCCCGAGCACGTTTGCAGGGCGAAGATCAAGTTAAAGTCACTTTCGCCGATGTTGCGGGTGTAGAAGAAGCGAAAGAAGAGGTTACCGAACTGGTAGAGTTCCTTCGCGACCCCGGTAAATTCCAGCGCTTGGGCGGCAAAATACCCCGCGGCGTATTAATGGTGGGCTCTCCCGGTACCGGTAAGACCCTCTTGGCGCGCGCGATCGCCGGTGAGGCAAAAGTTCCTTTCTTTACCATCTCCGGTTCTGATTTTGTTGAAATGTTTGTGGGCGTGGGTGCATCTCGCGTTCGAGACATGTTCGAACAGGCGAAAAAACACGCGCCCTGCATTATCTTTATCGATGAGATTGATGCGGTCGGTCGGCATCGTGGTGCCGGACTTGGCGGTGGTCACGACGAGCGTGAGCAGACGCTGAACCAGCTGCTGGTTGAAATGGATGGTTTTGAGGGCACCGAAGGCGTGATCGTTATCGCTGCTACCAACCGTCCTGACGTTTTAGACCCGGCATTGCTACGCCCCGGTCGATTTGATCGCCAAGTGGTCGTGCCTCTGCCAGACCTGTTGGGTCGCGAGCAGATTCTCAAAGTGCATATGCGCAAGGTGCCTTATGCATCCAATGTTGATGCGCGAATTCTTGCGCGCGGAACTCCCGGGTTTTCCGGTGCCGATCTTGCCAACCTGGTGAATGAGGCAGCGCTGTTTGCGGCTCGTGAAAACGCTAAAGAAGTAAAAATGGATCACTTTGAGCGGGCCAAAGACAAGCTCATGATGGGCGCAGAGCGCCGTTCAATGGTGATGAGCGAAGAGGAGAAGCGATTAACCTCCTACCACGAAGCTGGTCATGCCATTGTGGGTCGCCTGGTACCCAATCATGATCCGGTTTACAAGGTGACCATCATTCCGCGAGGTCGTGCGCTGGGCGTGACAATGTTTTTGCCTGAAGAGGACAAATACAGTATGTCCAAGTCTCAACTGGAGGGTTCACTGGCTAGTTTGTACGGTGGACGCATCGCAGAAGAGCTGATCTTTGGCGATGACAGGGTGACAACGGGTGCCTCTAACGACATCGAACGAGCGACCTCGATTGCACGTAACATGGTGCAGCGCTGGGGACTTTCCGATGAAATGGGGCCGATCTCATATGGCGATGAAGAGGAAGAGGTATTCATTGGCCGTTCTGTGACTCAGCATAAGCCCATTGCGCAGCAGACAGCGCAGCGGATCGATTCTGAAATTCGCCGCATTTTGGACGAGGCTTACGATCGAGCCAAGACCATATTGCAGGAGAACGAAGATAAACTGCATACCATGGCCGATGCGCTGATGAAGTATGAGACTATCGACTCCGGTCAGATTGATGCGATTATGGAAGGCAAAGAACCCGGACCACCAACTGATTGGTGGGATCAAAAGCCTGATAATGACGGCGGAGATAAGGGCGACGGTGGTGCCAAGGGCAAAATTGGCGGGCCTGCAGAGCAGACCTAGCCGTCCACTGAAGTAACTGCTTACAGCGCCGGCCTTGGCCGGCGTTGTTGTGTGTGACGTATGAGAAAAGACAATGCGATTTGGAAGCTTTAACATTGACCTAAGTCAGCCCAAAATCATGGGTATCCTTAACGTCACTCCAGACTCATTTTCAGACGGTGGCCAGTTCGCAAGCCTGGATGCTGCGCTGCGCCAGGCAGAAACCATGCATCAAGCGGGTGCTGATTTTATTGACGTGGGCGGAGAGTCCACGCGGCCGGGTGCGGACGATGTGGCCACTCAGGAGGAGCTGGATCGGGTGGTTCCGGTTATCGAGGCCATTAGCCAAAGGTTCGAGATTGCAGTTTCTGTTGATACCAGCAAGCCAGTAGTGATGACCGAGGCCGTCGCCTGTGGGGCAGTGCTTATCAACGATGTGTTCGGGCTGCGTAGATCCGGAGCTCTAGAGGCTGCTGCTGCCAGCAAGGTACCGGTTTGCATCATGCATATGCAGGGTGAGCCGCGTTCGATGCAAAGCAATCCTGCTTACGACGATGTAGTTATTGATGTATCCGAATTTTTGCGGGCACGCGCGGAAGCCGCAGTGAATGCAGGTATCCAGTCCGATCAAATCCTTCTGGACCCCGGCTTTGGCTTTGGCAAGAGCTTGGAGCACAATCTAACATTACTGGCGAATCTGCAGCGCCTGACTTCCCTCGGGTTTCCCTTATTGATCGGTGTGTCTCGAAAGTCTATGTTTGGCCAGTTGCTTGGTCGTGACGTGGACGAACGCCTGGCTGGAAGCCTGGCGGCAGCGGTCGAGTCTATGCACCGTGGAGCAAGCATTCTCAGAGTGCACGATGTTGCCGAGACGGTTGATGCAGTCAGGGTGTTCGCGGCATTGAACGAGATGCAGCAGTCGAAACCCGGTTAGCGGGTACAATGCATGCCAGAATTAGAAGATCAAAAAGGGAAGAGCTTGAGCAAAAAATATTTCGGAACCGATGGCATTCGGGGCAGAGTGGGTGAAAGCCCCATAACCGCTGAGTTTGCTTTAAAACTGGGTTGGGCAGTGGGCAAAGTGCTGGCAACCACTGGTTCGCGGACTGTCGTCATTGGCAAAGATACCCGACTTTCTGGATATATGATTGAATCGGCTCTGGAAGCAGGCCTGTCGGCTTCCGGCGCGAACATCAGCTTGCTAGGCCCGATGCCAACGCCAGCGGTTTCCTGGCTTACGCGCAGTTTGCGAGCGAATGCAGGGATCGTGATTAGCGCTTCCCACAACCCGTATTACGATAATGGTTTCAAATTTTTTGGGGCCGACGGAGAAAAGCTTCCGGACCAAACCGAACTTGCCATTGAGGCAGCTCTAGACGAGACATTAGAAACCGTGCCATCTGGAGAGCTGGGTAAGGCAAGTCGTGTTGAGGATGCTGCCGGTCGCTATATTGAACATTGTAAGACGACCCTTAAATCCGCAAGCCGATTTGAAGGCATGCACGTAGTTCTAGACTGTGCCCATGGCGCAAACTACTTGATCGCGCCCAAGGCGTTTCGTGAGCTGGGCGCTAAGGTGACCGCCATCGGCAATCAACCGGATGGATTGAATATCAACAACGGTTGTGGTTCTACTCACCTGGAGGCGTTGCAAGAAGCTGTCACGGGGCAATCTGCAGATCTTGGGATAGCTTTTGATGGCGACGGCGATCGTGTGCTCGTCGTAGATAGTCAGGGTAACGTCGTTAACGGTGATCAGCTTATTTTTGTGATGGCAAACCGCATGCATCGCGATGGCGTGTTGGGTGGTGGCGTAGTCGGCACACTCATGAGCAATTACGGCATGCAGGTTGCGCTCAAGGAGCGTGGAATTGATTTTGAGCGAGCCAAAGTGGGTGACAGATATGTTCTGGCGCGGCTCAAAGACCGTGGCTGGAGGCTGGGAGGCGAGGCGTCTGGGCACATTATCGATTTACAAAAAGCGGGAACAGGAGACGGCTTGATCAACGCACTTAGCATAGTTGAGATGCTGTTGGAGGAATCGCGCCCGCTGCATGAACTGGTAGCCGAAATGCCGATGTATCCTCAGGTGATGATTAACGTGCCAGTAGCCAAGCGCGTGGATATCAGCGGGAATCAGGCGATCTCGGCCGCAGTCCAGGCTGCAGAAGAGCGTTTGGAGAACAAGGGCAGAGTGGTGTTGCGTCCTTCTGGAACAGAACCGCTTATTCGAGTGACCGTGGAAGGTCAGGATAAATCTTTGGTAGAAGAACTAAGCCAGCAATTGGCGGATGTGGTGGCAGGAGAATACGCGTCATGAGTATAGAAAATTCAGCGGGGCAGGTCCCAACGCTTGATATGAGTGAGTGGCAGACCGAAAAAGCTGCGTTTGTTGAGAAGTTGGGTAATGCATACAAAGAATTTGGTTTTTGTGCGTTTCGCAATCACGGGGTTTCAGAAACGGTAATAGCGGATGCCTATCGCGTATTTAAAGAGTTTTTTGCGCAACCAGCTACTGTTAAAGAGCAGTATCGACTGAAAGATGCTGGTGGTGCTCGGGGTTATACCGGCATGGGAATTGAAGTGGCCAAGGATAGCGATCACCCAGACCTAAAAGAGTTCTGGCACGTTGGTCGAGAACTGCCTGAAGGCCATCCCCATGAAGACAAGATGCCGCCAAACTTTTGGCCGGAAGAGGTGCCGGAATTTAAGGAGCACGCTTACGGTTTGTATGAAGCGCTCGACAGAATGGGGAGACAGATTCTTCGACCCATGGCGCTTTACCTGGGCCAGGAAGAGAATTTCTTCGATGATAAAGTGAACGAAGGCAACAGCATCTTGCGCCCCATTCATTACCCGCCCATTCAGACGAAAGAAACCCAAGCCGTGCGCGCGGGCCAGCATGAAGACATTAATCTCATAACGCTGCTTATCGGATCACATGAGCCGGGGTTGGAAATCCTGCGCCGAGACGGACAATGGATTCCAGTGACAACCGTGCCCGGGGCTATTGTGGTCAATATTGGCGACATGATGCAGCGACTGACCAACCACGTGTTTCCTTCGACAACCCACCGTGTGGTAAACCCACCTGGTGAGCTAGCCAAGCAATCACGTTATTCCATACCGTTTTTCTTGCACCCCAACGCGGATTTTGTAATTGAAACGCTGGAAACTTGCATTTCTGATGACAATCCGAATCGATATCCGGAACCACTGTCTTCCCACGAATATCTCACACAGCGCTTGGTTGAGATCGGTTTATTGCCGGGGCGAAACAAAGGCAAATAGTTGGCGTGCATTCCGACTGACTGTGTCATGACATTGCTCTGACAGCAGGTTTGTTAACGTCTTTCGCCTTTCAGATTTGGGTTGAATCTATAGTTAAAGGCCACGGACCAGGCATCAAGGACGATGATCAGTGCGATAAAGGAATGAGCAAGGAGACCGCTGCGCGAATTGCCAACACAGATCGCCATAAGGCCGCAAAGCGCGGTGGCACATCGCCACCCTACGTAGGATGGACAAGAGCTATAGAGAGCCCAGGAGATTGGCTTAGACGGCCGATTTGACATGGGAAAAGCGAGTTGATCGAAGCGATCAGAGACAGATAAACAATATTACCCGGGCGTACTGGTAATGAGACCTAAAGGGACCATATGTTTGAATGGCTAGCTGATCCACAGGCATGGGTTGCCTTGGGTACACTTACGGTGTTGGAGATTGTTCTCGGAATCGACAACATTATTTTCATTTCCATATTGGTGGAAAAGGTGCCAGAGCAACGGCGTGAGCTTGCTCGTAAGCTAGGCCTGGCGCTGGCGATGATAATGCGCCTGGCGTTGCTGTTTTCGATTGCGTGGGTCATGGGGCTTACCGAGGACCTATTTACAATTTTTGATCAGGCGATTAGTGGTCGAGACATCATCTTAATCGGTGGTGGCTTGTTCTTGCTGGCCAAATCCACCAAAGAAATCCACGTTAGTGTGGAGGGCAAGCACGATATTAAGGCGATGCCAG
>CAZVYE010000135.1:1667-9283 GCA_964630895.1 uncultured Gammaproteobacteria bacterium | reverse complement strand
GCGTACAAAAAAGCGGCCTGAAGATATTCTGGAGGTGAAGATGCGTCTGGTAACAGAAATGGCTGTATTTCGAGGACTGGTGCACTTTGATCAGGTAAAAAAGCCAACCGGTCCTCTGTGTTGTTTGCAATCCGACTGGTCACCACAATGCTCACTACAACCATCGCGATAGCGAGTCCTGCCCAGACGGGCCAGTGCGAAAGCAGGGTAGATTGTTTTGCTGTTGCGTGCTGCAAAGAAGTGGCCCCATTGGGCTCTGAGATTGTGGGATCAGACGCAGTTTTAAGTCGGTAGCCGCGCTTGCGCAGTGTTTGAACTTCTAAACTGTTGCAGCCTATTTGTTTTAGCGCTTTTCGCAGACCAAAAATGGCCTGGCTTATGGCTTCATCGCTGATGGCGCGACCATCCCAAACTTCCGCTACCAGGGTTTCTTTCGTTACAACTTGGTTTTGATGCTTCAGCAGACATACCAAAGTATCCATTACACGTGGTTCGAGATTGGCCGCTCCATTTGGGCTTATCAAGCGACCGTGGTCCGGTTGCACCTGAATTTCGGCAATGTTGTAGTCTGCTGTTGACACTGCTTGGTACCGAACTCAATACCGCTGATAGTTGGCCTGAGCCATACTTACTATGTTTTCCTGCCAGAGGGAAAGATTGCTACACGAGTTTGCACTCGTTCAGAGGCGGCGCGGACCACTCTAGAAACAATACGCTCGTCGCCGAACTGAGAATTTTTCTACGGGGCAATGGTGATATCCCGCAGCTTGGCAATGTAGGGATGGTCCGCTCCCAGCGCGTCACCTGCTTCTTCAATTATTTGTTGCGCTAACTTTGAGGCATCTGCAGCACGGGCTTGCGATTGCAGGTTCTGCGCAAGCTTGACACTGGTTTGAACGTACAACGGGCTTTGCGGCCCCATAAAATTCAACATGTGCCCCTGCGCTTTTCGCAGCAGGCTTTCCGCCTCATTTAGTTCACCGAGTCCGGTAAGCGCAGCCCCAAGCATGGTACGTGCGTGGTTGGTATAGGGATGTTCGTCTCCGAAAACCTGTTGGTCTAACTGCATGGTATGTTCAGCCGCTGCCCTGGCTTCGGAATATCGTCCCATATCCACCAGAGTCTCCGCGATATTGCTGGAAACCATCAGATACTGCGGGTGCGCTTGGCCATACTCTGTTGCGGCACGGGTTTGTAATTGGCGATACAGGTCCAAAGCCTCTGGCGCCCGACCAATTTCCTTGTAAGCATTTGCCAGGTTATTTATCAGTCCATCGACTTGCGCTTCTGGAAGCGATTGTTGTGCCTGCACCTTGGCGTAAAGTGTCTCCATGAGCTCTGCCGCTTCCTGGTAGCGTCCCGCGTTGACCAGCGTGATGGACTTCAGGTTTTCATTCCTGGCCGTGGCCGAATCGTTTGGTCCAAGCCATGCGTTCAATATTTGCAGATTTTTGTCCACCGCAAGCTCGGCTTCTTCCAGGCGACCAAGCGGAATGAGTGCTGCCACCATGGATTCTCTCAGCACGATGGTTTTACCATGCCTTTCAGGTAATGCATTGCGTTGTGCCCAGGCTATCCCTTCTTGTGCCGTGGCAACCGCCAGTTCATGCTGATTTGCTGCCCCCAAACTGCGTGTGAGCGCCTGAGATACCAGTAAATGATCGTCAGCGCGCACAAATTCAAAGTCTTTGAGTGCTTGGTTTGCTGCCGTCGCCAGTTCCATTGCGCGGTCGTGATTGCCCGCCGCGCTATATAAGGTCGCTAGCATGGCGGCATCCAGCAAGTCGTCGTCTCTGACATTCGGGGGCAATTGAAATGGCTTAGACTCGCTGTCCAGATACGCGATACCTGCTGCGTAATCGAGCTCATCGCCTTCCAGTCCGGCTAATGCACGAACGGCATGGCGATATTTCGTGCTGTCGGTTTTGCCCTGTTCTTCTAACAGCGTTTTTGCTTCGATGAGCCACTTTCGTCCTAAATCGTATTCCCCCAAAGACGCCGTTGTATCGCCCAATGCGCCCAGCAACATGGCGCGCCCTATTGGATCATTGAGCAACGCGGTTTGCATGCGTGGAGCAAGTGCTCTGATGCCCTCGGCGATGGTGACATTGCGGCCTTGTCTGAATGTTTGCGGTTGTTCGATGATAGCCCGCAAATAGCCCGAGATTTCTTCATTTCGCTGTAGCTCCAGTTCGGCAGCTAGCTTGGCTTGGCGGGTCTGGTTAAGAAACCAGAGTGATGCAACCAGACCCAGTGTTAGCGAGGCTATTACACCAGCCACGGCAAATCGCTTGAATCGCCGATGGGGGGCTTGTTCAATGTCTATGATGGCCTGGCCAATCTCATTGAGTTCGGGTCGGAACGTCGGGTCTCGGCTGAGCATGGACAGGATAAGATCACGCAGTGAACGGGGCAGATCGCTTGACAGGTCGCCGCTGCTGGGCGTAATCCGACTCCGATGGACCTGCTTAAGTTTGGCGAAATTCTTTCCGTATATGGGATATTTGCCGGTTGCGGCAAACCAAAGAAGGGTCCCCAATGCATAGATGTCTGCTGCGGTAGAGGGGGTTCCTTCTTCAAATAGCTCAGGTGCCATAGTCAACGGAGTGCCAAACCGCATGGGTTGGTCAGAGCTGACGTCTTGGGCCGCGCCAAAATCCATTAGCAGCGCACGATGATTGGGCTCAATCCAAACATTTGCTGGCTTCAAATCGCCGTGCACGATGCCTTTTTCATGCACGGCACCAAGTCCAGCGATCAAGTCTGACGCCAGTTGCAGCAACTTAGATTGTGGTAACGTCCCGTGATCCGCGACGAACTCGGCGAGGTTATGGCCTTGCAGCAAATCCATCCAAAAGCCTGCCACACCATCTTCCACATCTGCGCCGTGAATGGCCAGCACGCGTGGGTGCCTTACCTGTGCGTGTTGTCGAGCCTCATTGATGAGCTCCTGCGAATCCAGCTGGAAGCCGTCAGTGCGATATAGCTTGAGCGCAACGTCACGCCGCAAAACGGGGTCTTCTGCCCGATATACAGTGGAAAAGCTTCCCGATCCAATAATCTCGCTTGCCTGCAGGCGCCCCCAGCGAAACGGGCAGACAAGCGCATCGGTTTGATTGGGTGTCATAGCCTGGGAGAACAGCCGCCCCAATTGCGCAATCTCTTCTAGACACTTTGCTTCACCGGAATCGGCGGCCGATTCCCCGTCTCTCTCAGTATCGGGGCGCGGCAGGGTATCGCTCCCGTCGGCGATGGCCAGACTGAGGCGATCTAGCCAACTTTGGTCAGGCATGCCCTTCCAAACCATGCATGGACTGAGCGAGTTTACGTAGTGCCCGCGAGACGATCATTCGGGCTGCGTCAGGGGAGGGCGCAGACAATTCTTGGGCAATCTCTGCGTACGCCATGCCAAATTCTAATCGCAAAACGACGGCATCGCGAGATCGGTCGGACAGGTTTTGCAAAGCTGATTCATAGCGCTCCAGGGTTTGCCACTGCTGTAGCTGGGCGCTCAGTCCGCTGTCCTGATCCTTGATTTCTATCTTTTCGGTGGTATCTGGGCTACGTCCAGCTCTGCGCAGCTCTTCTTTGACTCGATTTAGCAGAATTTGACGCAAATAGGCCATAAAAGACCCCGTTCCATCTGCTTCAAACTGGTCCAGCCGATTTAGCGCGCGCATCAGTGTTACCTGGACCAGGTCCTGGGTGTCGGCAATATCTCTGGCATACGGTGGTAAGCGACCGTGGGCCCAGCTTTCCAGCTTTTGGGCGCACTTCTCAAACAGATTGTTTCGCGCGGCATCATCGCCACGCTTACTGCGTGCAATCAGCACAGCGGTTGACTCTGACTCCACGGGCAACCCTTTCCGAAGTTTCTGTTTGGCAAAAGAGCATACCTGAAACCTGATCCGTGCTCATAGTGATTGGTTCACAGTTACCAGTTACCAGGCTCGCGCAGAAATCTCGTCACATGGGTGATTTGTCTGGCAGTTAAGTTTGCTTTTCGCCAGGTCGGGTGCCAATCTGCCTCGCGCGACTTTGGCGCCTCCAATCCGCTGAAATGACCACTATCAACGTGCTATAAATGCGAAATGAACGACAGCTACGTGAGCGATGAATCTGAGTCCGAGCAATGCATGCTCTGTGAACGAACAGGTGAGCCGCTAACCAAACATCACCTTATTCCGAGATCCAGACACAATAAGAGGCGGACTCAAAAGGAGTTCGAGAAAGAGGAGATGATCAATCGAGTTGCATGGGTTTGCCGACCGTGTCATTCCAACATCCATATATGCTATTCCAATAAAGAGTTGGTAGATCAATACGATACGTTGGAAAAACTGGCGGCCGCGCCAGATATCATGAAATTTACTAAATGGATTGCCAAGCGGCCACCAGGTACCAAGATCCCATTTCGCCGAGGATAGTCTGATTTACTTTCTGGCGATCACATCAAGCAGTCTGCGCTAGATTTGGTGTGCGCCTGCCGAGTACGTCATCGCGGACGGAATTGGCCAACTCACAAACCTCTTCAATTAGATCTGTTGGTACATCCAGCGATCGCAATGCGCCGCGAAGATTGTCAATTACCGCGTCAAAGTGCCCGTCATTTAGTCCGTGATCCTGTACCAGGCGGTGGTGAGCACGCTGCATTGTTCTGCCAGAATAATATGCAGCACCACCGGTGGCATATGTGAGAAAACGCTCCTGATGGGCTTTGAGTTTTTCGATGTCAGAATTCTTAAATAGATGCTTTATCCGTGTGTCGGCCATCACCATTCGATAAAATTGTTCGACCACTGCTTCCAGAGCCTCGGCACCGCCGAGTCGTTTGTATAGTGTATGCATTGTCTTCCCATTTCCGATTGTTGGTTGTTGTTACTATTTACGTAATCTGGGGCAATAACCGACACAACCTGACCAAAGATACATTTTTAACGGCGTGAATGTTGCTAGAATCGCCGCTCTTCCCGAAATGTGAAAAATCTAACATGACCGCATTGCGTTTGCGTGGTGTTACCAAACGCTACGGCAAGTTTGTTGCCGTAGACAATATAGATTTGGATATTCCACGTCAGAGTATTTATGGGTTTCTTGGGCCAAACGGCGCGGGGAAAACTACGACGATCCGTATGATTATGAGCATTCTGTATCCCGATGAGGGAGATATTGAAGTGCTCGGTGAGTCAAACGCGGAGGCGGTCAAAGACCGTTTGGGCTACTTGCCCGAGGAAAAAGGTCTTTACAAGAAAATGACGGCCGGGGAAATACTGGTCTATTTCGGCCGACTCAAAGGCATGGACGCAAAGACCGCGGTAGCCAAGGCCACAGAGTTGCTGGATCGCTACGGCCTGGGGCAGCACTATCACACCAAGTGTGAGGCGCTTTCCAAAGGGATGGGGCAAAAGGTGCAAATTCTAGGCACCATCATCCACGGTCCTGAGATGGTGATTCTGGACGAGCCTTTCTCTGGTCTGGATCCGGTCAATATTGAGCTGATGCGCGACCTGATTCTGGATATGCGCAAATCTGGCATCACGGTTATTTTCTCAACCCACATCATGCAGCAGGCCGAAGAACTCTGCGATTCCATCGTATTGATAAACAAGGGTAAAAAGATTCTGGACGGAACCGTGCCTGAGGTTCGTGGTAGCCATGACAAGGGTATCGTGCTGGAGTACGAAGGGGATAGCGACGTGGTCCGGAGTGCCCCGGGCATTGCTCGAGTAAATGATACCGGCAAGCGCGCAGAAATTTTCATGGAGCCCGACGTGGATTCCCAATCGCTATTGGAGTATCTGGTGCCAAGAGTAAAAATTCGACGATTTGATATCAGCGAGCCGTCTTTGCACGAAGTGTTCTTTCGCGCTGTAGGAGGTCAATCCGATGAGTAATAAGGTCTATTTGGTTGCGCGCCGGGAATGGCTTGAGAATGTACGTACCAAAGCGTTCTGGATTGGCCTGCTTATTTTGCCCGTGATTCTTGTTGCTGCATTTGCAGTACCTATATTCCTTGAGAAGACTAAAGACGCGCGCAAGTATGCGGTCATAGACGAATCTGGCTGGATGCTGGAGGCGGTAGAGCGTCGTGCAATGGCGGATGACTTCGAAAGAGTTGTCGCCGGACTGGGACGCGAAGCGGAGCTTGCGGGTAAGGTACCTGAGCAATTCGCCGACGTTTCTCCTGGCATGGGAAGCCTCCTCGCCGGTGTTAATGGCACAGCGCAAGAGTGGGCCGTAGACTGGTGGCGTGGTCTAAACTCCAAAGATGCTCGAGATTTGGATGTCGGGCTGTCGCGAGCGCAATTTGAGCGAGTTGATGCGGGAACTACCAGCGAGGCACTGAATCAGGCTGTTTTGGACGACGAAGTCTTTGCTTATTTCGCAATTGGAGCTGATCCGCTCAACAACCCTTCAGACAATCGTTACGTGTCCACAAATCTGACCGATAATGATCTAAAACGTTGGTTTAGAGGCTATGCTCAGGCGGAACTGCGGGAGCGTCGGATGGAGGCTCGAGACGTAGATGCGGAGTTAGCCCAATGGCTGGCGGCCGAAGCTCAGTTCGAGTCGGTCAAGCTATCTGAAACAGGTGAGGAGGCTGAGGTTACGGTTAATGATCGCCTGCGCCAGGGTGCGCCGGCGGCGTTTGTCTACCTGCTTTGGCTATCGATTTTCACGGTGTCGCAGATGTTACTTTCCAACACCATTGAGGAGAAGAGTAATCGGCTCATGGAGGTGCTGCTGTCTTCGGTATCACCGGTCCAGCTCATGTTTGGCAAGATCCTGGGGATTGCTGCAACAGGGCTCACCATGGTCCTTACGTGGATTGGGTTTCTCGCTTTGGCTGTGATGATCGCGCCAAAAGTGTTGGCCGGAAGCGGTATCAATATGGATTTTGGTTTCATTTTGGGCGACCCAGCATATCTGGTGTCTTTTGTGGTCTACTTTGTGCTGGGGTATCTACTTTATGCAGCAATCCTGGTGGCCATCGGCTCTGTGTGTAATACGTTGAAAGAGGCGCAAAACCTGCAGTCTCCCATTGTGTTGCTGTTGATGGTGCCCTTGTTTGCCATGATTCCCATCGCCAAAGATCCAAATGGGACATTGGCTACCGTGCTGTCATACGTGCCGCCGTTCACGCCGTTTGTGATGATGAACCGTGCAGCGGGGAACGTGCCCATGTGGGAATATATTCTGACCACGCTGCTGCTGTTGGTTACAGTGGCGTTTGCCATTTGGGCAGCAGCCAAGGTATTCCGCATTGGTGTGTTAATGACGGGCAAACCGCCTTCCATCAAAGACATGGTGCGCTGGGTTAAGGCGCCGGTGGGCAAGGTGCCGGTGCGCGCAAACGCAAACGTGGAGACGCCAGAGTCGGCAAATTAGATTAACAATGAGGCTGCGCTCTTCCGGTAAGAGCGCAGCTGCTTGATTCTCCGCTTTAATTACTTCGCACTAATCCTTGGTTGCGGCTTGGGGTTCGGCTTTGGGACCGGTTTGATAGAGCTTGTTCCACTCTTCATCGATTAATCCAATTAGTTCTTCACGACTGTAGCTAAACGGATGGTCTTGATTGAGCTCCAGGGTTTCCCGGATGATTTTACGTATGGTGA
>CAZVYE010000135.1:0-1567 GCA_964630895.1 uncultured Gammaproteobacteria bacterium | reverse complement strand
TCGGCCAGGACAAATGGACTAACCATCAATAGAAGCACGGTCAGCGTCCATACATTAGGGTTTTTGAGAAAAATCATGCGCGTTCCTCGTAAGCAGCTAACCACTTGCGCTGGGTATCTAAGGGCAGCACTTTCCGCATGCTGTGATGTCGCGCTATTGGCTGTGATTGCCACCAGTCATATGTGGCCTGCACGGTGGAAGACAGGGGGCTCTGGTGCAAACCATGGCTCAGTGCCGCGTCAATATCATATCTGGGAGAATATTCTGCTGGGTTTGGGAACATCGGGAAACCACCTTCCAATCCTTGCGCTTCCAGGAATGCAGGCGGTATGTAGACAATCTCAGATTCGGATCCGCTGGCTTTGAGCGAGTGGTGCATCAGATCGCTGATCGTTGCCTCGCCAGGGAAATTGGCCATATTGAAAACACCAAAGACCTTGTTTTCCAAAGCGCGGATGGTGAACTGTGCGAGATCACGAACATCAACGTAGCTTATGGGGGCATCTTGTGGACCAGGTACAGGAACACGTTCGCTATGCATGGGTTGATCGATGTAATAAATAAATCGGTCCAAATGATCGCCAGGGCCGCAAATGTACGTTGGACGCAGAATGGTGTGTCGCTCTGGAAAATGATCTAGTACTTTGCCTTCGCAGTACGCCTTGAGTGCGCCGTAGGTTTCACCGGTAACTTGTTCTATTGTGGGGTCATCCAATGTCGCCAATGCATCCGTGACCGCAATTTTTCCTTTGTGCTCAGCATAAACTGCGACCGTCGATATGAATAAGTAGTGGTTGACGGCTTCGGATAAGATACTAGCTGATTCCTCCACGTGCCGAGGTATATAGCCGGACGTATCAATCACCACATCCCATGTTTTCCCCTCTAGTGCCTCGTACTCACTATTGCGATCACCGACCAGCAGCTCTAGCTCAGGAAACAGGTCTCGGTTACGCCGACCGCGATTAAATAACGTCACGTTATGACCGCGCGCTAGCGCTTCACGAACCATGTGTGGACCGATAAATCCGGTGCCACCCAGAAACAAAATATTCAAAGCAGCAGCAGAACGGTGCCCATCGGCAAATAGATGACTCGGCTGTAGCACGCTGAGAGCGCCGGCCGCAGCTGTGGCCTTTAAGATAGAACGTCGTTTAATACGCATGAATTCTCCCTCCCGGAGCGTAAATTAATGAGCAGTTTGAACTGTGCCTGATCCTTATGCTTGATCCTGGGACTGCGCAGGGTCAGTTGAAACTGAAGCGGAGCGTGCAGCAAGGTCTTCGCGTTTCTTCCCTAGTCCAAATCCCAAAAGCGCCCATACTGCGGCAACCGGGGCGGCAGTCAGAGCAATTGCACCTAGCGACAGGCCAAGTGCGGCCAAGCCGGTATAGGCCCAGCCGCTTAGCAAGTCTCCACCTCGGTATACCGCTGCGTCTAAGAACGGTTTGGCTTTGTACTTGGCCTCGCGAGGTAGTACCGTCCACAGCATTTCCCGACCAGGTTTTGTTAGCCCATAGCGTCCGGCTCGATACGCCACCTGTACGATGACCAATGTCCAGAGTGT
>CAZVYE010000134.1:7063-9373 GCA_964630895.1 uncultured Gammaproteobacteria bacterium | reverse complement strand
GTCATGGCTTAATTATTCAGGTAGTCCAAGAAACGCCTGAGCAACCACTCTTGAACGACATATCACTTACCGTGCTGTTTATTTGGCTCGGTATCCTGCTGGTTCTTTCTGCATTTTTCTCAAGCTCTGAAACCGCACTGATGGCGATCAATCGCTATCGTTTACGACATTTAGCCAACGAAGGGCACAAGGGGGCGCAAATTGTTCAGCGGCTGCTGCTGCGCCCAGATCGCCTGCTAGGCACCATTTTGTTTGGCAACAACCTGGTAAATATCGTTGCGGCCACGCTGGCAGGCATCATTGCTTTGCGAATCGCGGGTGACGCCGGTGTGTACTGGAGTCCATTAATCCTTACTGTGATTGTGCTGATTTTCTCTGAGGTAGCGCCAAAAACCTGGGCAGCACTCCATCCGGAAAGCATTGCAATCCCAGTAGCGCGGCCATTGAGCGTCATTGCCATTGTCTGCTACCCGTTTGTGGTACTGATCAACGTCGCAGCCAATTTATTGCTGCGTCCATTTGGCGTGCATGGCAAAGACAGCGTAGAACAAATCACTCGCGAAGAACTACGCACAATTGTCTCTGAGTCCAGCCAGAAGACCGAAGCCGAGTATCACTCAATGATGCTCAACATTTTGGATCTGGAGCACGCTACGGTAGAGGACGTTATGGTGCCGCGTAATGAAATGCTGTGCCTGGATCTGGCCGAAGAATGGGAAAAAATTCTGTCCCAGCTGACCAACAGCTTTTATACCAGACTGCCAGTGATCGATGGTGACATCGACAATGTGATCGGCATCTTGCACGTCCGCACGGTAATTTCTCGCTTGGCCAAGGGCTCTCTTACCCATGAAAGCTTGCGCCGAGCCGCACGCAAACCTTACTTCATTCCAGAAACCACCACCCTGCCCCAACAGCTTCTAGAATTCCAAAGCCGCGAACGCCGCATGGGCCTGGTCGTTGACGAATATGGTGATATCCAGGGACTGCTTACATTGGACGACATCCTGGAAGAGATCGTTGGTGAATTTACCACGGAGCCCAAACAGCGTGTTCGCAGCATTCGGTCCGGCCCCAACGGCACGCTCATCATCGACGGAGCGGAAAACATCCGGCATGTGAATAGACGCCTGGGCTGGGATTTGGAAACAGATGGCGCTGTCACACTGAATGGTTTGATCCTGGAGCAGCTGGAAACTTTCCCAAGACCTGGCACCTCACTGATCATCGATGGACTCAAAATGACGATTCAGGAAACGCAGGATAATATGATCAAATCCGTAGAGGTTGCGGCGCGACGTGACCTGGCAGACGATTAACATTTTTATTTCATCGGTCTATACTAAAATTAAACGTGGCTGGGGGCTAAGTGTTTGACTGAGGGAAATTTTCAGGAGAAACGTGGGTTTACTCGCTTTCCAGTGGACGGAACCGTGTATCTGTTCTCCAAATCCCAAATGTGGGAAGTGGATCTGATAGACACATCTCTTAAGGGAGCTCTAATATTCAAACCAAATGATTGGGATGGTGACATGGCGCAACGCTGCCGCCTGGAAATTCGTCTCGATTCTGGATTGGTTATCAGCATGACAGGGCAAATAGCCCGAATTGAAGAAGATGCGATTGGCTTTACCTGGGACCGCATTGATATGGATAGCTTTAGTCGCCTTAAACGCCTCGTAGAGTGGAATTTGGGCGACCCCTCGTTACTTGAACGCGAGCTTTCCTCGTTGGGACACTTGTAGCTGACCACTTTCCAAATCAGGCATTTTTCAGAATCTGAATTGCATCCTCCATGCGCCGCACCGGTTTCAGATCCATACCATCAATTTTGACGCCCTTGCCCGCATTACCTGCAGGAACAATACCGGTTTTGAACCCCTGTTTGGCTGCCTCGCGCAAACGCTCCTCGCCGTTGAAAACAGGGCGTACTTCACCGGCCAGTCCAACCTCTCCAAAAACCACCCAGTCTCGCGGCAACGCGCGCTCACTGAGGCTCGACGCCACTGCCATAATTAGTGCGAGGTCACTGGCTGTTTCGCTGATGCGCAGGCCGCCTACGGCGTTTACGAACACATCCTGGTCGGCCACCATCATGCCACCGGAACGATGTAACACGGCCAGCAGCATGGCTAATCGTTGTTGATCCATACCAACCGCCAACCGCCTGGGATTGGCCAAATGACTGCTGTCTACCAGCGCCTGTATTTCTGCCAACATCGGCCTGGTACCCTCTCGAGTGACCATGACCACGCTACCCGGCACGGCTTCGCGAGATCCGCTTAAGAAGATAGCCGATGGATTACTCAC
>CAZVYE010000134.1:0-6963 GCA_964630895.1 uncultured Gammaproteobacteria bacterium | reverse complement strand
GGCTGCTCCGCGTGTGCGGTGGCCAATATCCGCTCAACCTGCGTTTCGGCAACCGAACGAATGCCCTGCTCGGTCAATCCCAAGCGCCGCGCCCTCAGCGCCAGTTGCTTAAGAGATTCTTCGCCGCTTACATACAGTGCGTCCACGCGACCAGCCATCTTGGCCATCACCTGAAGCAGCAGCGTGGATTTACCAATCCCTGGATCTCCACCAATTAAGACAACCGATCCCGTGACCAGCCCGCCACCCAGGACACGGTCCAATTCGTCCAAGCCAGTGGCGTGCCGAGGATCGTCTTCTGCACCCACCGACGACAGATCTGCAACATCTCCTGCGTCTACGCCAGCATATCCGGCAAAGCGCCCGCCACGCGTGGGCTTGTTCTCTACGGGCTTTTGCTCAACTAAGGTATTCCACGCCAGGCACTCGGTGCATTGCCCGGCCCATTTTGGGCTTACGGCCCCGCATTCCGAGCAACCATATTGGGTTTTAACCTTGGCCATACTGCGTCCCTGCTGTTTTCTTTATTATCAACTCAATATGAATTGGTGACTAGTCGCTACGAAGTAGTCACTACGAAGTAGTCGCTACGAAGTATTCTGGACAAAGTGATCGCCAGGGACTAATCGTTGCCTACCAGCTCGTACTTTCTAAGGTAGCCGCGGAGCTGATGGTAGGTCATGCCCAAATGTTCGGCTGCTTTGCGCTGGTTATGTTTACAGGCGACCATGGCTTCTTCAATAAGCGCAATCTCTATCTGCGCTACGGTTTCGCGAAAATCCAGTGGTCTACTGGCGCTGGGCCGACGACTGTTGCTGGAACCGTCAGCATTTGCGCAGTCGGTTTCTGACGGTCGAAACGGCGAATCGAAGGGATCAAACACAATATCGTTAATGGGATCATTTGCGTCGTCATTACGATAGACAGCGCGTTCTACAACGTTCTTAAGTTCCCGTACATTTCCCGGCCACTCATATTGGCACAGCGCATCTTGCGCAGACTGGGAGAAACCCGCGAACAGGTCGCGGTTAAGCTCCGCGCTCATGCGACGAGCGAAATGCTCCGCTAGCGGCATGATGTCTTCAATGCGACACCGCAGCGGCGGCACGGTAATCACGTCAAATGCCAATCGATCCAGTAAATCTGCGCGAAACTTGCCCTCCTCGGCCAGCTTCGGAAGGTCTTCATTGGTCGCCGCGATGATACGCGTATCCGTATGCACCTCCTGGCTGCCACCGACTCTCTCAAACACACCATATTCAATTACACGGAGAATCTTTTCTTGCACACTTTGCGGCGTATTTGCCAGCTCATCCAGAAATAATGAGCCTTCATTCGCGAGCTCAAACCGGCCCTTGCGTTGCTTTGTTGCTCCGGTAAAGGCACCCGCCTCGTGTCCGAACAACTCGCTTTCCAGCACGCTCTCTGCAAGCGCGGCACAATTCAAGGTAACAAATGACTGATCCCATCGATCTGACAAGAAATGTAACCGCGATGCAATCAATTCTTTGCCGGTGCCGCGTTCGCCAATTATCAATACTGGTCGAGATAGCGGGGCTACCTTAGAGACCTGCTCTAAAACAGATAAAAATGCTGGCGACTCGCCAATGATAGAACTGTCTTGGGGACGCTCGGAGCGCATGTACAACCACTTCCATTCAAACCAAGCAGCTAGTTTAACCGAAGATGGAACAAGGATCGGGGGCTATAAGTTGGTATGTAGCGAGACGGGATTTTTCAGATGAACTATGGTGACGTTTCGGCCAGCATGTCAGGCATGGTTTCCAACGGCGCCGAAACGACCTGACAGGAAACCCGTGACGTGATCGCGCACATCAATTCGTATGGAATGGTTTCGGCATGCTGTGCAACCAGCTCGATTGGCAGCCCTTCTCCCCAAAGCACCACCTCATCGCCCACCTGAGCGTCATCCACCTTGGACAAATCCACCGAAATCATATCCATTGATACGCGCCCCACAATGGGACAGTGATGGCCATGAATCAATACAGGCGCGCCATTGCCCGCATGACGCGGATAGCCATCGCCGTAACCGATGCCGACCACACCCACTCGCATGTCCTCTGAACATCGAAATGAACCGCCATAACCAATTGCCGCACCGGCCTCTAAGTCTTGCACCGCAATAATTCGGGCCTTCAGGGTCATACACGGGCGCAAGCCCAGATCCTGGGATGTCTTCCCCAATATTGGGGAAGCGCCATACAGGGCTAGTCCACAGCGAACCCAGTCATACTGACTGGCTGGCCAACCGAACACACCGGCTGAATTAGCCAGGCTGGTTTGGACAAGACTGGTTTGCTTTTGCAACTGTTGAAAGCGCTCGATCTGACGCAGTGTCATATCGTCATCAAGGTCATCCGCGTTTGCCAGATGGCTCATCAACACAATATCGTGCTTCACGCAGGACAATGCTCTGAGCCGCGCAACAGCCGCAGACGCATCACTGGCGCGAATACCCAGACGATGCATGCCGGTGTCAATTTTGAGCCAGACGCGAATGCTCTGCGCTGGCAAACTGGCCGACTCAAGCGCTTCGAGCTGAAAATTTGAATGGATTACCAGATCCAGATTTTTGGCCGCGACATCATTGAGGTATTCACTTGCCAGAACGCCTTCCATGAGCACAATGGGCTGAAAGACGCCCGCAGCGCGCAGCGCCAGCCCTTCTTCCAGGGTCGCTACGGCAAAGCCATCCACATCAGGCAGCGCTCGGGTCACTGGCTCCAACCCATGTCCATAAGCGTTGGCTTTTACCACCGCCAGCACTTTGCTGCCGGGTGCATGTTGTCGAATAACACGCAGGTTATGACGCAAAGCGCCCAGATCAATTACTGCGCAGGTTCCGCGATTCATCACCGCTCATCTACTCCATCATGTAATTGTCATGAGAGAAGTTTTCAAAGCGCGTAAACTGACCCAGAAACGCCAGGGGCACCATGCCGGTGGAGCCATTTCGCTGCTTGCCGATGATAATTTCTGCCTTACCCTTATCCGGCGTGTCTTCGTTATAGACCTCATCCCGATAAATAAACACAATGAGATCTGCATCTTGCTCGATAGCGCCAGACTCGCGCAGGTCCGCCATTACCGGGCGCTTATTGGGGCGTTGTTCTAAACTTCGATTGAGTTGCGAAAGTGCCACGACGGGGACCTGTAGTTCTTTTGCCAGAGCCTTTAGTGAACGCGATATCTCTGATATTTCTGTGGCTCTATTCTCGTTTTTTCCTGGCACTTGCATCAGCTGAAGGTAATCAATTACCACCAAATCTAAGCCGTGCTCACGTTTGAGCCTGCGACATCGAGCTCGAAGCTCAGTGGGGGAAAGCGCCGGGGTTTCATCTACAAATATTTTGGTTTGACCCAGCATATTCATGGCCATGCTGAGCCTGGGCCAATCCTCGTCCAACAGATTACCGGTGCGCAGCCGCTGCTGGTTGATGCGGCCTAATGAGGACAGCATGCGCATGGTGAGCTGTTGTGCCGCCATCTCCATACTGAACACCGCTACGGTGCCTTCTGTCGCGATTGCAGCGTTTTCCGCGATATTCATGGCGAACGTGGTTTTACCCATGGCTGGTCGACCAGCCACAATGATCAAATCGGTCTTTTGCAAGCCTGCGGTTTTTTGATCAAAGTCATCAAAACCCGTAGGCAGGCCGGTAATACTTCCTTCCACCCCAGTAAGGAACTCTATGGCTTCAAAAGCCTGGCGCACCCCTTCTTTGATGGACACGAAGCCTGCTTGGTTGCGCGCGCCTTTCTCGCGGATATCGAAGACATGCTTTTCTGCCATTTCCAGCAAATCATGCACGCTTCTACCTTCCGGCCGATAGCCTGACTCCGCAATTTCATGACTCACCTGAATCAACTGACGCAGCACTGACTTTTCACGCACAATATCCGCGTAGGCCATGATGTTGCTGGCGCCAGGCGTGTTGTTTGCCAATTCGGTTACGTAAACGACTCCGCCTGCCTTATCCAGCAACTCATTACTTTCCAGCCATTCGCCAACAGTAACCGCATCACACGGCCTGCCCTTACTTTGCAACTCTGCCAACGCGCGGAAAATGTAGCGGTGATCGTTGCGATAGAAATCGTCTTCAACCAGCACGTCAGCAACCTTGTCCCAGGCTTCTGAAGACAGCATTAGCCCACCCAACACCGACTGCTCCGCTTCAACGCTATTGGGCGGGACTTTTACCGAATCAGTGGAACGAGGTTGGGGCGCGATTGCAGACATACTTTCTCAAATCAGTAACAGTAGAGGGCGCTCAATTTAGCACGAAACATGCCGAAGAAAAGTTGATCGGGCGAGTTGGTAGCAATTTGCCCGCTTTATTCCGTCTGCGTCACTACAATCGCCATGATTAAGAAACGAAAACAGCCCGGTCCTTACATAGAAAGACCAGGCTGATCGATGCGATTGGATGCGATCCGAGCCGAAGCTCGGGTCAAATCAGACTTCTTCGCCGACGATAACCAGCTTAAAGTTACAATCAATTTCTGCGTAGTACTGCAGATCAATCTCGTATTCGCCGGCTTCGCGTATGGCGCCTTCGCTGAGAATAACTTCTGCTTTCTCAGTCGGATAGCCCGCATCGGTCAAAGCATTTGCAATTTCACGGGTCCCGATGGAGCCGTATAGCTTGCCTTCGCTGCTCGCGTTCGCGTTGATGGTCACTGTCTGACCATGCACTGCATCACGGCGTGCTTCTGCAGCTGCCTTGCGCTCTGCCGCTGCTTCTTCCAATTCAGCGCGGCGCTGCTCAAAGGCTTCCAAATTGGCCTTTGTCGCCGGGACTGCTTTGCCCTGCGGCACCAAGTAATTGCGTCCATAACCCGGCTTGACAGTTACTTTGTCGCCCAGGTTGCCCAAGTTTTGTACGTTTTGTAACAGTATGAGTTCCATGATTTCTTTCCCAGTTCGTAACCGGTGCTCAAAAGGGCCATTAAACCGCTGTGGCCTACTTGGCCTCAGTGTTTGAATCACCCCGCGGACTCAATAAGCCCGCGAAAAACGGTATATTTGCCAGCAGCCCCAGCACGCCGATCAACACGATCAGAGGCGAAGCTAAACCAACAACCAGCGTCACATAAAATGCCACCAACCAGGCGCGATTTAATTTGTGACGTCTTACAAGCCAATGGATGACTGCGATACCCTGCACCACCCACACCAGATTGACGAGTATTGCCACCCACAATCCGAAATTTGTTTGCCATAGTGCAACCACGCCATAAATGACTGCGGTAGCGTACAAAGCCGGCATACCCAGGCGCCAGCTGTGAAACTCTTGCTGGAAACCACCTGGATTTACCAGTCGTGCCTGCCAAGAGCGCCCTAAAAACAGTCCGAACATCGCCAGCAAAAATAAACTGGCCACTAACCATCCCGTTACCAACCCATACTGAAATTGCAGTCCTGGGTCAGGTGGTACGCCTTGTTGTCGCAGGCTCTCCTCCCAGGCTTCCACCATGGGACCAAGAACCGTTTGCCACCATTGGGCACTATCACCAAATACCAGCGCAGCGCCCATCAACATGGCCAATGCCGTCAAAACTCCAGCCAATATTGCGAGGTTGAGTTTGGATGTCTTACGTAACACCCATGCCATCAACAGTGCACATGCCAGTAAAGCGAGGCCATACAGCGAATTGAGTAACCATTCTTGACGGACAGTTTCACTGGCCATCTGGACCAACACGATGTGTATAACCTGTACCGCGCCCCACCCGATCAAAAGAACGAACAGGCCATCCTTCCAACCGCGCCGCAGCGTACTTAAAGTCACGGCGGCTACGGAGAACAACAGCAGCGGCAAAAAGACCAGGCCCATAGCCACCAGGGCGATGGTCCATCGGCGCTTGCTATCGGCAAGTTCCGCTAACATTTGCTGGCACTACAGCCAACTACCCCAGGTATCGACCTGAGGTAATCGATTTCATCTATTAGTGATTGTCCGTGTAAGGCAGCAGAGCCAGGTAGCGAGCGCGTTTTACTGCGGTAGCCAGTTGACGCTGGTACTTTGCCTTCGTGCCGGTAATACGGCTGGGAACAATCTTGCCTGTCTCGCCAATGTACTGCTTTAGCGTAGCCAGGTCTTTGTAATCAATTTCGCTGACGTTTTCGGCAGTAAAACGACAGAACTTACGACGTCTAAAAAATCTTGCCATGATACTTAATCCTTATTCTTCTTCGTCAGCCGAGCTTTCTTCTTTGCTCGTGTCTTCAGAATCATCATCCTGACTGCTGTCATCCGACTTATCGTTACGGTCTTCGGCCTTGCGCTCAGGCCGCGATGACTTCTCTTCTTTGCCCTTGAGCATCAAAGAATCTTCGGTAACTGCCTCATTGCGACGAACCACCAGGTTGCGCAATACAGCATCGTTAAAGCGGAATGCAGACTCCAGCTCTTCCAATACTTCACTTGAACACTCAATGTTCAGCATGACGTAGTGAGCTTTTGCCAGCTTTTGGATGGGATAGGCCAGTTGTCTACGGCCCCAGTCTTCTACTCGATGAATAATGCCTTCGCCGCCTTCAATAAGCTTGCGATAGCGATCGATCATGGCAGGAACTTGTTCACTCTGATCCGGATGGACCAGGAACACAACTTCATAATGACGCATGTGATTTCCTCTCGGTTATAGCCCTCTGCGCGTCAATCACAGTAGAGCAAGGATGAGTAATTTGTAGCCTAACCGGGCGTGCGCTTCGCGCTCACGGAAAAGCAAGCCGCCGGATTCTAGTGAAACCGCGACCGAATAGCAAGCGATTTAGGGCTCTGCCCTACGCAATGGTAAAGCTCTCACCACAGCCGCATTCGTCGGTGACCTTCGGATTATCAAAGGCGAATACTCGATTGAGACCTTGCTGCACAAAGTCAATTTCGGTCCCATCAATCAAGTCCAACGCCTTAGGGTCACTGACTAACTGAA
>CAZVYE010000133.1:1729-9405 GCA_964630895.1 uncultured Gammaproteobacteria bacterium | reverse complement strand
GCTGAATCGCTTTACCTTCGATAAGCACAGGTTCAAACGCCTGGATACCCAAACGGTGCAGCGTGGGCGCGCGGTTTAGCATCACAGGATGCTCTCGAATAACTTCTTCAAGAATATCCCAGACTTCCGCACTCTCTCGCTCTACCAGCTTCTTGGCAGCCTTGATAGTGGTAGCAAGCCCTCTGCGTTGTAGCTTGGAGAAAATGAACGGCTTAAACAGCTCAAGCGCCATTTTCTTCGGCAGGCCACACTGATGCAGCTTCAGGGTTGGACCAACAACGATTACCGAACGGCCTGAGTAATCAACTCGCTTACCCAGTAGGTTCTGGCGGAATCGGCCCTGCTTACCTTTAATCATGTCAGCAAGCGATTTCAACGGACGCTTATTGGTGCCGGTGATCGCGCGACCGCGACGACCGTTATCCAAAAGTGCGTCAACCGCTTCCTGCAGCATGCGCTTTTCGTTACGCACGATAATGTCAGGTGCATTTAGCTCCAACAGCCGCTTTAGACGGTTGTTGCGGTTGATCACGCGACGATACAGATCGTTCAAGTCAGAGGTGGCAAAACGCCCACCGTCCAGTGGCACCAACGGACGCAGGTCCGGCGGCAACACGGGCAGCACGGTCATTACCATCCACTCGGGACGGTTGCCTGACTCGATAAACGCCTCGATCAGCTTGACGCGTTTGGAAAGTCGCTTCAATTTCGTTTCCGAATTGGTCGCGTTTATTTCCTCACGCAGCTTAACGAGCTCGCTGTTCAAATCGATGTTGCGCAGCATCTCGAATACCGCTTCAGCACCCATGCGCGCATCAAATTCGTCGCCGTGTTCTTCAACCGCGTCCAAATATTGCTCGTCGTTGAGTAGCTGACCAGGCTCTAGCGTGGTCATACCTGCATCGATAACCACAAAGGACTCGAAATACAGGATGCGCTCGATTTCACGCAGCGTCATATCCAGCATCAAGCCAATGCGAGAAGGCAGTGACTTCAGGAACCAGATGTGTGCAACGGGGCTGGCTAACTCAATGTGCCCCATACGCTCACGACGCACCTTGGTTAGCGTGACTTCCGTGCCGCATTTTTCGCAGACAACGCCGCGATGCTTCATGCGCTTATATTTGCCGCACAAGCACTCGTAGTCTTTTACCGGACCGAAGATCGCAGCACAGAATAATCCGTCCCGCTCTGGCTTGAAGGTTCGATAGTTAATGGTTTCCGGTTTCTTGACCTCGCCATAGGACCAAGATCGGATCATCTCAGGCGACGCCAGGCCGATGCGAATCGCATCAAAATCTACCGGCTGTCGCTGCTGGTTGAAGAGATTAAGTAAATCTTTCACCGAAGGATCTCCTCGCCTTAGTCTTCGTCTAATTCAATGTTTATGCCCAGAGAGCGGATTTCCTTCACAAGTACATTGAAGGATTCCGGCATCCCCGCCAGCATCTGATGATTGCCGTCCACGATGCTCTTATACATCTGGTTTCGGCCGCTTACGTCATCAGACTTAACGGTGAGCATTTCTTGTAGGGTATAAGCCGCGCCGTATGCTTCCAGCGCCCACACTTCCATTTCCCCAAATCGCTGCCCGCCGAACTGGGCTTTACCACCCAGAGGCTGCTGCGTAACGAGGCTGTATGGTCCTGTGGATCGCGCATGCATCTTGTCATCCACCAAATGGTTGAGCTTCAGCATGTACATATAGCCCACGGTTACTCGCCTATCGAAAGCATCCCCAGTCCGTCCGTCGTAAAGCGTGGTCTGACCATCAGCAGACAATCCTGCCAACTCCAGCAGCTTCACAATCTCGGTTTCTGGTGCACCATCGAAGACTGGCGTTGCCATTGGCACACCACCCTTGAGGTTACCCGCCATTTCGAGCACTTCGTCGTCAGTGAAATCTTTCAAATTCACCCGACCCTTGACGTCACTGTTATAGATTTCTTCCAAGAAACCACGCAGTTCAGTCATTTTGCGCTCTTCTTCCAGCATCTCTTTAATACGATGCCCAAGGCCTCTGGCTGCCATACCCAAATGGGTTTCGAGAACCTGACCGATGTTCATCCGAGAAGGTACACCGAGTGGGTTCAACACGATATCTACCGGCGAACCATCTTCCATGTGTGGCATGTCTTCCACAGGAACAATGGCAGAAATAACACCCTTGTTACCGTGGCGGCCGGCCATCTTGTCGCCAGGCTGAATACGGCGCTTAACCGCGAGATACACTTTGACCATCTTCAAAACGCCCGGCGCCAAGTCGTCCCCGGCGGTTATCTTGCGTTTCTTCTCGTCAAAGCGTTTCTCAAACAGATCTTTCTGCTTGGCAATCTGTTCACCAGACTGCTCTAGCTGATCTTGTACTTTGTCATCGCGCATGCGCAGCTTGAACCAGTCTTCTCTGGGCAGTTCTTCCAGATATTCACTGGTTACTTTGGCGCCCTTCTTCAGACCCGGACCCTTGTCAGCAACTTCGCCTTCAAGGATATCCTGCAGTCGATTGCAGATGGCGCTTTCCAGAATACGAAACTGATCATCAAGATCTTTACGTACTTCTTTAAGCTGGTCCTGCTCGATCTGAATAGCACGCTTGTCCTTCTCCACACCGTCGCGGGTGAAGACCTGGACATCGATAACGGTACCGTCCATTCCAGGTGGCACACGCAGTGATGAATCTTTTACATCACTCGCCTTCTCGCCAAATATTGCGCGCAGCAGCTTCTCTTCTGGAGTTAGCTGACTTTCACCTTTCGGCGTAACCTTACCAACCAGGATATCGCCCGCGTTGACTTCTGCACCAATATAAACGATGCCAGACTCGTCCAACTTGGAAAGCGCGTGCTCTCCTACATTCGGAATATCTGCGGTGATTTCCTCTGGCCCAAGCTTGGTGTCTCGTGCGACACAGGAAAGTTCTTCGATGTGGATTGTGGTAAACCGATCTTCCTGCGCTACCCGCTCAGAGATCAGGATCGAATCCTCGAAGTTGTAGCCATTCCAAGGCATGAACGCGACCAGCATGTTCTGACCCAGAGCCAACTCACCTAGGTCGGTAGACGGCCCATCAGCCAATATGTCACCAGAACTAATGGTGTCGCCCGGGCGTACCAGCGGCTTCTGGTTAATACAGGTGTTTTGGTTAGAACGCTGATACTTGATCAAAGAGTAGATATCTACGCCCGGATCATCCTTACCAGTTTCATCGGCATTAACGCGAACCACGATTCGACCCGCGTCGACTGCGTCAATAACGCCCCCACGCTTGGCCACAACGGTAACACCAGAATCTCGCGCCACTACGCGCTCCATACCGGTACCAACCAACGGCTTGTCTGCTCGTAAGGCAGGCACAGCCTGGCGCTGCATGTTAGACCCCATCAATGCGCGGTTAGCATCATCGTGCTCCAAGAACGGAACCAACGATGCAGCAACCGACACGATTTGCTTGGGCGAGACGTCCATGTATTGAATTTCCATGGGCGCCTTAAGGGTAAATTCACCCTGGAAGCGACACGGAACAAATTCTTCAGCAAACTCGCCTGACTTGGTCAGATCGGAGTTGGCCTGCGCAATCACATACTCGCCTTCCTCAATAGCAGACAGGTACTCGACGTCATCCGTCACCTTGCCATCGTTCACCTTGCGGTAAGGCGTCTCGAGGAAACCGTAGTCATTGGTGCGCGCATAGACGGCCAACGAGTTAATCAGTCCAATGTTTGGCCCTTCAGGGGTCTCAATCGGACATACTCGACCGTAGTGCGTTGGATGTACGTCGCGAACCTCAAACCCAGCACGCTCTCGGGTCAAGCCACCTGGCCCAAGCGCCGATACTCGTCGCTTGTGTGTCACCTCAGACAGCGGGTTGTTTTGATCCATGAACTGTGACAGCTGCGAAGAACCAAAGAATTCCTTCACTGCTGCAGCCACCGGCTTGGCGTTGATAAGCTCCTGCGGCGTCAAACCTTCGCTTTCTGCCAGAGACAAGCGTTCGCGTACTGCGCGCTCGACTCGAACCAATCCAACCCGGAAAACGTTCTCAGCCATCTCACCGACGCTACGCACACGACGATTACCCAGATGATCGATGTCATCAACCTGCCCGCGGCCGTTACGAATTTCCATGAGTACGTTAAGTACGTCCAGGATATCGGACATACCTTCCCCATACTGTTCGAACAGCGCTTTGCTGGCTTCGTCCGAGCGATCTGAGAAATACTTGCTGTCATAAAGGATGCCGGGACCCAATACATCATCCCGTCCAACACGACGATTGAACTTCATGCGACCGACAGAGGACAGATCGTATCGCTCTTCGGTAAAGAAGAGGTTATGGAACAGGTTTTGAGCAGCTTCCTTGGTAGGCGGCTCACCCGGACGCATCATGCGATAAATTTCAACCAGAGCTTCCAGCGGATTCGTGGTCGGGTCGATACGCAACGTGTTCGAAATGTAAGGGCCACGATCCAAATCGTTGACGTAAAGCGCTGAAAACTCTTTAACGCCTTGATCACGCATCGCCTGGATGTGCTCGTCGGTCAATTCCGCGTTGGCTTCCGCCAATAGCTCACCTGACTCGGGATCGATAATGTCTTTAGCCAGAATACGGCCGACCAGATAATCATCCGGCACGTCCAGCTTGTCGACGCCTTCCTTTTCCAGCTTGCGTACGTGGCGCGCCGTAATACGACGACCAGACTCAACGATTACTTCTTTGCCTGCTTTGATATCAAACAAAGCTGTCTCGCCGCGCAGACGCTCAGGCACCAGCTCTAGCTGGGCACCTTCTTTTTTGAGCTTGAAGAAGTTGGACTCGAAAAACATGTCCAGCATTTCTTCGTTGGTGTAACCAAGCGCGCGCAACAGAATGGTCACCGGCAGTTTGCGGCGACGGTCAATACGCGTAAATACGCAGTCTTTCGGATCGAACTCAAAGTCCAACCAAGAACCACGATAAGGAATCACACGCGCGGAATACAGCAGCTTTCCAGAACTGTGCGTCTTACCTTTATCGTGATCAAAGAATACGCCTGGCGAGCGGTGCAACTGGGAAACAATAACCCGCTCTGTACCGTTAACGATAAAGGTACCGGTATCGGTCATCAGCGGCAGTTCGCCCATATAGACTTCCTGCTCTTTGATTTCCTTTACTTTTTTCTCTTTACTTTCTTTATCGTAAATAACCAGCCGAACTAGGACGCGCAGCGGCGCACCATAGCTTAAACCTCGCAGTTTACATTCCTTGACGTCGAATGGCGGTTCGCCAAGTCGATAGTCAACGTACTGTAATTCCGCATTACCGGAATAGCTCTGAATCGGAAATACCGAACTCAGGGCACCGTGCAGCCCGCGATCCATTCGATCGTCGGCCTTTGCACCTTCCTGCAAGAACTGTTTGTAAGACTCAATCTGGGTCGAAAGCAAGTACGGCGCCTTGAGCACCTCCTGACGTCGACCAAAGTCTTTACGAATTCGCTTTTTTTCTGTGAACGTATAGCTCATGGTGTGTTGCCGCCTCGTTACACAACTGCCAATATGTAAGTGGTGAATCTGAAAACGCCCGACTTGTATTTACGTGTTCGGGTGTCTAACCTAGATGCCAACCTGATCACTCAGGCCCTTTCACATTCACCACCAGAGTTACTTCCCGCAGGCCAACCTTTATGGATACCAAACGGGAAAAGGCCGGAGGCAAAAGCCCCCAGCCAATTCTTCCATCCGCGAACGGATGCGCGAGAAACTAATTACTTAACCTCGACAGAAGCACCTGCTTCTTCGAGAGTTTTCTTAGCTTCTTCGGCTTCTTCTTTGCTGACGCCTTCCTTAACAGGAGCTGGTGCACTTTCAACCAATTCCTTAGCTTCTTTCAGGCCCAGACCGGTCAAACCACGAACTGCTTTAATAGCAGATACTTTGTTTGATCCGGCACCAGCCAGGATTACGTCAAATTCGGTTTGCTCTTCAGCAGCGGCAGCGCCGTCGCCTGCACCCGGAGCAGCAGCTACAGCTACTGGAGCAGCAGCAGATACGCCCCACTCTTCTTCCAGTTCATTGATCAAACCAACCAGATCCATTACCGGCATCTGGCTCAGGGCTTCTTTAATTTCTTCGCGAGAAACAGCCATTATGATTACTCCTAAAAACGATTAAATCTTTTGGTACGCCAGAATTACGCAGCTTCCTGCTGATCGCGCTTCGCGGCCAACAGACGCACAAACTTCGCTTGCGGTTCTGCCAGAGTACGTACAAATTTCTCGGCCGGTGCCTTGAACAAGCCAAGCAACATTGCGCGAGCCTGATCCAGAGTCGGCAGATTCGCCAGCTTCTCCAAACCAGTACTGTCAAACGTCTCGCCGTCGATTGAAACAATCTTGGCAATCAGCTTGTCATTCTCTTTTGCAAAGTCCTTGACCAGGCGAGCCGCAGAGCCTGGGTCTTCCTGAGAGAAAGCAAACAACAACGGACCAGTAAGGTCGTCGCTCATGCATTCAAACGGAGTACCCTCGACTGCGCGTCGCACCAGGGTGTTCTTAGCAACACGGAGATACACACCACCTTCCCGCGCTTTACGACGCAGGTTGGTCATCTGATCTACCGTCAGGCCACGATACTCGGCAGCAACAGCAGAGTGCGCCTCGGCGGCAACTGCCGCAATCTCAGAGACAACTGCTTTTTTCTGCTCTAAATTGAGCGCCATTGCTTACCTCCAGTAAACCAACCGAACCGCACCATTGCGGTTTCGGCACAACCCAACCGGGTTGCTATCGGTGGCCCCGCTACCAAATAAGTCGTTTTCACAACTCATTTAGTAGCGGGGGCACACCATCTACGCAGGTTTTCTAATCCATCAGAAGATTAAGGCGCATGCTGCCATGCGCCACCTGCGGTCTTTGATGGCCCTGCCCAGAAACCTGGACAAGTGCCCTCAAATCCTTTTAAAAACTTAACGCAAATCCAATGCGTTATGATCTACAGCCAATCCAGGACCCATGGTGCTGGAAATACTGACTTTCTTCATGTACTGGCCTTTCGCCGCGGGCGGCTTGGCCTTTACTAAATCTTTTAGTAGCGCTTCGAGGTTCTGCTTTAACGCGTCGACTTCGAAAGAAATTGTGCCGATGGGGCAATGTACGATGCCGGCTTTCTCGATGCGGTAGCGCACCTGACCTGCCTTGGCATTCTGCACCGCTGACTCAACGTCGGGTGTTACTGTTCCGACTTTCGGGTTCGGCATTAAACCGCGCGGACCTAAAACCGGACCAAGCTTACCCACTACGCGCATCGCGTCTGGTGTCGCGATTACTACGTCGAAATCCATCTCGCCTTTCTGAACTTGCTCTGCCAAATCGTCAAAGCCAACCAGATCTGCGCCAGCTGCCTTTGCCTTCTCAGCATTTTCGCCTTGAGCAAATACCGCTACGCGAACGGTTTTACCAGTCCCGTTTGGCAGCACGGTTGCGCCTCGAACCACCTGATCCGATTTGCGCGCATCCACGCCCAGGGTTACCGCAACATCAACAGACTCGTTGAACTTGACCGTGCTAAGTTCTTTAATTAGCTCGAGCGCCTCGCTGACGTCATAGACTTTTCCATGCTCTACTTTTTCACGAATCGCTTTATTTCTTTTGGACATCTTAGCCATTACTCAACACCCTCCACGTCCAAGCCCATGCTGC
>CAZVYE010000133.1:0-1719 GCA_964630895.1 uncultured Gammaproteobacteria bacterium | reverse complement strand
GTTCCAGCGATAGTGCGCACAGCTGCGTCCATATCAGCAGCAGTCAAATCTGGCTCTTTGGTTTTGGCAATCTCTTCCAACTGAGCACGATTTACCTTACCTACTTTGTTCGTATTTGGCTCGCCGCTGCCTTTCGGTACACCGGCGGCTTTACGCAACAACACCGCAGCAGGCGGAGTCTTGGTAATAAAGGTAAAGCTGCGATCGCCATAGACGGTAATGACTACAGGTACGGGCAGCCCTTGCTCCATGCTTTGAGTCTGCGCATTGAATGCTTTACAGAACTCCATGATGTTCACGCCATGCTGACCTAGCGCCGGACCAACTGGTGGACTCGGATTCGCCTGACCGGCAGGAACCTGAAGCTTGATATACGCTTCTACTTTCTTTGCCATGATTTAACTCCTTGGGTTCAAACGCCCGCCGACTTAGCGACCAGGCTCCCCATATTTTCAATGCACCGCAAATGCGGTGCGGTAATTAACTTTTCTCGACCTGGGAAAAATCCAGATCCACTGGCGTAGATCGACCAAAAATCAACACCGCCACGCGCAGGCGGTTTTTCTCGTAGTTAACTTCTTCAACCACGCCATTGAAATCATTAAATGGTCCATCTGTAACGCGAACCATTTCGCCCGGCTCGAACAATACCTTCGGCCGTGGCTTGTCTACCCCTTCGCGCACGCGATTCAAAATCGCATCTGCTTCGCGCTGGGATATTGGCGCTGGGCGATCGGCGGTTCCACCGATAAAACCCATCACCTTCGGCACGTCTTTAACCAAATGCCATGTATCGTCGTCCAGATCCATTTCCACCAGGACATAACCTGGAAAAAACTTGCGTTCGCTGCGGCGCTTCTGGCCCGCACGCATCTCAACAACTTCTTCGGTGGGCACTAGAACTTCGCCAAACTTGTCTTCCATAGCAGCTCGCTTGATCCGGTCTTCCAACGAGCGCTTAACCTGATGCTCGAAGCCAGAGTATGCGTGCACTACGTACCAACGCTTTGCCATGCGAATTCTCCTACCCGACCAACCAAGTCACTGACGACGAGAAAATCCAGTCCAGCAGCCAGATAAAGAGACCGACAAATATGACAACAACGAAGACAACGATAGTCGTCTGCACCGTTTCTGGGCGAGTCGGCCAAACGACTTTTTGCCGCTCCACGTTGGCCGCCTTCATAAAGCTCATGAATGCGCGTCCGTGAGCGGTCCACGTAGCGATCGCAACGGCCAAGCCAAACACGGCTATAAGACCTAAGGCGCGGATCGGGATAACGAATTCGTTTTCGAACTCATAAAATGCCCAGATACCGGCCACGATCAGACCCAACGCCACCAGCCACTTAATGTAGTCCAGCGGAGATGCGCTCAATTCGGTTTGTGCACTTACCTGCTTGGTCGCCATAACTTTCCGTGTTCAGCACTGCAAAACAATGCTTATAAATGTGGCAGGTGAGGAGGGAATCGAACCCCCAACCTGCGGTTTTGGAGACCGCTGCTCTGCCAATTGAGCTACTCACCTAATTCATTTTCGGACAAAATTCACTATAAATTTTGCCTTTACTCAAACTGCGCGGGCGAATCCGAAGATTCGCCCATGCATATAGCTATTTGGGACCAGCGGCCCCGGCCAAAATCACTCGATGATCTTAGCTACGACGCCAGCACCAACGGTACGGCCGCCTTCACGAATTGCGAATCGCAGTCCATCTT
>CAZVYE010000132.1:0-9428 GCA_964630895.1 uncultured Gammaproteobacteria bacterium | reverse complement strand
GAAATGGGCGGTAAGACCATAATCCCCTGCATCCACCTTGGTCACTTTGGTTTTCAGGTAGATATCCTTGTAGCGCTTTTTCACAAACTGAGTAAACGGTCGGACCAGGTCCGGGTCGGCACCAGGCATCAATTGGTCCATCAACTCCACCACGGTGACTTCACTGCCGAGCGCATGAAAGACTGAGGCCATCTCCATGCCAATGATACCGCCGCCCACAACGAGCAGCCGCTCTGGCACATCGTCTAGTTCCAGCGCATCGGTGCTATCCATGACGCGATCATCGTCCCAGGGAAACATAGGCAACTTAACCGCCTGCGAACCCGCTGCGATGATGCATTTCTCAAACCGGACCAATGTACTCCCATCGTTCGACTCGACATTTAGTTCATTGGGACTAACGAATTGACCGGTCCCCTGCACCACTTTTACTTTGCGCTGCTTGGCCATTTGCTTCAGGCCACCGGTCAGTTTGCCAACGACCGAGTCCTTCCATCCACCGAGCTTTTCGATATCAATTTCTGGTTCGCCGAAAACCACGCCATGGTCTGCCATAGCCTGAGTCGACTGGATCACTTCAGCCGTGTGCAACAGGGCTTTTGATGGGATACAACCCACGTTCAAGCACACACCGCCCAACGCGTCATAACGCTCAATCAGCACCACATCCAGACCCAGGTCAGCCGCGCGGAACGCAGCCGTGTAGCCCCCTGGGCCTGAACCCAGCACAACAACCTGCGCTGTGATATCAGCTTCTTTACCCGTTGCCTGAGCCGCTGCTGGCGCACTGGCAGCTTGAGGCTCAGCAGATTGTTCCGCGGCACTTTCCTGCGTTGGTTCGGCATCGGCAGCTTCTGGTTTGGCGTCCGCATCAGACGATGCCTCAATTTCCACCACCGGCGTACCTTCCGAAACGCGGTCATCGACAGACACGAGTACATTAAGCACCTTACCTGCCTTTGGCGCTGGAATTTCCATGGTAGCCTTGTCGCTTTCCAGCGTTATCAAGGACTGCTCCTGGGCCACGGTGTCGCCAGCGGCAACGAGTACTTCAATGACCGCTACGTCATCAAAATCACCAATATCAGGGACGGTGATGGTTTCTTTGCTGCTCAAAGCACTACTCCTGTTCAATTACTTCCGCGCAACCGCGGAAATTGCTGTTTGCTACCGACAATAGGGCAGTCATGGAATACTCTTGATCGGACAACCCGTTCTGGCAATCTTCCGGGAAAATTTGTAGCTTCCCTGCCCTGCTGTCACTGCTAAAGGCTATGACCCTAACGGATTCATTGATTGGGTTCGAATCGCTGGTACCTACAAGCAGGTAGGGGTCCATGCTGACATCGCTGGCTTCGGCATAAAATCGCACCCCACCGCCCGCAAAAACGTCGGCTCTCCAGGATGGTTCCGCTCCATGGGCAGTGAAAACGACGCGATCGAACAGCACGGGTTGCAGCCGCTGACAATTGAATGCAGTTCCCGCCAACTGCGCTGACGCGGTTAGTCCCTGCTCCCAGAAACTATCGCCGTCGCGCACAAACTTCCCACCAGACTCGCTCGCCACTTGCGGCAACACAATAGATTCGTTTTCCAAGGCAACTTTCACAAAGTCTCGCTGGAACGTAACCGGCAGCAACACGTCCGCACAATCAAAATAGATAACCAGACCGTTTGACCAGTCTCTCGATTGATTGGGTCGATCCTTCCCGCCGCTACAGGCCGTAATGCATATAAACCCGAGCAATAACATTCCCGCCCGCTGCACTAATCGCCCTGTCATCTGCTTTTCTCCAAACCAAGTCTCTGGTGCATTTTGGGGCTGGTCGTGGTGTACTGCAAATGCACTTTCTCTTCTGGATAAAGGTAATGGCGTATGCCGAAAGCCGCCAACGCCGCTTCGTGAAAACCGCTCAAGATCAACTTTTTCTTTCCCGGATACCAGTTAATGTCGCCAACCGCATAGATACCAGGGATGTTGGTCTGAAAGTCCTCTGTATTTACCTCGATTTGTCGCTTGTGCAGTCCCAGCCCCCAATCTGCAATGGGCCCCAAATTTGGATGCAGCCCAAAGAAAACCAGCACCTGATCGCAGTCAAGACGACGAGTGACTGAATCGCCGCAAAGCACATCGACGCCCACCAGACGCCCGTTGTCAACGACCAACTCCTTGACGGTGCCGTGCAACGACTGCATTTCCAGTGCGTCACAAAGTTTCTGCATTTTCGCTACCGATGCGGGCTGCGCGCGATACTCCGCGCGGCGATGAACCAACACCAGACTTTCTGCTTTTGGCTGAAGTTCCAGGGTCCAATCTAAAGCGGAATCACCTCCGCCAAGGATGACTAAATTGGACCCGGCAAATTTCTCCGGCTCACGCACGTGATAGTGAATCTGCTTGCGCTCAAATTCTTCCACACCGTCAACGCGCAGTCGACGCGGCTGGAACGATCCCAAACCGCCAGCAATAATTATGACCCCTGCCATGAACTCTGTTCCTGCACTGGTCACTGCATGGAAACGTCCGTCGGCCTGGCGCTCAACGCTGCGCACTTCTTGATCCAGATGAAACGTTGGATCAAAGGGCGCAATTTGTTCGCGCAGCCGCTCTATAAGCTCCTGGGCACCAATTACTGGATAGGCTGGAATATCGTAAATGGGTTTGTCCGGATAGAGTTCGGTACATTGCCCACCAATGTGACGCATTGAGTCAACCACATGGGCTTTGATATCCAGCAGGCCCAGCTCAAATACCTGGAACAGCCCGCAGGGTCCAGCACCAACAATTAGTGCGTCGGTTTCAATCATTATATGGCTTTATTAAAAAATTAGAGTCGTATGCTTAGATGGTATGGCTACAGCAGAATTTCAATCGCGTTTGAATTTTCGATACACCATCAGGCAACGTACCAACAGATACCAAACCGTGCCGGTAACCAGCGCCGCCAATGGTAAGAACCCGGGGTCGCGACTGAAGCTGTCAGAGGCCAGCCAGTACCAGACTGCACCGGCCATCGTGATAAATAGGCCAGCGTAACTCCACATTTCCAGTGATCGAGCGCCTTGACGTGAAGTCCGTTTGGTTGCTTCTTCTATTGGCAGGCCCTGGCCATCGCCAGCGATATCAAACTTACAGTGTGGACAGACGCTAGCGCGGCTGGAAACGCGCTCGCCACAGCTGGGACATTTTATAATCATAAATTTATACGCAGTAATACGAAACGGATATGTTATCAGCCCCAGAGGCACAGACCGAAATATAGTTTGAAACGCCTCGAAGTTGACACAAAAATAGCGGACAATGCCAACCGAACCCAAGCAAGCATGGCAGAATGTCCATAGTATCAAACTCGTCACACAACCATAGTCACGCCCCCTTAAGTCCAGTAGCACGCACCTGCGTCATAGCAACCCTGGGACCCAGTAGCAATAATACCGACACTATTGCTGCGCTAATTGAATCGGGCGTAAACGTGTTCCGACTCAATTTTTCTCACGGTGGCCATGATGACCACGCAAACGCTTGCGAAAGGGTACGCGAAGTTGCCGACCAGCTGCTGCGACCCGTGGCGATTTTACAAGACCTACAAGGCCCTAAAATCCGCACGGGCCGATTCGCCAATGACAAGATTGCGCTTAAGCCAGGAGAAGCATTCACATTGACCTGCAGCGATGACTCACTGGGAGATGTCACACGAGTTGGAGTGACCTATGAAGGCCTGGCTGAGGACATCCATGTTGGGGACGACTTGCTGTTAGACGATGGCCGTCTTGAGCTGCAGGTTCAAGCAATAGATGGATCTAACATTCACACCAAAGTGATTCGCGGCGGCACGTTGTCCAACAACAAAGGAATCAACCTACCCGGCTCGGACCTGTCCATTCCTGCGCTGTCCGACAAAGATGTTTCAGACTTGGCGTTTGGTGCCGAACTCGATATTGACTGGCTCGCAATCAGCTTTGTGCGCTCACGTGACGATATTCAACTGGCCCGTCACTATCAGAAGCGTTTTAAATCGAAAGCCAAGCTGATGGCCAAGATTGAAAAACCATCCGCTGTGGAGCGTTTCAGTGCGATTCTAAACGTCTGTGACGGCATCATGGTGGCCCGCGGCGATCTGGGTGTGGAGCTCTCTCCTGAGCAAGTACCCATTGTGCAAAAGCGATTGATCGCGCAATGCAGAGAGGCAGGTAAACCGGTGGTCACAGCAACGCAAATGCTGGAATCCATGATCACGTCTGCTGTGCCAACTCGCGCGGAGGCTTCAGACGTGGCAAATGCCATTTTTGACGGCACCGATGCCGTGATGCTTTCGGCGGAAACCGCAACTGGCGATCATCCAGCGGAAACAGTGTCGGTTATGAACCGCATTGCTCTGGCCGTTGAGGCCGACCCCTTCTATCAACAGGAAATGCGCGAAGCGAGCGTACATACCGAGCGCACAATCGCAGATTCCGTAGCTCACGCCGCGTGCCAGATGGTGCAGGAAATTGGCGCCAAAGTTATCGTTACCTTCAGTTCCAGTGGCGCCACCGCACTGCGCGTAGCACGCCATCGTGTTCCCGCACATGTTTTGGCCATCACACCCAATGCCCGGGCGTATCGACAGCTGGCGTTATCCTGGGGCGTTCGTCCCGTATTGGCCGATGACATCCACAGCTCTGACGAGATGGTGCTTGAAGCCAATCGGTGGATCTTAAAAACCGGAATCGCCAGACCAGGAGATCGCTTTGTAATCACGGCGGGCGTACCATTTGGCGTGTCCGGAACGACCAACCTTATTCGGGCTGAAACGGTACAATCCGTAAACGATTAGAGCTATTTGCTGCCTCGAAATAACTCGGGGCAGCACGCCATGGAAATGCATTGGCGATTTAATTTTTTGTGCAAATTTGCACAAAACCCAAAGTAACCATAAAATCACCGCGCTCATATTTTTACCGGTGCCCCATGAACTACGCATTCGCAAAAACCCGCAGCTAGTCCCAGCGCAGCTAATTCAAGTCTGAATTGCGGCCAACATCCGTTGTCCTGCTCTCCAAAAATCTGTTTTGAATCTCGCTCGCGCTTCGGTCGTTTTTACTCCCTTTTTGCGAATGAGGTTCTACCATGTCACTGCTACGAAAATTTAAATCCAGCTATACCCTGCTTGGCCGCGCGCTGCGTGGCGAAGACCAACTTGATTACACCAAAGGCCCACTAAACCGCGCCATCGTCTTTCTGGCCATTCCCATGGTTTTAGAAATGGCCATGGAATCCTTATTCGCCATTGTGGATATTTTCTTCGTATCCCGCCTGGGCACCGAGGCAGTTTCCGCGGTTGGACTAACCGAAGCCACTGCCAGCATCCTGTATGCACTCGCCATCGGCCTGAGCATGGGTGTAACGGCCATGGTAGCCAGACGTTTCGGCGAAGGCGACCACGAGTCTGCATCGAAAGTAACCGCCCAATCGATGCTGCTGGGTCTGGCATTTGGTCTGGGCGCTGCCATTGTTGGGATCGTTGCCGCAGACGACATCCTGAGAGCGCTTGGTGCCGACGATGCGGTGGTTGCGGCGGGCACGAACTATTTCCGAATATTTTTTGCCACATCTACGGTCGTCTTCTATCTGTTTTTGATCAATGCAGCCTTTCGCGGTGCCGGCGATGCAAGCCGTGCCATGCGCACCCTGTGGCTGGCCAACGGCATTAACCTGGTATTGGATCCGATTTTGATCTTTGGCTTAGGGCCGTTCCCCGAAATGGGGCTAACTGGTGCGGCGATTGCAACATCCATTGGCAGAGGCGTGGGGGTGCTTTATCAAATAGGTGCCCTGACCTTCTTCACCCACAGATTAGCGGTGTATGGCAGATACTTGCGCCCTGACTGGAGCATTCTGGCTCGTCTTGCCCGGATCTCACTTGGAGGCATCTTTCAGTATGTATTTGCCACTGCGAGCTGGCTATTTCTTATGTCCATGATGGCTCGCTTTGGGAGCGAGGCGGTAGCAGGCTATACGCTGGCCATAAGAATCTTGATCTTTACTTTGTTGCCAGCCTGGGGACTGGCGAATGCCGCCGCTACTCTGGTGGGTCAAAATTTGGGTGCCCGGTTGCCTGCAAGAGCTACCCAGGCTGCGTGGCGCTGCAGTTGGTACAACTTCTGGTTTCTCATGTTGATCGGCGTTTTGTTTATTGTTGGCGGAGAAGCCCTGATTGCACCATTTAGCTCAGATCAAGAAGTGATCAATTACGGTGCAAGCGCCCTGGCGTTCGTGGCTTATGGTTACGGCCTCCTGGCGGTAGGCATGGTGCTGGCTCAGGCGCTCAATGGTGCGGGAGACACCTACACGCCCACGCTGATCAATATCGTGGCCTATTGGCTATTCCAATTGCCCTGCGCGTGGCTACTGGCAGTAATTTATGCCTGGGGCCCGCGCGGCATATTTGTCACCATACTAGGCGCTGAGATTCTTGCGGCGCTGCTGGCGATCTACTTTTTCCGCCGAGGTAAGTGGCAACACAAGGTCGTCTAGACCTTGCGCACTTGAAAAATGACCTAGCGATGGGAAAATGCGCGGCTTCTGATTTGAGCTCAGCACCGCAAGCGAGAGTAATAACGTGTTATCCAGCATAAAGAAACTAATAGATTCTCCAAAGTTCCAGGGCTTTATTATCGCCCTGATCGTGCTTAACGGCATCACCCTGGGGTTGGAGACAGACGCCGACATCATGGCTGTAGCAGGCAACTGGATAGGAGTATTGGATCGCATCATTCTGGCAGTATTTGTCATTGAAATACTGCTCAGAATGGCGGTGTACCGCTGGCGGTTTTTTCTCGACCCGTGGAGCATTTTTGACTTTGTAGTAGTGACAATAGCTCTACTGCCGAGCGGCGGGGCGTTTGCGGTACTGCGCGCACTCAGGGTGCTCCGGGTTCTGCGGCTAATTTCTGTAGTGCCGTCTATGCGTAGCGTAGTGCAGGCCCTGCTTGCTTCGCTACCAGGGTTAGGTGCCATTGTCGCGCTGCTGGGTTTGGTGTTTTATGTGGCAGCCGTGATGGCGACCAAGCTTTTTGCCGCAACATTTCCCCAATGGTTTGGGAGCATCGGTGAGTCCCTGTACAGCTTGTTTCAGATTATGACGCTGGAATCATGGTCCATGGGTATTGTTCGTCCTGTTATGGAGCAACACTCCTGGGCATGGGCATTTTTCGTGCCCTTTATCTTGATCGCCACTTTCACCATGTTGAATTTGTTTATCGCGGTGGTGGTTAACGCAATGCAAAATCAACACGAAGCAGCACAGGGCTTATCAGATCGAGAGGCGTTGCTGGTTGCCCACGACGAGCGCGAACACCTGGCCGAGGAGATTCGCAGCCTGCGCAACGAAATGACCGCCATGATGCGACAAATTTCCAACGCATCCATCGCGGCGAACCCTGGCTCACAAATGCAAGACGAAAAAGCTGAACAACTCGCCAGGCTTAGTGAGCAAACCAGCGACTAATGGCGTAGATAAGCAGGCCCGCCAGGCCGCCTATAATGGTCCCATTGATCCGGATAAACTGCAGGTCTGCTGCAACCAGGAGCTTTAGCCTTTCGGCAGTTTCCTGACCATCCCACGACGCAACTGTTGTTTGAATCATTGCATCCAGTTCGCCACCCAGGCCATTGGCAATATGCTTGCCGGCACCGGCCAGCCATTGGTTAAATGTCACCCGTAAGTCCGGACGGTCAAGAACATCATTAGCAGCCTGCTCGATAAAGGCCGCGACCTTCTCGGTTACCTCCTCGCTATTGGCCTCCAGATATCTGGCCAACTGCTGCGCGGTTTTCTCAAATAACTTTTCCAACCATGCCTGCGCTGCTGGGTGAGACATCAATTCGTCCCGGAGCTGACCGATCAATTCGGAGTACTCGCCCTCCGACTCTAAGGAGTCCGCCAGTTCGTTCAACTGTTCGTCAAAAGCCAAACGCAGCGCGTGGTCTGGCTCCAAAATCATGGCGAGCAGCTGGGTTTGGATGCGCTCGATCATTTGATCGAAGATCTTATTATCGACAAAATCCGGCAGCCACCAGGGCTTGTCCTGGGTGATATGGATTCGTATTCGCTCACGATTGGACTCCAGGTAGGCACTCAGTTGCCGCAGCACCTCGGTGAAAACCGGTTGGTGATGGCCTTCAGCAATTGCCGTGCGCAGCAAATGCGCCATACCTTGGCCGATGGGCATTTCTGCCAAAGCTTTAGTGAGATGACGCTGCAGAAAATCCCGGTACTGGGGCGACTCCAAGGCTTCTAACAACCACCTGGCGAACATCAAACCGGTAGCAGCCAGACGACGCGAGTTACTTTTGGCAAATTGGGAAATGCGCGCAGCCGCGTCCGTTTCAATGACCGCTTCCGCCACTCGATCAGGAGTAAAAAACTCAAGGCGTAAAAAACGCCCTAAGTTGACCGCAATATCATCCTTACGATTCGGAATGATCGCCGTGTGAGGAATAGGGATGCCCATAGGGTGTGAAAACAACGCTACCACAGCAAACCAGTCAGCCAGCGCTCCCACAATGGCAGCTTCCGCAAATGCTCTGATATAACCGGCTGCGTTCGCCGTTAGCGGCACAAAATAGCTGCCGATCAAAACGATAATCATCAGCACCAGCAGGCCGGTGGGCCAAGCCTGCATGCGGCGCAAGCGCCGCTTCGCCGCCAGTCGATCCGACTCTATGCGCCGGGCATGATCGGTAGAGGGGCGATGGGAGTCAGTCAAAAAGGCACGCGTCCTATGAGCATGTCTTTGAACATAACCCAGTCGCCCATCAGGCTGTAAAAAGGATGTTGGAACGTCGCTGGGCGGTTTTTCTCAAAGGCAAAGTGTCCGATCCAAGCGAAGCCATATCCAACAAAAGGAATGGCAATCAGGAGCCATGGGTTGCCCAGCCAAATTGCGAAACCCACAATAACTACAATGAGTGCAGTACCCACGAAGTGCAAACGCCGACAAATAGAGTTGCTGTGCTCCTGCAGGTAGAAGGGATAAAACTCTTTAAAACTGGCAAATTTAGCCATCGCTTTTCTCCAGTGCCTTGCACTGACACCATAACGCCTCCATGGCATCTAAATCCATATCCGCGATATCGTTACCGGATTCCTGGGCCATTTGTTCTACGGTGCGAAAGCGTCGCTCAAATTTTTGATTCGCTTTGCGCAGGCTGGTACCTGGATCTATCTTGAGATGTCGACTCAGGTTTAACAGCGCAAACATCAAGTCGCCAAATTCTTCTTCTATTCGATCCTGATTGGCATGTTCTCGGGCATTGGCCAGCTCCGTATCCAGTTCTTCCAGCTCTTCTTCAATTTTTTCCATCACCGACTGAGCGTCTGGCCAGTCAAAGCCCACGCGTGCTGCCCGTTTCTGCAGCTTCACCGAGCGGAGCCAATCCGGTA
>CAZVYE010000131.1:3166-9513 GCA_964630895.1 uncultured Gammaproteobacteria bacterium | reverse complement strand
ATTTGGCCCCTGGCAGCACCGTGCAATATCGTATCCAACAAGGACAAAGGGTTTTGAATGGCCAGTTCAAGGTGATTCCAGAACCGAACTCCGACGAACCCGTCCGAATAGCCTGGAGTGGCGATCTTGCAGGACAAAATGTGTGTCGTGACGCGCACAGGGGATTTCCGGCCTTAGCCCCAATCGTCCAGGGTGGCTACGATGTTTTTGTTGGCCTGGGAGATATGATTTATGCCGACAGCCAATGCGAGGATGAAGGACGCTACGGTAACAATCAGATTGGTGCGGCATTTGCGCCATCTGTGTCCATCGACGACTTCCGCGCCCATTGGCGATATACCCGCGAAGACCGCCATCTGCAGCAGCTGTTAGCCAACACACTCTACGTGCCAGTTTGGGACGATCACGAAGTGGTCAATGACTTTGGACCCACTCGCGCCGACCTGGATGGCACCCCGGTTTTCGATCCTGGACTGAAAGCCTTTATCGAGCAAAACCCCATTCCAGAACTGCGCGAAACTGCCCGGCTTTATGCGGAATATGCGCTGGGCCAACACGCGCACATGTTTGTATTGGATACCCGTAGCTATCGCGACTCCAATTTAGCAAAGGACAATGACCAGAAAAGTTTACTGGGACGACAACAACTGCAATGGTTGCTTGCCAATCTGGAACAGTCAGATGCGACATGGAACGTAATCGTAAGCAGCGTACCCATTTCGGTGCCAACGGGATGGCCGAAAGAAAATGGACGAGACGGTTGGGCCAGCGGCGATCAGAACACCGGCTTTGAGTCTGAGCTTCGGCAAATTTTTCAGACCGCCCATACCCACAATAAGCGACTGGTTTTCATTACCACCGATGTGCACTTCGCACAGGGCGTCAGACTCCAGCCGTTTGTGGATGCACCGGAGTTTCTGGTCTACGAGTTTATGACAGGCCCCCTGTCCGCAGGCCTTTTTCCGAGCCGCGAACTCGACCCAAGCTTTTCGCCAGAACGATTGTTTTTCTATGGGCCAGAATCAATTGACGCAGTAAAAACCTACACAGAAGCCTTGCGCTGGTTTAATTTTGGGGTTTTGCAATTCGACGACGACGGGCAACTCTCAATGCAACTATTCGACGGACTCGGCCAGCTTCAGCACACGCAAACGATTGAGGCGGCAGCCCAATAAACGCAGTTATTCTGAGCCAAGGCTTAACCCAAAATAAGGCGCAAAAAATTGAAGGATCAGGAAAAAGATTCCACCCAGGGTAGCCAGTGCGAACAATACCGCTGGTATTGAAAATACCCAGATGATGCGTTCACCTGTAGAGTCCATCCGACCGTGATATTTAAAGTTGGCAGGAATGGCCAGCATACCTGCTCGAAATACCAGGTTCACCAGGGGCACAAAATCTAACAACATCCAGCCCGGCGAGAATCCCATATTGCGCAAGCGCAAGCTGCTTGCTATCAACCACATGATCAATACAACCGGCCCGAATACAAACAGGAGTTGCTGTCCTAGCTCCCCGGCCCGTTCACTGCCAAATTCCAAATTCCAATAGCTCAGCCACCCAAACCACGTCAGTGCGTGGCACAGAGCGGAAAAAAAGAAAATTGCCAGGATGACAAAAAAATACGATAGCCGGCCTAGCCCTTCTGCAGTCGGTTCAGAAATTTCAGACTGCGGTACTTGCCTTTCCTCGGTAGCGGCAGCGCTAACCATGGCGAAGCAATCGCGTTACCCTTACTGCTCCAGCAAACACTGTGCTCACTCCTGCCGGCATAACTACTAAATCCCTAGAAAAATTAGTAAGACGACAATGGCTACCATCCCGAAAAACACGCCAAACATCACCTTTGCTGGAATATCCAAATTGCGATGATCGGCATAACCTTCAGGCAAGGCCTGAAACCCGAGCCAGACTAGAAAATTTATGTAGGGAATAACTAGCAGAGCAACCCACCAAAGCGGCGCTCCGATATTCTTTAATCGCAACACGCCCAAATAGAACGAAACGCCATAGGCAGCAAAACCAATGATCATCGCACCGACGCCCACGATTGCCATGGCAATGAAGCTGTCTCTCATTAATGAGGGCACCAAAACAGCTAACACCATGACCACAAAGACCGCAGCCATTATTCCCAAATTCCACAAGAAAAACCGGGTTCGGTTCAAGCCCTCGTAGCTGTCCTGAGCAACTGCCTCTACCTCAACCTGAGACGCTGGCGCCTGATAGGGGTTTTGCGAGTCGCTATTCATAAAGGCAGGATGCGCACTGGCACAACACGCTATGCACTAGCCTTGGCCAGCGAGTATGGCAAACATGCCAATAAACGCGACAATACTAAGGACGAATAATCCAATCATAATGCCAATTACCACTTTGCCAGCGGTGTCCATCTGTCGATGGTCCGCGTAGCCGGTAGGCAGTGCCAGCAGTGCAATACCGACAATCATATTCACCAGAGGCACGATAGAGAGCAATATCCACCAACCGGATGTGCCAATGTTTTGCAAGCGCCGCACCCCCAAAAATATACTTACCCCCATTACGACGACCTGCGTTGTCCAATACATCACACCAAACGTCTCGTTGCTGCCGATGATAGCGCCCACAATACCCATCAGAAATGCAAGGCCAAAAGAAATGCCCAACACTAAGAGAAAGTAAGGAAGGCGTTTTATCCCAGGATAATCCCCAACCACCTGAACTGGATCGTGACTTTGTGTTTGTGGCGTCTGATACGGATTGACGTGTTCGTTCATATTGGTCCCCTTGCGACCTGCACGGATTTTCTCTACTGGAAATACACCGTTTGCAGGAGGCAGACCGCAGTCTGGCCTGCCCTTTGATGTTGTTGTCTTGTTCGATCGTTATAATGCCCGCCCCTTGAAGGTGAAGCAATCCATTGACCCTGCTGCGATTCGACGACGTTCATTTAGAATTTGGTGACAACCCGCTCCTAACCGGTGCCAGCTTCGCGCTGGAGGACCAGGAACGCGTTTGTCTGATAGGCCGCAATGGCGCAGGAAAATCCACGCTGTTCAAATTGATCACTGGAGAACAGCAGCCCGATTCAGGCGGCGTAGAGCGTCGCCCCCTGCTTCGCGTGTCGAAGCTACAACAGAATCTGGTGGAAGCTACCGCGGCAACCGTACGGGATTTCGTGGAAGGTGGACTGGGCAAGATTCGGCAACAGGTAGACGAGTTTGAGCGGCTATCCAAGCTAGAACAGACGCCGCAGGTCATTCAGCAAATCCAAACCGTGCAACAAAGCCTGGACGCAAGCGACGGCTGGCACCTGGATCAGCGCGTGGACACCATCATCTCTGAGCTGGATTTGCCAGGCCACAAGCAGTTGGACGAACTGTCAGGGGGCTGGCGCAGGCGCGTGGCCTTAGGTCGCGCCCTGGTTTCGAACCCTGAGCTGCTACTGCTAGACGAACCCACCAACCATTTGGATATATCTACCATTGAATGGTTAGAGAATCACGTGCGCGGTTACCAGGGTAGCGTCCTGTTTATTACCCACGATCGAGACTTCCTACAGCGTCTTGCCACCAGAATTCTTGAATTGGACCGGGGCAAGCTCACCAGTTGGCCCGGGGACTATAAAAACTTCCTACGCCGCAAGGCAGAAGCGCTGGCAGAAGAAGAGAAGCACAACGCACTGTTTGATAAGAAACTGGCAGAAGAAGAGGCTTGGATTCGGCAAGGCATCAAGGCACGCCGTACGCGCAATGAAGGTAGGGTCAGAGCCTTGCAGGCACTGCGGGCGGAGCGGGAGAAGCGCGTCAGCCGGCCGGGTGAAGCACGAGTGCATATCAACGAAGCCGAGGCATCAGGCCGCAAAGTGATACAGGCCTACAACGTCTGTTATGGATATGATGAAAAGGCGCTGATCAAGGACTTTTCTGTAAAAATCATGCGCGGCGATCGCGTTGGTTTAATCGGCAACAATGGCGTGGGCAAGAGCACACTATTGCGACTATTGTTAGGAGAGCTGGAACCCGAGTCTGGCACTATCAAAACCGGCACTCGCCTGGAAACCGCCTACTTTGATCAGCTTCGTCGAGAAATTGATGAGACCAAGACGGTTGCCGAGGTCGTTGGCGCAGGCAAGGAGTTTATTGACCTGGGAAACGGTCGTAAGAAGCACGTCATCAGCTACATGAAAGACTTCCTGTTTAGCCCGGCTAGAGCCATGAGCCCGGTGAAAGTGCTTTCTGGTGGAGAGCGCAATCGAGCAATCCTGGCCCAGCTCCTGACCCGACCTGCCAACCTGCTGGTACTGGATGAACCGACCAACGATTTAGATATGGAAATGCTCGAAGTCCTGGAAAGCCGACTGGTGGAATACAACGGGACTCTGATCGTTGTCAGCCACGACCGACAATTCCTGGATAACGTTGTGACCAGCGTTTTGGTATTCGAAGATGACGGCTCGATTCAAGAGTATGTGGGCGGCTATTCTGATTGGGCCCGTCGGGGCAAGCAGCTAGCCACAAAAGATCAGCCGGCTGAGAAAGACAAGCCTGACTCTTCCGGAAACACTGCGCCGAAGAGCACCGCGAAGCCAAAAAAACTCAGCTATATGTTGCAACGAGAACTGGATGCGCTGCCGGATCAAATAAGCGATCTGGAAGCACAAGTAGAAACGCTCCAGGCGGAAATCGGCGACCCCGACTTTTACACCCAGGCACAAGATACCGTGCAAGAGCGATTATCAGAGCTGACCAATCTGCAGGCCGACCTGGATCAGGCAATTGAACGCTGGGCCGAATTGGAATCTATGACGGAATCCTGAGGGAACGCGACGTCCCCTTTATAACTTCTACTGTGGGCGAGCAAAGGGAGTATTATTTGCGTTGGCGCAGTAATGCGCAAGAATCCGTATTAGTCTGAAACACAATTCTTAGGCCATCAGACAGGAGTTTTCAATGATCTACAACAGCATACTGGATACCATCGGCAATACACCGATTGTGCGCCTGAACCGGCTCGCCCCCGACCATGTGGACATGTTCGTCAAAGTAGAGTCTTTCAATCCCATGGCTTCGGTAAAAGACCGCCTTGCTTTCGCCGTTATCAACGACGCCGAGCGCAGCGGCAAACTGCAGCCCGGCCAAACCGTTATTGAGGCCACCTCTGGCAATACAGGTATCGCCCTTGCGATGGTGTGTGCGGCCAAAGGCTATCCATTTGTTGCGGTCATGGCAGATTCTTTTTCCATCGAACGCCGCAAGCTGATGAAGGCATTGGGTGCCAAACTGGTTTTGACACCAGCGGCCGAGCGCGGGTCCGGCATGGTCAAAAAAGCGGAAGAGCTAGCGGCTAAAAACGGCTGGTTTCTTACCAGTCAGTTTGAGAACCCGGCGAACCCCAAGTTTCACCGTAACACCACAGCAGCAGAGATTCTGAGCGATTTCGCGGGTCGCGGCCTGGACTATTTCGTGAGCGGCTATGGCACCGGCGGCACCATCACTGGCGTGGGCGAAATGCTGAAGTTGGCCAGGCCCGAATGCAAGATCATTGCAACCGAACCGGTGGGCGCCGCACTACTGAGTGGCAAGGACTGGGAGCCACACAAAATTCAAGGCTGGACACCAGATTTTATTCCGGAAGTGATGAACCAATCTGTAGTTGACGAGATTGTGTTGGTCACCGACGAAGAGTCGCGTGATAACTCCAGAAAGCTTGCCACCAAAGAGGGAATTTTTGTCGGCATTTCCGCAGGAGGCACCTTGGCTGCCGCACTTAAAGTGGCGGAAAAAGCGCCCAAGGGATCTAGCATAGTGGTGATGCTCCCCGACACAGGCGAACGCTATTTGTCCAGCTACCTGTTTGAAGATGTGGACGAATCTTCAGATGAAGATTCGCTGTAGCCGTTTACCAATGTCTCGGCGATGCTAGCCCAGAAATAATGCTGGGCTAGTCCGTGCTCAAAACGGTTTATATTTTGGTCAGGAACGGCCTCGCCAGTCCGGATTAATCTTGACCATCCAGCAACGATTCGATGGCGTTGCGCACATCATCTTCATCAAACTGATCGGCCGGATCATCTCCGGTCAGTTTTGCCGCCAGCTTGCCTTCGCTGTTGTATACCAGCACGACAGGAATACCTAACAAATCCATCTGCTCAAACGTATCCATCAAGTCATTGTCGATGCGGAAATGATCGAAATCTGCATCTTGTTTTGCCAGGAACGCATTTGACCAGGCGATGGACTCCGTGTCATCTGGCGCCTCCAGCAACAAAGATACGAAGCGCACACCCTGGTCGGCGTATTCCCGAGACATTTCCACCATGTGCGGAAAACGCTCAAGGCAGCTGGTGCACCACCCTGCCCATA
>CAZVYE010000131.1:0-3066 GCA_964630895.1 uncultured Gammaproteobacteria bacterium | reverse complement strand
CGACCCAACGATTGGGACGCATCGAAGACGTAGGGAAAGGTATACCCAGCCTGCTCGGCATGCGCCTGCATGGCGTCGGGAGACTGACCCTCCCGCAGATTTACGGAAAACCCAACAATGTCGACAGATTTCTCGCCATATTGATCGGCCAGCGCAACCAGCCCCGCATCCATGCCTTTGACCCATGGGCAGTCTTTGGTCAACGAGACCAAAACCACGATGTCGCCGTCCAGGTCAGCCGATTTCACCGTACCTCCGGATACATCAGGGAGTTCAAAAGCAGGCATAGCATCCCCGAGTTCCACTACCTTATTATACTTGGCGGCGAGAGCGCTCATGCTTAACACGCAGAATGCGACGACTAAGGCGAATTTGTTCATTGCAGTATCTCCTTAAGCTTGGCGTCTGACTGGATCGCTTGGGCTATCAGCTTAGCAGCAGCGTTGTGTCCAGCCACAGTCCAATGGGCATCCTGATCAAAATACAGCCGCTTGCCCTGCTTTTCGAGCTCGCGAAATTCCATCACTGGATTGATCATGTGGATGCCGCGCTGATCAAAATAGTCCTGCAGTGAAGCACCCAACCCGTCTGGATCGGTGCGCATCTGATCACAAACATCTGGACTGTATTGGCAATAGCTGGGGTATATTCCTACTCGATTGCCGAACGGCACGTATAACACCAATGCGTCGCCGCCACGTGCTCGTAATAGCTCCACCAGCGCTATGACATGCTCCAGCGTCTGGCTTGCGTTGGCATCTAATGCGCCTTGATCTAATGCTGACAAAGTACTGGGTTTTTGTGGCGCATGTGTAGCAGTGCCAGCCTTAAATTTGCTTGGCAGACGCAACACAGTTCGACCCAGTTGGCTATGCGCTACGATCTTACGCCAACCTTGCAATCGCGGAATTTGCGGATTTTGTTTGGAGACAATGAAGCCATCGTCGCTTACGGCCAGCGCCTTGCTGCCCAAACCGACCCATTCTTGCGCATCGTTGTAGAGATAAACTACATCGCTCTGGTCGCTCGAAAGATCGTTAAAAGCAAACAGCTCTATGACTAAAACCTTGGGCACATATTTGGGATTGGCGCGCAAGAAGTAGTCGTAAAATGGTGGGCTATGTCCGTTAGGATAGGCCAATGAGGCCACTGTTTTATTGGGAAAATGCCCGCGTAGCCGGTCGCTGAAGCGTTCTCCTGCATTGACACCCCATCCAAACGCGAAAGAATCGCCAACGATTGCGATATCCAACGGTAACTCCGAAATGTCAAAGTCTTCGCGAAATCCCTCGGCGTTGGTGCGAATCTTGGTGCGAAATTCTGGCCGCACAAAATCCTGCGAGTGGTTAGCTTTGCTTCGATAAAAAATGCCGCTTTCGCGAGGTGTAAAACCGTGCAGCCAGGCATCGGTAACGGGATAAAGGTGCAGATCGGCTGGCGGTGCCAACCGATACGCCACTCGCAACCCAATCTCTGCCAGGCCCAGCACAAGACCAAGCAGCAACATAATCACCAGCAGCTTTTTCATAAGGTTCGAACAGTCTCAACCAATAATCGAATGATGGCACCAAACCATCCGGTTCTTTAGCGTTTGAACAGGCCACCCAGCAAGCTGCCGCCGCGACTGACAATATCACTGAGATCAACATCGCCATCGCCGTCAGCATCCAGTAGCACACCTGCCAATCCCGTGGCGTCTGGTTGGCGCTTGCGCACGATCTCTTCTTCTCGCTCTAGCAATCCGCCCAAATCGTCTGCGCCCAGACCCTGATCCCGTTTAACCTTACCCAACGCACCCATGATTAGCGGTGCCAACATACTCATTAGCTGGGCAGCTTTTGCAGGGTCTATGCCAGCAACCTGCGACACGCCTTTCTCGACGTTATTTTGCCGATTGCCGAAGATATGCCCTAGAATTTTACCACCTTCCGAGGAGCCGCCGCTGGCCAACATTCCGCCGATGTCGTCGAGAATGCTGCCATCGTGATCCCGGTCCAGAGCATTGGCGAGATTTGTTGCACCACCGGCACGCGTATTGCGCTGCAGTCCGGCAAGCAGCATAGGAAGTGCTGCCGTCACGGCACTTTGCGCCTGAGCTGAGTCCATCCCCAGGCTCTGAGAAATCTTGTCCATGGACTTGTCGTCCATGCGGTCCATAATTGCACCCATTAGATCCATGTAGCCTTACTCCACTGCATTAGGGACAGATACAATTGCACTGTTAGCCCATCCAATCAACTCACTCTTTACGATGCGGCCCCGAAGTTGCCCACAATTTGTATTAGTCGGATTGATATACTTGCGTGCTCGGTGGGGCGACCCCAACTAGTTGAGATCACAAATTTCAGGAGCCATGCATGCATATCAAAGCCAATGACCCCTCACTAACCTCATGGGTAGATGTTCCAGAGGGTTCAGATTTCCCGATTCAGAACTTACCTTTCGGTATTTTCAAGACCGATGCTAAATCACCCCGGGTTGGGGTAGCTATTGGCGAGCATGTGTTGGATCTGGCGGCCCTGGCTCAGGCCGGCCTGCTGGACGACGTTGGTATCGACAGGGGTTTGTTCGAACAGGATAAGCTCAATGAATTAATGTGCACCGCGCGCAAGCAAGGCATGCGCGCTTTGCGCGACCGTGTCTCGGATCTGCTACGCGCTGACAACGCCGAGCTTAGAGACAATCAGTCATTTCGTGCTTCGACCCTTATCCACCAGGATCGAGTCACCATGCTGATGCCGGTTGATGTGGGTGACTACACAGATTTCTATTCCAGTGAGCAGCACGCGTACAACGTGGGCTGCATGTTTCGTGATCCAGACAATGCCCTATTGCCAAATTGGAAACATATTCCGGTCGGCTACCATGGACGCGCTTCCAGCATTGTCGTGTCCGGTGAACCGCTGCACCGACCGAAGGGCCAAACCAAGGCTGACGACGCAGATAAGCCCACCTTTGGACCTTGCCGTCTGTTGGACTTCGAACTGGAAATGGGCTTTGTCACTTTCGATGGCAAGCCGCTGGGTGACTCTATTTCTACCGAAGAAGCGGATGACTACATTTTTG
>CAZVYE010000130.1:0-9570 GCA_964630895.1 uncultured Gammaproteobacteria bacterium | reverse complement strand
AGGCTGGCGGTTGTGGTTCCGTGACCTTGCGAATCACATGGCACCGCCGAACCTGCCCGACAGCTCACACCCGCTTCGGCTGGGTGGTCGCGCATCGCGTCAAACCAATTGTAGTCATGACTTTGACCAGGCTGCTCGCCGCGGTAACTATCCTGCAGCGAATGGTGACGGTACTCGGCGCCGGTGCTGATGTTTGCTACCACTACGCCTTCGCCAGTGTGTCCAAGACCCCAAGCCTCGGGTGCACGAATTTGGTCCAGGTTTTGGCCTATGATGACCTCGTCAAATCGACCCTTCGGTGCCACCGGTATGTGAGATTTCGTCGGGATGCTCGTCTCTTTGCTGGATGTAATCATCTCAACTTCAGGCAGTTCGGCCAGCTTCAAAGCGTCACTTGCAGAAAGTTCTACCACCACAGCATTGCCGATCCAGTAGTGCCGATAGTCGGATTGGTAACGGGCGAGCTCGTCTTCTACGCTTCTAAGATGCTGGCCTGCGTGTTTCTTCAATTTGTCCAGCACATAAGCGTGGCGCTCGTAACGATCAGCGATGAACCTTGCTTCTGGAAATCTGGGCGGTCGGGTCAGTTGGACGACAAGCTCTGCTGGGCCTGAATCCAGCATGCGCTTGGCAGCGTCGTCAATTTTGGCGGGATTGGCTAGTACAGCGTTGCCGCCTAGCAGGCAGGCCGCAATAGCTATTGTGGCACCCCATACGGGTGTAGCGATTTGAATATTCATTGGGCAGACACACTTTTCTATCGTTGGTGTCTGTTAAAACGGAAAACCGAGCAAACCGTGCTCAATTATATGTTGAGCAAATTCGTTGACGTCAGCCGGACTCTGCTTCCCGCGCCTCAATGGTTTTCTGGGCAAAGTCTGTCCACCAGGAAGCCGGCCCGTCTGGGTTCTTCTCAAACAGTGATTTGGCCAGGGCCAGGTCGGATGCTGATTGATCTGGATCACTGATCTGGTTGGCCAAGGATCGTAGTCCCAGGATCCAGACGTCCACCGCATCATGCTCCACATCGGCGGCGCGGCGAAACTCCCATGATTCGGTGGTCACAGTTTCCAACTGGCTAAAGTCCTGTAGATGCTCCAAGCTGCTGAAATAGTTGGTCGTTGCCAAAATGTAGCTGCCGTGTTCCGGTGTCAGGTTATTTTTGGCTATTTGGTAAGACTTGGCCAAATACGGCAATGCGGCCTCATGGTCTCCTTTTTGCGCGTACAGTCGGCCAACGTTTTGGTAGGCAAGCCGTCGCCGGATGACATCAGGGTCTAAGCTGCAGCTTTCGAGATTTACGAGAGCTGTCTCTATTGCCTCGTCCAAACGATCATTCCTTGAAAGCATGTATGCATAGTTGTTGGTCATCATGCCAAGTCGATCGCAGTCTACAACGCCTATTGACTGATAGCCTTCGATAGCCTGTCGAAATAGCGGATCGGCCTTTTCAAATTGCCGAAGATTGCTATAGACCGTCGCCATGGAACCCACCGCCCAATGGTATATGGGCTGCTCTGGATTTATGTCGCGAATGGCAATCTCGTAGGCTTCCTGCATTAAAGCCAGGCCTTTCTCCTGCTCATCTCTCAAGGTTAAGTAGGCGTATCTCGTATGCGCAAAAATGGTATCGGGATTGGCTGGTCCCAGCGCTTCTAGTCGCGCGTCATATGCATGCTCATACGATCTTTGCGCCGCATCCAACTCCCCGAGAGAAAGCTGCGCTTCGCCCAATGCATACAGCACATCACCGCGTGCTTGCAGCTGCTGGTCAAACGATTCAACCGCATTCTGCTGCGCTCGGACCAACAGCTCACGCACAGTCACATCGCGACCGTCAAACTGAGACCCCACGTTAAGAACCTGAGATAAAAAGTCCACCGCGGCTTCTGCATTGGTCTGAGCAACCAACGCCGCATCGCGTTGCGCAGCTGCGCGCTGGGCCATATGGATAGACACTCCGGTTGCCGCAAGTAATGCCAACACGGCAATGCCCGCGCTGATTGCTGCAAACTGATGTCGCTGAATCAGCTTTCGAATCTGATAGGCCCAACTGAGTGGGCGCGCATTGAGTGGCCTGAGATCCAGCCAGTTTTGCAGGTCTGAGATAAAAGCATCAGCGGTTGCATATCTGACTTTCGTATCGGTGCGCGTGGCTGTCGCCACCAACAACGCCAGATCAGAATCCATCAGCGTGTGGCTTATGGAGCCACTTTCATCGCGTTGCTGCAGGATGCGGATCATTTCCGATACCGACTTTGCTTCCAGTTTCCTGGCTCGCTCTCCGGTCAACATCTCGTGCAGCAACAGTCCCAACGCATACACGTCTGATGCCAAAGTCAGCTCATTACCCAACAACTGTTCTGGGCTGGCATAGTCCGGCGTCATCACCCTCGCCAGGGTTGCCGACTCGTCTGCGGCATCGGTATCCAATAGTTTGGCGATGCCAAAATCCAGCAGCTTGGGAATTCCTTCTTGCGTAACCAGGACGTTAGACGGCTTAATATCGCGATGCAGTATCTGCCGTTGATGCGCGTAAGCAACCGCTCCCGCAACCTGTTTTAGCAGCTCCACGCGCTGGCGGGTTGTCAGTCCCGACTGTTCACAATAGTCGGTTATGGTTTGACCCTGGACGTACTCCGTAACGAGATAGATATCTCCGCTATCGGTTTCTCCCGCATCCAACAGTTTGGTGATATTTGGATGATTTAGTCGCGATAACAAGTCTCGTTCGCGCTTTATTGCTCGCAGCGTATGCTCACCAGCGCTAGCGCTGGAAACCAGCTTAATTGCCACTTGTTCCTGGTATTGCCCATCAATGCGCTCGCCAAGATAGACCGTGCCCATACCACCCCGACCCAGGACGGAGATAACCTTATAGTTGCCAAATGTATGCCCAACGAGCGAGGTGGCGGGAACGTGTGCAGGCTCCTCGACCAGAGATCGAGACAGGTCGAAAGGCGCGCTGCCAGCCTCATGCGCACGCAGCAACTCCATAAGGGCTTCTTGCAGTTCAGGCTGGTTGTCGTACTCTCGCTTGAGCCAGGATTCGCGCGCTGATGGGTCAACGGCCAGCAATTGCTCGAACGCGTGTTCCAGGGTATTCCAATCCATGCTCATATCAGCGCAGTTCCGTTGCCAACCAGGCCTTGCCCAAAGCCCATTTCCGCACCACGGTGGCGCGACTCACACCCAACACTTCCCCAACGGCCTCAGTGCTTAAGCCACCAAAAAACTTTAGCTCCACCACTTCCGCGGTTTGCGTGTCCTTTTCTGTTAGACGCGTGAGCGCTTCGTGCAACATGAGCCATTGATCTGCGGTGTGAGCAGTGCCCGCGTCTTGCTGATCTTCCCACTGTAATCGGACCAAATCGCCACCGTGTTTGGCGGAACTGCGCGAACGGCAGTGATCAATGATCAGGTTGCGCATGATTCTTGCCATATAAGCAAGAAATTGTGCCCGCGATACCGGCTCGCCCCCAGTATCGGCACCAATCAATTTCAGATACGCATCGTGCACCACCTGAGTGGTTTGCACGGTAGCGCCCTGGCCGCGATGTGCGCGCAAATGCTTGGACGCGATTGCTTTGAGTTCGGCGTAGGTGCGCGCAAATAGTTCTTGCTCTGATTCGGCATCTCCTGAGAACGCGCGATCTATCAATTCTTTGGTGTTGTTTTCGTTTATATCCATCGAGCTTGATACCAGGCAGGCAGAAGGAGAAACCCGAGCGTTTCTCCGACGGACGATTGGAAAGGAATTTCTTCCATACTTCAAGTGGACAATGTAACGAGTCAATTGGTTGCGTGGGGTTTTGGACTTACGCATGGGCAATGACAGCGAAACGATCTGCAGGCTCATGTGCACAAAATATCTGGGCGATTTCCAAGCGAACCGCACACGTCGGATCTACACGGTACCCAAGTCCAGGTCGGAAGGCGCTACAGTCTAATCAAACTCCAGATCGACCATTTCCCCGTCGGGAACGTCTTTGATTTGCTCGGCTAGTTTGCCGGTGTATATAAGGTACTCGACAACATCTGCGACAAACAGATTATGCAGTTCATATTCACCCCCAATGACCGCCGGTTCTTCCATGCCGTAGCACTGACCCTGGGAAAGCGTTCCAAAATGCTTCTCTGCCTGCTTGATCATACCTTGCAGCTGCCAATCCGCTTTGAAGTCTTTGCTTTCGAACACCGCCGTAGCCTCAGCATCATTATCCGCCACCAGGCTCACCGAGAGCTCTTCCGGACAAATGCGCCAATGATTGCCGTCCACCGTTTTCAGAAACACGTTTCCCATCCCATTAACCGCAAGAATTTGGTCAACTTTCGGGAACGCCCAGCCCCAACTGGTCTCGACCGCCGCTAGTATGTTTTCGTGATTGAATTTCATAATAGTAAGTTACCAGCCGGGCAGTGTAGGACAAAGAAAAATCGTTGGCGTGGATAATTCGGCGCCGCAAAGTCGGCACCTTCACAATATGCTTGGGACTAGTTGCTGGCGCGGTCTCTGCGTTGCAACCACCAGATCGCATATAGCGCGCTTGCCAGCCCGGCGACCGCGTTAGCACAGGCTATGGCGATGTAGACTTCTTTCGACGCAAAGTAATGGGCGGCAATCCAGGCTAGTGGGATATAGAGAAAGGCGGTTCGCACCAGATAATAGCCTAGTCCTGTGATGGCCTTTCCTAAAGCGTTGTAGGCAGCAGCCGCAATAATGACAAACCCATAACCCCACAAGCTAAAAGGCACGATGGCAAGGTAGTCGCCCGCCTCTTGGCGCACCGCCTGCTCAGATGCAAACCACCCGGCCACGCTCTCTCCAAACACCCAAAACACCATCGCAAGCAGCGCTGACCATGCGGTGCAAACCGCAAAGCACACTTTCAACGCCCCAGTAATACGTTGGATTTTACCTGCGCCCCAGTTTTGACCCGCGATGGGACCGATAGCTGCAGACAGTGCCAGCATGGGTATGACTGAGAAAGACTCTACTCGAGTGGCGACACCAAATGCGGCAACGGTACTTTCTCCAAAAGCCGCCAAAAATGCGGTAACCACGCCAATTCCCAGAGGGTTAACCATGTTGCCGCCAGCGGCGGGCAATCCTATCGTCAGCACTTCCTTCCACGAATGCAGCAGCTCCTGCATGGGTGGCACAACAAATGTAATCAAGTGCTCCCGGAATATCAGAATAAACAGGGAAAAGAACAGCGTGGTAACACGTGCAATCGCAGTACCCCAGGCCGCCCCTTCTATACCCAGTTCTGGCAAACCCCAGTATCCGAAAATAAGCAATGGGGTTGTACCAATATTAACAACGGCTGCACCAACCATAATAATGCTGGGCCAGAAAGCGTCGCCCACGGCGCGGATCAATGCGTTAGCCACCATGGGAATGACCAAAAACGGCATGGAAATGTACCAGATGCGCATATAGCGCTCGATCAGGTCCAGGGTTTCCCCCTCAGCACCCAGCAGACTAAATAATGGTCTAATGGTGAAATATCCCACCACCGAAACTATCGCCACCACAATCACGGATAGCGCGAGACTATCTGTGGACAGCCGCTTAGCTTCCCGGTCGCTGCGACCGCCTACTGCCCGTGAAACCACAGATGCCGCGCCGGCGCCCAACCCAATAGCCAGGCTAGAAATGGTAAGTGCCACAGGAAAGGTAAACGATAATGCCGCTAGCGGTTGGGTACCCAGCTTGCCAACAAAGTACGTATCCACCAAGGAAGTGGAAAGTATCGCAACGATGCCAAACACCATTGGCATGGCAAGACGATACAGCGCGTGCCAGACCGGCCCGTTGGTTAAATTGCGTGATTCAGACAATACGAGTCCAGGCAAAAGTGACCTAGCATACGCAAATGATATTTATTGCGCGTGACGGTATCGGGTACGTCGCCACCATCTGGACAACCTTGAAAGCAAATGAGAAGTACCGAAAAAAACCAGAAGACTCACGGGCAAGGCGATGGGAACAAAGTATTTGTTGGATACCTTTTCCACGCCAGGCTGTGCCTCGTAGGATAAAGAGAAATTATCCCAGCCGCCCCAATACAAACCCGCTTCGGGAATAAACAATGCCAGTATCGCGAAAACCGCGGTCAACAAAGCAAACAGCATAACCAGTCCCAGCAGCATGACAGTGAACGCGCCAACCAGGCCGCTGGACATGCGCATCACTATCAGCCGAACTGCCTGCACGGGCGAGCCCCAGGATGCGCCCTTTTCTGCCCGAATCATCTCTACCCATTCTGGAAGATAGTCGTCGGGATCACCCAGAGCGCGAATGGCCTGCTGCATGGCGTTGTGATCGCCACCACCATGCGCGGCTGAGTCGTACAGGTGGCTTTTTAGCTCTGCCTCTACCTCAGCTCGCTCTTGTTTTGGCAATACCACGAGCTTTTGACGCATTCCGGCGAGATATTCTTTGGCCAGGGTTCGCGCTTTGTCGTCTAAAGGTTTAGTGGTCACGATTCTGCTCCAGGTTTCGTAACGCTTCGTGCAGACGATTCATTTCGGCCTGCATCAACTCGCCTAACTGCAGACCCAACTTGGTAATAGCGTAGTATTTTCTTGGTGCGCCATCGCCCTCAGCGTGCCATTGCGTCTCTACCAAACCGTCGCGAGACAGCCGCTTTAACAGTGGGTAAAGGGTTCCCTCCGCAATATCCGCACCCAGCGCATCGCGAATGCGCCCAGCTATTTCGTAGCCATAGCTGGTTTCAGTTCGCAGCAACTGCAGAATCATCATTTCCAGCAAGCCCTTGCGTGCCTGGGGTAACCACTTATCAAAGAGTTCCTGTGCTTGTGACACTCGCGCTGCACACCTTTTTTATCTCACGTGACTATCGGCCGATAGCATAAACCTAAAACCATAGTTATGCTATATACATAGTTAACCGATGTATGTAGAAAAGCGAGGTATGTATGAAAACACTATTAGTCGCAGCAGCTTTAATTGCTGGAACCAACGCCGCAGCCCAGGACTTCTGGGAAGGCACTTTGACACTGCCGAACGGCGCCCAACTACCACTACAGTTGGAATTGATGACCAATGCCGCGGGCGAGCCGGACGCGAATGTAGTCAGCGCGTTGCAAGGCAACCGGTATATGCAAGTCTCTGAGTTTGAAAAAGCAAACGGTGAGATGCGGTTGCGTACCGCGGCACCCGACGCAGTATTTGAAGGTCCCATTGAGAACGGCGAATGGCGAGCCACGTTCACGCAAGGGGAGCTTTCTGTTCCCATCGCGTTTTCGCCTATAGCTGAAATTGCTGAGATGCGGGCTCTGCCTGAAAACAAGGGTCACGCAGAGCAGGATGTATCTATTCCCAGCGCTGCGCCAGAGGCAATGCTGGGCGGCAGCTACGTGATTCCCAAGACCCAGACCACCGCCGCTGTTGTCATCTTGCCGGGGTCTGGCCCTTCCCAGCGCGACGGCTATCACAATGGTCATCGGCCACTTGCAGAACTGGCCTTTGCGCTGGCTGACGCCGGGGTGGCGTCCATTCGCTATGACAAGCGCGGCATATACAAGAGCACCGGCGTACTTGATCCGAGCGACCTGGATGCTGCCAAGGCAGATGCACTTGCGGCTCTAAAATGGCTGGAAGAAAAAACCGGTTTGCCGCGTAAGGCCCTTGGCATAGTGGGCCATAGCGAAGGCGGTGTCATCGCCGCGCAAGCATCCGCTGAGGCAGAAATTGGGTTTGCGGTATCGCTCATGGGACCTGCAATGGGCATACAGGAAATCTTTACTTTGCAAGACTATACCGAAGCAAAAGCCGCAGGTGCGTCCGAATCAGACGCTACAATTTTCTCGGAATTTACTGCTTCTTTGTACCAGGCAGCTGCCAGCGCGGATACCGGCGAGCAGCGTATGCAGGCGTTGATGCAGGTACTGCAATCGGCCAGTGAAAAACAGCAGGCGTTATTTGGTCAATACAATGGCGGCAGCGGCACGCTTGGGCGGGCAATGTTGGCATCGGACCACTATGACGAGCTGCTGGCTGTCGATCCAGGTCAGGCCATTGCATCGGCCAAAGCGCCTTTATTGTTGGCTTTTGGCAGCAAAGATGTCCAGGTACCAGCCCAGGAAAATCTAGAAGTCGTGCCTGCCAACTCAAACGTCCGAACTGTCTTACTGGACCAGATAAATCATGTCCTACAGCAGGCAGAAACCGGCGCTCCTGCTGAGTACGGTGAGATCAACCATGCTCTGGCACCAAAAGTTAGCGCCACCATTATCGAATGGATACAAAAACACATTCGGTAATCCCCAAAAGCTAAAAGCCACGGTGCAAACTGTGGCTTTTCCCTTGGCAAGTTCTGTCACACGGTCTAGATTGAGTCGGATAACAATGCCTTTTAGCCCAACCATACGAGCGAGCTACCATGGATCATTCCAAAGAAATTGTGGCGCTATTGACCGAGCTGCGTGATCAACAGCGAACCGCTATAGAGTTACAACGCAAGCATCTTGAGAGCTACGAGAACTACGTCGCTCAATCTAATCAGCGTGTGGAGCATTCCATAAAGTTACAAGAGATGGCTGTGCAGAAACAAAAGCAGGTAACCAAATTTGTATTGCCAGTGATTATCTTAGGGCTGCTGAGTATCGCGGCGATTGTGTTGAAAGGGCTTTTGTTTTGATCCGGCTGATTTTGGTAATGATCAGCCGGGCTTAGTCGACAATTTCCAATCGATATCCCACCCCGCGAATGGCATGAATTGCAAAGTCGCTATCAACGCCCCAGCGCAGTTTTCTTTTCAGGCTCGAGATAAAGTTATCCACGGTGCGCGGTTCAATCACCACGCCTGGATCCCAAACCTGATCAATGATTTCATCTCGGGTTAGCGCCCGATTGGGATTACCTACCAGGAATGCGAGCAGATCAAATTCGGTTTTGGTGGTCTCGATCTCCTGGCCGGCTGCATCCAGCAATCTTCTGGCAGCAGTATCGATCGTGAATCCAGGCAGGCTCAGTTCCGTTGTTTGAGGCTGACAACCGGCCCGGCGCAGAGCCGCACCGATTCTGGCAAACAGTTCACCCAATCGATATGGCTTGTTCACATAGTCGTCCGCGCCTGCAGCAAAGCCTCGAACAAGATCATCTTCCAGCGATCGCGCGGTCAACATAATGACCGGCGTGCTGCGATCCCGTTGGCGAAACTCTTCACAAAGCCGACAACCATCACCGTCCGGTAGCATGATATCCAGCAGTATTAGCGCATAGGTATTGTTCACCAGTCGATCGCGAGCTTGCGCGCAGCTTTCAGCCGTATCCACCTGATACCCTTCGGCTTCCAGACTCTCACAAAGCGCCGCGCGCAAATGCGCATCGTCTTCCACTACCAGCAGCGGATTCTCAGGCAGGGTTTTCAACATGGGCCAACTCAATTTCCAGGGTGGTTCCTTCAGGGCCGGACTCCACAATTCGGATGCTGCCTCCATGAAGCTCAGCAATAGTCTGGCAGAGGGCAAGTCCCAAACCGGAACCTCGTGCCATGTTTTCTTTACCGCGATAAAACGGCTCGAATACGCTTTGCCAGT
>CAZVYE010000129.1:0-9656 GCA_964630895.1 uncultured Gammaproteobacteria bacterium | reverse complement strand
GCAGCGGAAGAAGCGGCGAGAAGCTGAGAGTGAAGTAGGCGAGCTGAAGCAACAGGTTGAACAGCTCACCAAGATGCTCCAAGGCGGACAGCAGCAACCAGCGCAACCTAGACAGCAATCGCATAGCATGGCAGAGCCGAAAGTGCCCGACATGTACAACGATTGCGACGGTGATCCGGAAAAGTATGATGCCGCTTTAAAAAAGTGGTTTAACGATTATCAGACTTTTCAGAATCGCCACAGTGAAGCTAGCCAAGCTCAGGAAAAGCAGCGTGAACGTCTGCAAGATATGACGAAATCGCTGGCAACACGGGCGGCGAAGTTTGCCTCAGAGCATAAAGTGAGCGTTGACCGAGTGGCGGATGCTCTCGACAAAGCCACAGGCGAGGTGGACGACGCAACCGGCATTGATGGTTCATTGGCCTATCTGCTGGATTCTGTTGGGGATGGTAGTGAGCGAGTAGCTTACTACATCGGCACGAATAATGGTGCTATGTCGAAGGTTAAAGAGATGCTGCAATCAGACCCAAGTGGGCTTAAGGCAATCTCTCACATGACCCGCATGGCTGAGAAGTTGAAACCGAAGCATTCTCGAAAGATCAGCAAGGCACCTGAACCAGACCAGCCGCTTAAAGGCGATAGCTCTAAAGGTTCTGTTAGCGCGAAAAAGCTACAGGACATGTGGGCTAAAGCCAAGACGCCAGACGAAATGATGGCAGCAAGGCGAAAGGCGCGGGAGATGGGTGTCAAGCTAGACATCTAATGGAGGCCAATCATGGCTAACGATACCCTCAAGACGGTCATCGCGTTTTACGATGATGCCCTGAAGCAATTGAATGAAGATTTCTCCTATGCCTCTCTGACTGAGGTAGACACCATTGAGCCTGGACGCCTGCAAAACGCCAACGATATTTATTGGCGCAATGTTGAGCAACAGCGCCCGATCATCGACGGCTGGGATCTGACAGGCCAGGAAACCGGCACTATCGAGCAGGGCTATCCGCTCCAGCTTGAAGATCCGCACAACGACTTCATGGAGTATCGCATTGACGATCTTCGTGACCGTGGGTTTATGACCCGTGCGGCTCGTGCGTCTGCCAAGAAGCAGAACAGCTACATCAACAAGCGCATCGCTGAGCTTGCGGCTGATACTGGTACTCTGTACTACGAATCTGCCAACGCTGGCTTTGACTTCGTTGCTGAAGCTGACACCCTGATGACCGAGCGCGCTGCGTATCGTGACATGGGCGCATCGTTCTTCCTGAACCCGCGCACCAATCAGGTCATGGCGTCTGATCTCGCATCCCGCACCCTGTACCCGGACAACCGTTCCGAAGCGGCTTACAACAGCGCTCTGATCGGCCAGAACGTTGCAGGCTTTGACATTTACCGTGCACCGACCTACGGCACCGTAGCGGCTCGCGTGAATGGCACTGGCGGCACTGTGGCAACTGACGTTACTGAGGTACCTGAAGGCTTCACTTCTGTCGGCACCAACTCTGTCCAGAACGTGGACTATCGCGAAGGCGATATTGAGGTGGGTGTAGGCGAAGGCGCTAATTTCCAGGTGGGTGACGCAATCACCGTATCTGGCATTAACGCGCTGAACGTGATGGACAAGACAGACACCGGCCAGTTGATGACTTTCCGCGTGGTAGCTATCAACTCCGACACTCTGACTGTCTATCCGAAGCCTATCGCAGCAGACCAGGCAGGCATCACCACTGAGCAGGCAGCTTATGCCAACATCTCTACGGCGATCCTGTCAGGCGCTACTGTGTCAGCGATCAACGTCAATGGCGGCAACGCCAACGCCTTCTGGGCCAATGACTCAATCTGTGTCGTGAACGGTCGTCAGCCGTTTGAGATTCTGAACGAGTTCGATGGCATGAAGGTGGTTAGCGAAACGCTGGATAACGGGCTTGACCTGTACATGGCGTATGACGCTAACCTGGCGACTGTGAACGCACGGGTGCGACTCTTCACCCGTTGGGGCCTTGTGAACAAGGACCCCTCGCGTAACGGGGTTGCAATCTATGCGCCTTAAGGCAGCGTGAAGCGTAGGCCCCTCTCCGGAGGGGCTTTTTTGTGCTTTGTTCCAATGCCCGCGCCTAAGTGATAAAATCAAAGGGCAACGGGAGATAGCTATGGACGATGATGTATTTTGGTTGCCAATTGATGATGTTGCTGAGGTTAAGCATCTACTGGAAACCGAAGGCCCGTATCAGGCCAGCATTAACGGCGTCATGTACATAGTGATCGGCGTTGACGAAGACAGCTCAGAGATTGAGCTACAGTTCATAGACGAAGCAATTACCTACCACTGAGGCCATTATGCGATATATGTACACTACCAAGCCGGACGAAGGATGCCACGAGGTAGAGTCAGGCATTTATGGCCGTCCGGTCCACACAAGCGATGAGCCTAAACTAAAGGCTAAAGGCTGGTCGCTTTCCATTGACGCACTGCGAGGTACTAGCGATGGCTTACGGAAAGATGAAAAAGAAGGGCGGCAAGAAGAAGCCGAAGTAGATCGTGATATGTGGGCAGCGGCCTATGAGCGGAAGTTTGGCCGCAAGCCCCATCACAAAATGAAGGTCGAGAATATCCGGGCGAAGGTAGAAGCTGATGACCAAGGGTGAGCTTGCTCAACGCATCCTCCGCGCCATCGGTGTAAATACCCGATTCAGTGACGCCAATCCTACAGAGATTGAAGACGTCCTGTATATGGCGGAAGACTGGATGCTTGCCAACAACGCTATGGGGCGTCGTATTGGCTGGGTTATCGCTGATGGTGTGCCTGACCCTGATGACCCTGCGGGCATTCCTGAGTGGGCTGTATTGGGCGCAACATACGGCATTGCAGAGCTTGTGTGCCCTTATTTCGGTAAGCAGATGACGCCGGATATGCTCAGGCTGAAGGCTCAGGGAATGCAGACTATTACGAACCGCACAACCGAAGTCCAAACTGTGCAGTACCCGCGGCGATTCCCTCGCGGTCAGGCCAATGGCTCTCCGTTCGACTGGAAATATTATCAGCCCGTTGATCGGATCATTACCAAGCCTGATTTCCTCACTGATGAAGGTGACGACCCGATAACCTCATGAAATTACCACTGATCAAAGGCACCCGAGTAGACACCGAAGCCGAATGGCGTGATGCTTTACCTCGCAATATGACGGGGTTCTTTCAGTCTATCGGCTCATGGTCTGGGTATCTCCGCACCGCTGATGGCCTGAAGTCATTTGCTACTGGTGAGGGAATTGACCGTGGCGGCATTTGGTCAGAGCGATTCAAAAAGCATTTCCGCGTGTCTGGGCAACGATTCATCGAGGTAGGCCAGTTTGGCGGGACTGTTGATCTTGGCGGTGATGTTCCAGGCTCAAGCAAAGTCCAGTTTGCCAATTCCTTTAACTCTGTCGCTTTCGTGGCCGATGGAGATTATTGGCGGTGGGATGGTTCAACCCTAACTAATATCGGCAGACCTGTTGGCGCTGAACCGCTGATCGATATGTGCTGGATCGATGGGTATTACATCTTTACAGACGGCGAGAATCTTTGGAATACGACGCTGGCCGATGAGACTGTGTTCGGAGCTAACCAGCGGGCAGGCTCAGACTTTGCCCCTGATGAGATTTTAGGCGTTGAAAAGTCTACTGATAACAAGCTGGTCGTATTCAACCGCTACACCACAGAGCGGTTCTATAACAACGCTGGCTCTCAGTTTCCATTTGCTCGCATTCCTAACGCAGCTATCCCCGTCGGCATTGTAGGCACGAACGCAAAGACCAACATCGGTGATGGTCGTTGGGCAGTGTTTGGCGGCGGCAAAAGTGACAGCCCGTCCTTCTACATTCTCAGCAACAGCTATCAGCCAATTAACACGGCAGAGATTGACCGCATTATTGGGGAGTATTCCGATTACGAGCTGTTTAACATTATCTTGGAGTTCCGTGGCTACGAGACAAAGAATCTCGTTATCTGCCACCTACCCCGCAATACTTTGGTATATGACGTTACCCTAAGCGGCCAGCTTGGCGAGCCCGTCTGGTATGAGTGGGATTCTGACGAGAACACCTATCGAGCGATCAACGGTGTATACGATCCCCGCAACATTGACGACGAGGCTTCAGGCTGGATTTACGGTGACAAGCAGGACGCAACTATTGGACGATTGGATAGCTCCATCTGCACTCAATACGGCGATGTGGTGGAGTGGTCCTGTTTCACTCCGTTAGTGCGTGCCGGTTCCACAGTGAACGTTGCAGAGCTTGTGACGGCCCCTGGCCATGCTTCTGTGAAGAATGATGTGGTGTTCGTCTCTACCACCAAAGACGGCGCTCTGTATGGCCCAGAGGCGCTTATATTCCGTGGTGAGCCGGGAGATTATCAGAAGCGTGTTATTGCTCGCAGGCTGGGTGACTATCCCCGCTGGTTTGGCATGAAGGTTCGCGGGCGCTCTGCTGGCATCTTCAGCGTGACCGGCATTGAGATCAACGAGGCTATGTAATGAGACAAGATAGCTTCATCTCATACGCAGACCTAGAACGCCTTGGCTGGCCGCAAATCTTGATTGATGACTACCTTGGCCGGTTGCGTGAACTCACTCCACAATTCGGCACAGACGCAGACCCCAACGGCATCTATTCCGCCAATCTCAACGGCCAATACTTTGACACGGCAACGCCCTCACATTGGGTTAATCCAGCACCGGGAGAAACAACCGGATGGATTCAGATAGCCTAGAATTTATCCCCCATGACGGTGACCTGATGGGTTTGACCGTCACGCCCAATCACCTCGTTTTCCGCTGGAATGTCGATCACTGCACCATCCTTTTCTCCATGACCCAGCAGGGTAATTCTGCCAACTGTCACTTCGCAAGTAATAAAAACGGCCTTCGTTATATCAAAGAAGCCGTTGACAAGTTTGTTCGGTTCGTGTTTTCAGAATGCGATTGGTGTAGAATGGTCATAGCGAATATACAACGGCCCAGCGTCTGCCGATTGGTTGAAAAGGTAGGCTTTCGATGGGTGGCAGAGGTGCAAGATATGCAGATTTATGCGAGGGCTAAAGAATGGGCGGCGTAGTCGATTCAGTCACAAGTGCAGTTGGTGGGCTGTTTGGCGGTGGTGGAGATGATGCGGCGGACGCCTCACGAGATGCCGCTAACATTCAGGCGCGATACCAGCGTGAAGCGCTTAACTATCTCAAGCGGCGCGAGAAGCTACCTCAACAGTTCCGCGAGGGCGCACTTTCTCAGCTTGGCGGTCTGTATGGGCTAGAAGGCGGGGACGCTGGTGCGCTGGAGCAGATTCAGCAAAACCCCATCTTTCAAGCAACGCTTGGTCGACTACCCCAACAAGAAGAAGCCATCCTTCGCAATCAGGCGGCAACCGGCGCGCTTAGAACGGGAGCAACCGATGCCATGCTTGCGGAGAATCAGCGCCAGAACCAGCTACAAGCGTATCAGAATACATTGGGCGGCCTTCAGGGCTTGGCTAACCTTCCATCTCAAGCGGGCAACATTGCACAGCAGACGTCTAACATTGGTCAGACTTTGGGGCAGGGCATTATTGGTGCTGCCCAGTCTCAACAAGCGTCTAATCAGGCTGGCTTTGGCAATTTATTGGGTCTTGGCTCTCTTGGGCTTTCAGCATTCAGCGCATTCTGTGACCCATCGCTTAAAGCCAATGCTCAGAAAGTCGGAGAGATGGAGGGTTACAGCATCTATCGCTGGACCTGGAATGACGAGGCCGCGAACCTTGGCCTATTTGGTGAAGGCTATGGTCCAATGGCTGATGAAATTGAGAAATACGAACCGGAGCGCATTGAGATCCGCAACGGCTACAAGTATGTGAGGGCAGCGTAATGGCGATTGACGATATTATGAATGTGGCGTTCCCGCTGCAATCTTTGACCAGTCAGGCGGCAATGAACCCGCAAGCTAACATGATGGGGCTTGCATCCTCTCCGTTTGCTGTTGGTGGTGGTCAAGGCGCGGCTCCGCTTATGGGTTTGGCTAGTCTGGTTGACCAATACGGCGCAATGAACCAGCAACAGCAACCGCAGGCCAATCAGTTCGCATCTGAAACCCCCGGCGCACCGTCACAGCCTGGACGGATTGACCAGTCATCTTTTCGAGGCCAGCAGATGGACCCGCTTTCAATGCTTGATGTGAACATCGCTCGCCGCTTCGGGGGTCGATAATGGCTAATCAATTCTACGTGCAGCCTGCTGATTACAGTCAGGCGCTTCAAGGTGCAGCGGGTGCGATTGACCAGTTTGCGGTAAAGCAGCGCCAGCAGGACGCCCGCTCAGCTCTCCAGACCGCTGTGCAATCAGGCGACCCAACCCAGATGCGCAATGCTGTCGCAGAGTTTCCAGAGATCGGTGAAACCATGCAGCAGATGTACAACTTCACCAACGATCAGACCCGCCAGATTGCTACTGAGGGCTATCGTCGGGCGCTATCTGATCCCCAAAACGCAGCGGACATCATTGAGGCCACAGCGGAGACTATTAGCCAGTATGGCGGCACTCCTACGGTTACGATGCAGGACGCTGAGCTTTTGCGCCGTGATCCAGAGGCAGGGCTTCGCAACATCCGCATGGGTTTCGCTGCGGTTGCGCCTGATGTTTATGATCGGACGTTTGGGGCGCGATCTCAATTACCTGCCGGTGCCCGCGAGTTTCAGGCAATGGTTGAGTCTGCCGGTCTTGAACCTGGGAGCGAAGAATATCAACAGGCGGCATTAGTAGAGCTAGGCCTTGAGCCTCGCGCTGGGATCTCAGCCAAAGAAAGAATTGCTCAAGACCCAGAGCTTTCACGGCGCGTAGCGCAACTTGAGCGAGAGACAGAAGCCGCCAAGGAAACTGGCAAGCTGGAGACTCAAAAACAAATGCTCCCGCAAATTAGGGCGAGCATAAAAGAAGCTGAACAAGAGGCAAAATCGAGAGGCGAAGCAATTAGTGACCTCGCCAGAGCAGAGGCTGCGCTTCCAGGGCTTCAAGAAGTTGTTGGCAAATTGGCGGATTTGTCAGATGTCGCCACATACACATGGGGCGGTCGCGTATTTGATACAGCCGTTAAGGAACTTGGCTTTGGGGCTACTGAGGGAGCTACGGCACGAGCAAAAATGGAGTCATTGGTTAACAACCAGATCTTGCCATTGCTTCGTGACACGTTCGGCGCTCAGTTTACAGAGCGAGAAGGCGAGCAACTGCGAAAAACCATGCTGGACATAAACGCAGCACCCGCTCAAAAGCGCGAAATCCTCAATTCTTTCCTTGAGCAAAAGATGCGAGATCTTGAAACAAAGCGTGCAAGGCTTGATCAAGGCGAGCCTGAGCCCCAGCCGCAAGAAGAGTCTCAGCCACAAAGAATCCGCCTTGATGCAGAGGGGAACATTATCCAATGATTGAGGTAGAGCTTCCCGATGGCCGCGTTGTAGAGATTGATACTGATGACCCGCAACAGGCAGCCAGGGCCGCGCAAAGGTTTATGCAAAGCCAGCAGCAAGAGCCACAGTCGCAGCCTGCTCAACAGCCCATGCCCGAAGGTACAGCGCTTGACACTATTCTTGAGCCTATTCAAGCCATTGCTGGCGGCGGCGCTACTCAAGCAATTTCTGGGCTTTCTGGTCTTGCTGGGGCGGTAATGCCGGGGCCAGAAGGTCAGGGTCTTGCGACCATGCAGCAAACGCAGCGGTCACTTCCCAGCTTCGCCCCTGAAACTCAAGCCGGACAGCGCGGCATGCAGACATTGGGTGATCTGGCCCAGATGGGCGTTGACATTGTGAATTTCCCAATCTCAGGTCTTGCGGGACTATCCGAGCTTATCGGCAGTGGCTTTGATGTTGGCTCTGCGGCTAATGTGACTGAACGCATTCAGGAGGAAGGGTTAGGCAAGGTTCTCGGTGAGTCGGCTCTTGAAACGACTGGATCACCGGCATTGGCTACAGCGGCGAGCATGACGCCGGATATTGCGGGCACACTCACGGGCTTGGGCGGGGCGAAGGTTGCAAGCAGGCCCGCGCTTCAAAAGCTCAAGACAATGGCCGATGCCAGAAAGCAAAAGCAATTGCTGACACCAGAGGGCGAGCTTTCACCTGTGTTTGAGCGGGCATTGAAACGTGAAGGCGTGACGCTTGATGCGATTGTCGATGACATTGATATGTTGCCGGATATGGCGGACCCTCAACAGGCAGTGCGCGGCCTTCTCAGAAGCAAGATTCGCCGGGGTGATACCGATGGCGCACTTGCCACCAAACGCCTCGATGATATGGGCAATGTGGTAGATGACCCGCTAGGTGAGGCGGCGATCAAGCAGGGCATTAAACCGGGCGATGTTCAGGCAATTAAAGTAGCCGATCCTGGCAGCAAAAAAGCTATGCGCGAAATGGTAAGGATTAACCAAAGCATTTTTAACAACACTCGAAAGGCTGTAGATGTCCAGCCGACTGATGTGATTGGCCGCTCTGCGATGTCGCGCTTCAACCATATTCGGAATACGGCAAATAAGGCGAGGCAGGAACTTGACTCCATAGCTAGTAACCAGCTTAAGGGTCAGGCAATTAATCCCGAGAAGGTTGCGGGAGCGTTCCGCCAACAAATCGCGAATCTTGATGTGAAGATGGATGACTCGGTGTTTCCGCCCAAGCTGGACTTCACCGGCTCACAGATCAGCAAGAACCGAGCGGCTCAGAAAGTAATCCGAGACACAATGGACCTTCTTGCTGAAAGCCAAACACCGGACGCGCTGAGAGCGCACAAGCTAAAGCGCCAACTGGATGAGATGATTGACTACAAGAAGAGCGGTCAAGGCATGATTACGGATACCGGTGAAAGGGTCGCCAAATCTGTACGTCGGGCACTAAATGATTCAATCCGTGAAGTGAACGATGACTATGCGCGGGTGAATGATACGCTCAGCCAGTCTCTAGACGCTATTAACGACTTTAATGATGTTCTCTTGCCATCCATCAACCCCTTTGCAGAAGGCGCTGAGAAAGCCGTAGGGCGCGATCTCAGGGGTCTTCTAAGCAATCGTAAGACTCAGACCAAACTTGAGAACGCTGTGACGCAATTGGATCAAGTGGCAAAAGAGCTGGGCGGACAGTTTGATGATGACCTCGGGGATTTGGTGAACTTTAACAGCATTCTGCAAAACCGCTTTGGCTCAACTCGCCGTGAATCGTTTGCTGGCCAGATTGGCACTGAGATTGAGCGTGGCGGTCGTCAGATGCTGCAAGGTCGCGGTGGCTTGGTAGAACGCGGACTTGAAGAGGCCGGAAAAGCCGTTGAGCGAGCCAGAAATATTAACGATCAGGAAGCATTCAAAAGCATTAACCGGCTTCTAAGGGAAAATCAATGACACCACTGCAAACCAATAAGCCCGTATTCTTTGACGGCGACACGCCACTGAACGGCACTATTTACGTAGGCCAGCCAAGCACCGATCCTCGCACCAACCCAAAGACGGTAACGTTTCAGGATGCCGGTGGCTCTCAGTTCACTGCTAAGCAACCGCTGAATGTAACTGACGGCAAAGTTGTGTACAACGGCAAGCCCATTCTCACGCTGGTAGATGGCGAGTATTCCGCGCTGCTGTTTGATATTGCCGGTAAGCAGGTGGACTACATCAAGTCATTC
>CAZVYE010000128.1:0-9787 GCA_964630895.1 uncultured Gammaproteobacteria bacterium | reverse complement strand
AGCCGTTTCCATACGACGCACCCGGTCGTAGTCTGCGTGTTGCTGCATTCTTCTTTGGATTTGGGCACAAGGCGCTGGTGGCGGTCTGCGCCTTGATGATTGTGGGCCAGGGGCTGGTTCGAACCGGCGCACTCGTGCCAGTTGGTCGTACGCTGGCCAGATTGTGGAAACGTGGCCCCATGCTGTCGCTGGTTGCGACGCTCTTTATTGCCGCTTTCTTGAGCGCGTTCATTAATAACACCCCTATTGTGGTGTTGATGCTACCTTTGCTCATCGGTGTTGCCGCTCGCAACAACGTATCCCCGTCCGGTGCCTTGTTGCCCATGGGGCTGGCAAGCCTGGTAGGCGGCATGTCTACCACCATTGGCACATCAACAAACCTCCTTGTAGTCAGCGTTGCGGAGGATTTGGGCGTCGCGCCGTTCCAGATGTTTGATTTCGTGATGCCAGCAGTCATCGCAGGCGGCATTGCCATCTTCTATCTTGCGTTTATTGCGCCCAGGCTCTTGCCGGAACGAACGGTGCCCATGAGCAACGTCTCCTCACGAGTATTTACCGCGCAAATCGTGTTAACCGCGGAAAGCGAAGTGGTTGGTGAAACGCTTTCAGTGGCTATCGAGAAAACGCAAAACGCGCTCCGAGTGGAGAAAATTCAGCGCGGTCCAGGGGTATTTATCACTCCCCTGCCAGATGTTGTGCTGAAGGAAGGAGATCGAATCACTACCTCAGACACCTCCACCAACCTAAGAGAATATACCCATCAGCTCGGCGGTCTGCTGTATACCGGCGAGCAGCTCGTTGACGAAGAGCATCCGCTAAGAGCCGGCGGACAGCAGCTGGCGGAAGTTGCCATCACTGCTGGGTCATCTCTTGCTGGCACTCGCCTCAACCAGGCCCGCTTGCAAAGTCGCTATGGCTTGCGTTTTCTCGCGCTGCATCGCGCTGATGAAGAAAAAGCAAACTCCAGCCCGGGACTGGACCAGATCATTTTGAAAGTTGGTGATGTACTGTTGGTGCAGGCAAACCCCCAGGAACTGGCTGCATGTAAGGCTGGCGGGGATTTCCTTATTCTGGATGGCAGCATTGAACTGCCACATACCAGTAAGGCGCCAATAGCATTGGTTACCCTCATCGCGGTAGTTGGACTGGCCGCGTCCGGCTTGTTACCCATTGAAGTTACTGCCACTGCTGGCGTACTGATTCTGCTGGTAACCGGTTGCCTGAGCTGGCGGGACGCCAGCAACGCACTGTCCACGCAAGTTATTCTGATTGTGGTTTCGTCTCTGGCATTAGGCATTGCATTAGAAAGGACAGGTGGAGCAGACTTTTTGGCGCAAGTATTTCTTGCCGCGACATTTGGCACACCGCACTGGGTCATTCTCGCGGGATTAATGCTTTTGATGGGCTTGATGACCAATGTGGTTTCTAACAATGCGGCAGCCGTCATCGGCACACCCATTGCCGTTGGCATCGCCACCAGACTTGGCCTGCCGGTGGAACCGTTCGTGCTCGCGGTGCTATTTGGGGCCAATTTGAGTTTTGCCACCCCCATGGCTTACAAAACCAATCTTTTGGTGATGAACGCTGGCGGCTACAAATTTAACGACTTTGTGCGCGTAGGCGTTCCCTTGATGATCATCATGTGGATATCTCTGTCGGCTACGCTGGTGTACGCCTACCAGCTCTACTAGCCATGCGCATTACCGCGCAGTTCTTGCTGTTACTGAGCCTTGGATTCTGTGCGAACTCCAAGGCAAACGAATTCGGCGGTCAAAAGACCGCTGACTGGGTCGGAGCCTTCAACACGATTTCCAGTATTGCCCAGCAGAACAACGTTTCTGCTGTCGGCCTTATCGTGGTAGACGCACAGCGCGATCATCACATCTATACGGCAGGCACAACCGGGCATGGATTGGACGAAGATTTTGCGCCGCACCACTACATTCGACTAGGCTCGATAACGAAGTCATTTACCGGGCTGGCTTTGCTTCACATGCAGGAGCAAGGCTTATTGTCGCTGAACGATCCTATCCCTCAGACCATCAACGGCATACCACTTTACCGGCCCACAGACCACGAACACGCAGAAATAACCTATGCACAACTGCTGGAACATACAGCGGGACTAGGCGACCTGGTCAAAGCGGAATGGGACCACAATCAGCCACTGACGCTTGCTGATGCGCTACGATTGGCGCCGAACTCCAGATCAGTTCGTTGGCCACCGGGCCGCTATTCATCCTATAGCAACAGTGGCGCTGGCGTGTCTGCGTTTGCAGCCCAAACCAAAACCGGCAAGCACTTCGAAAGCTACGTCATTCAACACATCGCCGTGCCTATCGGTATGCGTTCAGCAACGTTTCGTCTTGATAATGAGGTACGAAGAGACCTGATTTCCGGCTACGACAGGGACGGTGTCACGCCGATCCCCTATTGGCATACCTTGTACCGAACCTTCGGAGGACTCAACGCCAGATTCAGCGACATGGGTCGATATGTTCAGTTCCTTCTCGATCGAGGTCGGGTTGGATCGAGAACGATTCTGCCCCCATCCGCCATAGAACGACTCGAGCGGCCTGAGACCACCCTCGCCGCGCGCCAAGGGCTAACCTTCGGCTATGGCTTGGGCATATACAGCTACGTACGCGACGGTAAGCTGTTCCATGGACACGGAGGGGATGCGGACGGTTACCTTACGTTTATTGGTTACAATTCTGCCGCCAACACCGGCTATTTCCTTGTTATAAATGCTTTCCAAAATACAACGCTTCGCAAGATGCGTAGCGTTGTAGAAACTAAGATCGCCTCGCTTGCCAACACGCGCAACATGCCGGGAGTGCCGCAAGCTTCAGAGCATTTGGCCAAATTACAAGGCGAATACAAAGCCGTCACTGCGAGATTTGGCCAGGCCAGTGAAACATTTTCTATCGTATTCGCAGAAGGTCGGCTCTACCGGCAAAACAAGGGGCGACGCGAACACCTCATTCCAACCTCAGCCTGGCTGTTTCGACGTTCTTACGAACCCATGCCCTCCATGGCTTTTATTCCTACCAGTGAAGGCATGGAGCTCCAGGGCACTTTTGGCAATTTTCGCCGCGTGACCACCACACATGACTCAAAACGTTAATTCGTGTTGCATTTAACGCGGATTTGCCTCGTTTCGTCGCAAGCGGGACTTTCGACACTATAGCCTCCTACTACCCAGGCGTAACGTTCTGGCCGCTTGTAACGTCTAAGTAGACAAAGAATCGAGGCCGAACGTGAAACTCACCGAAAACGCTGTACGTAATCCCGCCATCGTCGCTGTTGTGGTGTCTATCGTCGTATTGTTCGGCGTACTTGCCTACTTCCGACTACCCATTCAATTGTTTCCAGAAATCGAACAGCCGCGCATGAGTGTTTTCACCGGCTGGCGCGCCGCTTCACCCAAGGAAATTGAAGCCGAGATTCTGGAACCTCAGGAACGGGTACTGCAGGGCCTGCCAGGACTGGTTGAAATGCAGGCGAATGGAAACAACGGTGGCGCGTGGATCGGCCTTGAGTTTGGCCTGGAAACTGACATGCAGCAAACCATGCTGGAAATCATCAGCCGCATGAATCGACTGCCCCCGTTACCCGCAGATGCGGAACAGCCAGTCGTACAAATGGGCAATGGCTTCGGTGGCGATGCAAACCGTTCGCTGACGTGGTTCTTTGTGCAATTACTACCTGGCACTGAAGGCCCTATTGAAGACTATGGTCAGTTCATTGAAGACACCGTTAAACCAGCGGTAGAAAGCGTGGAAGGCGTCGCTGGGGTCCAGGTCAATGCGGGGGCAGCAGAAGAATTGCGAATCCAGATTGATCCCTATCAGGCAGCAGAGTTTGGCATAACACTGCCCGAGGTTGCGCAGCGAGCGGCGCGTGCCAACGATGTTTCAGGCGGCCAGATTGATATTGGGAGACGCCAGTACACCATGCGCTTTGCAGGCCGATATGACCCGCAGCAGCTAAGTAATTTGATTTTGCAGTGGCGTGATGGCCGACCGGTACGGCTCGGAGATATTGCCACAATCGAAGTCACTCGGGGTCGTGCTAATGGTATTGCCATTCAAAACGGCAACCCTGCCATGAGCATCCGTATTGATCGCAAGAATGGCGCGAACGTGCTTGAGACTCTGGATCGGGTCAAAGAAGTGATCGCCGAGCTGCGTGAAGGACCACTGCAGGCAGCCGGGCTTGGTATTGAGCAGTCCTTTGACGCGTCTGTATTTATTAAACGGGCCGTTGGATTGGTCACCAGTAATCTAATATTGGGCTTTTTCCTGGCAGTAGGCGTGCTCTGGTGGTTTCTGCGCAATCTGCGCGCCACAGCCTTGATCTCAACTGCAATTCCCATATCGCTGCTAGCCACATTTGTCGTACTGGATCTTACCGGCAGAACGCTGAATGTGATCTCCCTGGCAGGCCTGGCTTTTGCGGTGGGCATGGTTTTGGACGCAGCCATTGTGGTGGCAGAAAACATAGTGCGTTTGCGCGAACGCGGCACAGTGCCCGACGATGCCGCCAAACAAGGCGCAAATCAGGTTCAGGGTGCGCTACTGGCGTCAACCGCGACTACCGTAGCGATTTTCATCCCAGTGCTGTTCCTGAAGGACGCTGAGGGCCAGCTTTTCGCCGATCTGGCTCTAACCATTGCGATTGCCGTGATTATTTCCTTACTGGTCGCCCTAGCCATTTTGCCGGCCGCTTCCAGCAAATTGCTGCGTGCTCGATCATTATCCAAGGACAGCGCAGGTGGCTGGAAGAAGGTTGCGCAATTCATCATGCGTCGAACCGACACAACTGCCAAGCGCGTTGGATGGATTACCGGCCTGATTGCCGCTCCAGTGGTTTTAGCGATCACTCTATTTCCACAGTTGGATTACCTTCCGCCCGTTAAACGAGATGCGGTGGACGCGTTTATGCAAATGCCACCAGGCGCCAACACCGAAACCATTCGCACCGAAGTTGTGAGCAAGCTGGTAGAAAGGCTGCAACCCTACATGGCCGGCGACAAAGAGCCAGCACTGAAAAACTATTACATCCTAACCTGGGGCAACAACGGCGGCACTATTGGCGCTCGCGTTAAGGATCAAAGTCGCGTCAAGGAGCTGGAAAAGATCATGCGCGAAGAGATTCTCGTTGGCATCCCAGACTTTCGGGGCTTTGCATCGCAGGGCAACCTCTTTGGCGGATTCGGGGGTGGGCGGGACATTACCGTGCACCTTCAATCCCAGCACCATGACGACTTGTACGCAGCAGCGGCCAATGGTCGGCAACTGCTCATGGATAAGTTTCCTGGTGCAAATGTGCAGGTCTGGCCCGGATTGGAGGACTCGCAGCCGGAACTTCGTCTGATCCCGGATGATCAGCGACTCAACGAACTGGGTTGGGACAGACAGGCTATAGGTTCAGTTATCCGAACTTTGGGTGAGGGCGTTTGGCTGGGCGAACAATTCGACGGTGAAAAGCGCATGGACATCATCATGAGCGCTCAGGACTGGCAAGACCCGGAAGCGTTGGCCCAGGTTCCTCTGGCCACGCCAGGCGGCGCTGTGGTACCGCTAGGAGAATTGGTGAACATTTCTCGCACAACCGGTCCCAGCTCGATCCGACGTATCGATGGCAAACGCACCATTACGCTGGGATTTAGCCCGCCAGACAATGTGTCTCTGGAGAGTGCCCTGGCGGCAATCAAAACCGAAATAATGCCGGCGTTGCAGGAATCCATGCCTGCAGACGGAACAATCCGCTTCGCGGGCAGTGCCGGCTCATTGGAAAAAGCCATATCTACCATGGGTCAGAACTTTGCCATGGCGCTAGCAATTTTGTTTCTACTTATGGCTGGATTATTCCGTTCCCTGAAAGACTCGGCCTTGGTACTGCTCACCATTCCCATGTCTGCGGTAGGCGGCATCTTGGCAATTCAGGCGCTGAATCTGGTGAGTTTCCAACCCATGGATCTGCTGACCATGATTGGATTTATCATTTTGCTTGGTCTTGTAGTTAACAACGCCATCTTGCTGGTTCATCGCACTAGACAAGCTGAGGTGGAAGGTCTGGAGCGTGATGAGGCAGTAGAACTCGCGCTACAAGAGAGACTCCGTCCCATATTTATGAGCACATGCACCAGCATATTTGGCATGTTGCCGCTGCTACTGATGCCTGGAGAAGGTAGCGTCATTTATCGCGGCATCGCCGCCGCCATTGTTGGCGGAATGACTGTCAGTCTGTTCTTTACCTTGCTATTGCTGCCAAGCCTGTTGCGACTTGGCAAGGCGAAGATTGTCGACGAACCCGCGCGCAGCGAAAACCAACCCTTAGAATCGGTCGCTTAAGGTTATCCACATGAACAAAATAACTAAACTAATCATTGCTACTGGTATCGCGGCTACTTTTGGTAGCGCGCATGCTCAGGCACCAGCCGGGCCGCCGCCCGCCGTTGTTGAAGTCGAATCAGCCGTATCAGACGCAGTAGCGGCCAGTGCTTGGGTGCCTGGAACCGTGGTAAGCCGCAACGATGCACGCATCGCCGCAGAAATTACCGGACGTGTAACATGGGTTGCCGAAGTGGGCACCAGGCTAGACGCTGGCGAAACCATAGCCCGCGTGGAAGATCGTGAATTGGAGCTGCAGTTGGCCAATTCGGAGACCGACATTGTGCGCCTGGAAGCTCAGCTGGATTACGCGCGGTCCCAAATCAAACGACTGCAACGGCTCGAACTGACCAATAACGCTGCAGCCACACAACTGGATGAAGCACAATTCAATCTTAAAACTGCCGAGCAGAACCTTGCGGCAGCGCGCATCCAGCGTGAGCAAATTGCCTACAGGATTGAGCGCACCAACGTACGCACCCCCTTCCCTGGTCGTGTCGTAGAACGGTTGGTTCAAACTGGCGAGTTCGTAAATCCAGGAGCGCCCGTTGCTCGTTTGGTAGACACAGACAACAAGGAGATTCGCGCTCAGGCGCCGATAAGTGCCGCTAGATTTGTAGATGAGGGTCGCGAAGTTGTCATCGTAAGCGACGACGGCGAATCTCGCTTCCCAGTCCGTACCGTCATTCCTGTGGGCGACGAGCGTTCCCGGATGATTGAAGTCCGCGTGGCGCTGCCGGAATCGTCGTTAGTGATTGGCTCAGCGGTCAGAGTGGCGCTGCCAAACAGCCAAACCCGCGAGTTGGTTGCAATCCCCAGGGATGCACTAGTCCTGCGTGGATCAGAAACGTTCGTGTATCGGGTTGACCCGGAAGATAAGGCCGAGAAAGTTCCCGTTGAAACCGGCATAGGCATGGGCAACCTGGTAGAAGTCATAGGCGAAATTCAATCTGGCGATCAATTGATCGTACGCGGTGGAGAACGACTGCAGCCCGGTCAACCCGTTGCCGTAGTACAAGCTGCTGAAAACGGCTAGATCCTAGACGCGCTTAGTTGCGCTCTGATTTGATTCGATAGTTTAAAGGCTGGTCCCCCACGGGATCAGTCTTTTTTCTATGCCAATCCTAAAAATGTGACCAAATGACCGGCTGCTTGTATCCTAAGCATAGAGTTTTGGTCACGGAGGGCTGCATGCGTCAAACCCAGCTGGTACTGGATGCCATCAAAAAAGAATTGAAACGCCAGCGCATCACTTATGCCATGCTGGCCGAACAGATTGATGTCAGTGAGGCCACCATAAAGCGGTCCCTGGCTCGCGGCCCACTAACCCTTGAGCGTTTAGAGCAGATCGCAGAAATCTTGCGCATGCCGTTACTAAATTTGCTGCGATTGGCGGACGAATCGCCTATTGCCATATCCCAATTGAGTCCCGAGCAGGAACGAGAACTGGTCACCGATGAAAAGCTCTTGTTGGTCACATTTCTCGCTCTCAATGAATGGACATTTGAGGAAATCATCGCCAGTTTCGAAATTTCCGAGGCCGAAGTCGTTAAGCGACTGACGACCCTGGACCGACTGGGAATGATAGAGTTGTTACCCGGCAATCGAATTAAGCGACTGGTAAGTCGGAATTTTTCCTGGAGGGTTCACGGACCAGTCCAGTCTTTTTTTGAAGCGGAAGTAAAACAGGACTTTTTGGACAACCGGTTTGCTGGCAGGTTGGACCACCTTCGATTTCTTGGTGCCAGACTCAGCGAATCCTCAATTCTGAAAATGCATGCAGCGATTGATCGACTCGCCGAAGAATTTAATCAGTTAGCGGAAGCGGACGCACATCTGCCACGCGGCGAGAAAACCGCCGTAGGTGGTGTTTTTGCCACCCGACCTTGGGAACTGCCAACGTTTCGTAGACTCCGCAACAAACCTTACTTGGATAGTTTAAAAAATGCCGAATCAGATCGAGATTAGCCTTGCCTATAATGCGGACCCGGCGATTCCAGCCAAGCGGCTGAGCGTAACCGGCAACGCTGCAACAATTCACCCCCGCACGGACACAATCAACGACGAACTCACCACGGTGCAGAAGGCCGGAAGAGCACTGAGTGACTTCGGCTTCACTGCCGCCAAGCTGACAGGCCCCGGTTGGACCCTGGACAGCCAATGGGCACTGGCCCAGGGGTTTGCTACAGCAAAGCAATTACCTGAAGTGCAGTGGGCGGACGATGGCAATGCCGAACAGCTGGAAAACATGCTACGCGCATTCAACTGGCACCGAGAGGTTGTCAACGCGGGTCCGGATGCGATTTATCCGGCCAGCCTGATCGAACGTGCCCAGGAGCTGCTGACATCGGTGGCAGAAGACTCCATTAGTTTTGAAGTGGTTTCAGGTGATGCGCTACTGGAACAGGGCTGGATTGGGATTCATAGCGTGGGCCGAGCCAGCGTTCATGAGCCTGGCCTCTTGGTAGCGGACTTTAACCCCTCCCGGTCAGCAGACACCAAAGTAAGCGCTTGCCTGGTTGGTAAGGGTATTACGTTTGATTCGGGTGGCTACAGCATCAAGACCAGCCAAGGCATGGTATCGATGAAATGCGATATGGCGGGGGCAGCTACCGTCACAGCGGCACTTGCGCTGGCGATAGCCAATGGCTTGAACAAGCGGGTGAAACTCTTTCTGTGTTGCGCCGAAAACATGATCGCGGGCCATGCCTATAAGCTGGGCGACGTGTTGACTTATAAGAACGGCACAACCGTAGAAATCGTTAACACCGACGCGGAAGGCCGGCTGGTATTGGCCGACGGTTTGCAGGCCGCTGCAGCGTGTGATCCAGATTCCATCATCGACGCTGCCACGCTTACCGGCGCGGCTATGGTTGCCGTTGGTACCGAATACAACGCGGTATTTAGCCTCAATGCGGACCGCAGCATACACGCCATGCACACTGCCAAAGATCAGCATGAGAGGCTGTGGCCATTGCCGCTAGACCCGTTCCACCAGGACCTTGCGCCTTCGGCTTTTGCTGACACTGCAAATAGTCGTCCCATCAAAGGCGGCGGCATGGGAGGCGCGAGCGTAGCTGCAGGTTTCCTCTCGCGATTTGTGGGTGACTATTCCGATAGATGGCTACACTTTGATTTGGCCGCAGCATATCGAGACAAAAACGACAGCCAATGGTCTGCCGGTGCCACAGGCGTAGGTATCAGGACGATAGCCAGTCTTATTGGCGAAGGGTAGTTTGATCAGTCAGCGCAGCCGCAATCGCGGCTGCTAAAGAGCTGTTACTGGTACTCAAACCTTCGGAACGCGCTGTTAGCTGTTAGCTGGCTGCCCGCAGGCTCGGTCCCTCAATCGAGATTGCACAATCTTCTTCCGGCTCAGCATCAACGGA
>CAZVYE010000127.1:0-9861 GCA_964630895.1 uncultured Gammaproteobacteria bacterium | reverse complement strand
TGCCAATCATTGAAACCCAGGCTGGTGACGTATCTGCCTTCGTACCGACCAACGTAATCTCTATTACAGACGGTCAGATCTTCCTGGAAACGGACTTGTTTAACGCGGGTATTCGCCCGGCTGTAAACGCGGGTCTTTCGGTATCTCGTGTAGGTGGATCAGCACAAACCAAGATCATTAAGAAATTGGGTGGTGGTGTTCGCCTGGCCTTGGCGCAGTATCGCGAACTGGCGGCATTTGCGCAGTTTGCATCTGACCTGGATGCCACGACACGTGCTCAGTTGGAGCGTGGTCAGCGCGTAACCGAATTGATGAAACAGCCCCAGTATTCGCCGCTGTCGGTGGCGCAAATGGGTCTGTCTCTGTACGCAGCTAATGAAGGCTACCTGGACGACCTGGAGTTGGATCAGATTCTGCCGTTTGAAGCAGGTTTGCATGACTTTATGGCAAGCAACCACGCCGAGCTGGCTGAGAAGGTCAACAGCACTGGCGCTTGGAATGACGAAATCGAAGGTCAATTCAAAGCTCTGGTTGAAGACTTCAAGAAAACCGGCAGCTGGTAAGACTGGGACTGGTTAATCGGATTGGGTTGGCTGGCTTAGCGGTCAGCCGATTGAATCATAAGAGCAGGTAATTTATGGCCAACGCAAGAGAAATTCGCACCAAGATCAAAAGTGTCGGGAATACCAAAAAGGTAACCAAGGCACTGGAGATGGTGTCTGCGTCCAAGATCAAGAAGGCCGAAGATCAGATGGCTCGCACGCGGCCTTATACCCGCATGATGAAGCAGGTCGCTGGTCACATCGCCAACGCGAACCCAGAATACACGCACCCGTTCATGGTCACCCGTGATGAGGTCAACGCGGTTGGGTTCATCCTGGTTTCTACTGATCGCGGCTTGTGCGGTGGCTTGAACACCAATCTGTTCAAGCAGGCGCTAAACGCGGTTCAAAAGTGGGACCAGGAAGAAAACGCCAGTATCGAAATGGTCACAATTGGCCGTAAAGGTAATGCGTTTTTCAAGCGGCTTGGAATCAGCATGGCAGGCCACATCCAGGGTTTGGGCGAGCAACCCAAGCTTGATGACGTTATTGGCGTTGTCAAAGTGATGATGGACAAATACCGCAACGGCGAACTGGATCGTGTTTATTTGGTGTACAACGACTTTGTAAACACCATGAACCAGACACCAACGGTAGATCAGCTGCTGCCATTGCCACCCGCCAGCGATGACGAAATGCGCGATAACTGGGATTACCTCTATGAGCCCAGTGCGCAAGAAGTGTTGGACGATGTCCTGACCCGCTATGTAGAAGTGCTGGTCTATCAGGGCGTAGTTGAAAACCTGGCATCGGAACACGCCGCACGCATGGTAGCGATGAAGGCCGCATCAGATAACGCGACCGACCTGATTGATGATCTGACGCTGGCTTACAACAAAGCGCGTCAGGCAGCTATTACACAAGAACTTTCTGAAATTGTTAGCGGTGCTGCCGCTATTGGCGCTTAACAGCGCCCTGACAAAAACGACGGGATAGTCACATGAGCGAAAACGCCAAAGGGAAAATCGTCCAATGTATCGGCGCTGTTGTCGACGTTGAATACGATCGTGAAGCCGTACCGGCCATCTACAATGCGCTAAACGTTGATGGCACGGACATCATGCTCGAAGTCCAGCAGCAGCTGGGTGACGGCGTAGTCCGCACGATTGCATTGGGTTCTACCGACGGCCTGCGCCGCGGTACTTCGGTTACTGACACGGGCAAAGGCATTACCGTTCCGGTGGGCACCAAAACACTTGGTCGCATCATGGACGTATTAGGCCGCCCAGTAGACGAAGCTGGCGACATCGGCGAAGAAGAGCGTTGGGAAATCCACCGCAAAGCGCCTTCTTATGAAGAGCAGGCCTCTTCAACCGAACTGCTGGAAACCGGTGTAAAAGTAATCGACCTGATCATGCCTATCGCGAAAGGCGGAAAGGTTGGTCTGTTTGGTGGTGCGGGTGTTGGTAAGACCGTAACGCTGATGGAGTTGATCAACAACATCGCGGTACAGCAGGAAGGTTTGTCCGTATTCGCAGGTGTTGGTGAGCGTACTCGTGAGGGTAACGACTTCTACCACGAAATGTCTGAGGCAGGCGTACTGGATAAGGTAGCGCTGGTATACGGTCAGATGAATGAGCCACCTGGTAACCGTTTGCGTGTTGCTTTGACCGGCCTGACCATGGCGGAGTACTTCCGTGATGAAGGTAAAGACGTACTGTTGTTTATCGATAACATCTACCGTTACACCCTGGCTGGGGTAGAGGTATCAGCGTTGCTGGGTCGTATGCCTTCTGCGGTAGGTTATCAGCCCACCCTGGCGAAAGAGATGGGTGACCTGCAGGAGCGTATTACTTCAACCAAGAAGGGTTCTATTACATCCTTCCAGGCGGTTTACGTACCGGCGGATGACTTGACTGACCCCTCGCCGGCTACCACCTTCGCGCACTTGGACGCGACCTTGGTACTGTCTCGTCAGATCGCGGAGCTTGGTATCTATCCTGCGGTAGACCCACTGGATTCTACTTCTCGCCTGCTCGATCCGCATGCGATTGGTGAAGAGCACTATGAGACTGCCCGTCGCGTACAGCAGACGCTTCAGCGTTACAAAGAGCTCAAAGACATCATCGCGATTCTGGGTATGGACGAATTGTCTGAAGAAGACCGCGCTACCGTTGCGCGTGCACGTAAAGTAGAGCGCTTCTTCTCGCAGCCGTTCTTTGTTGCTCAGCAGTTCACCGGCGCAGAAGGTAAGTACGTTACCCTCGCGGACACGGTTAGCGGCTTTAAGGCAATTGTAGATGGTGAGTATGATCATCTGCCGGAGCAGGCTTTCTACATGGTTGGTACCATTGAAGAAGCAGTAGAAAAAGCCAAAGAACTGGAAAAGAAGGCTGCTTAATTGCAGCCTGATATCCAATCACGCGTCCTGAGCTGGAATTGATATGAGCACATTGACCTGTCACATTGTTAGCGCCGAGGAAGAACTGTATTCGGGCGAAGCCAATATGGTTATCGCAACCGGAGAACAGGGCGAGCTCGGTATTACACCGCGTCACGCCCAGCTGATCACGCGTCTCAAGCCCGGCCAGGTTCGCGTACTGCAATCTGATGGCGAAGACGAGTTCATGTATATCTCGGGTGGTATTCTCGAGGTACAGCCGCACGTAGTCACCATCCTGGCAGATACCGCGATCCGTGCGCATGATCTGGATGAAGCCGCGGCCATCAAGGCCAAGGAAGAAGCGGAACGGGCGCTGGCTGATCGGGAAGCTGACATTGATTACGCTGATGCACAAGCGCAGCTCACTCAGTCGTTAGCTCAATTGGCAGCCATCGAGCGGTTGCGCAAGACGGTTAAGCGCTAACTCTAGCGATAAATTGTATGTCTAAAAGGCCGGTCTCGTACCGGCCTTTTTTATGTGTTGACAGTGCGTGTGGTCGCCAGGTGAAACAGCATGCCGGCTACGGCCAGATCAAAGCCCGCACAAATCCACGCGTACCAGAGCGGCGGAACATGCGTTCCTGGCCCAATAATATGCACCAGCCAATCCCACATACCGTGTAATAACCAGCCCAGGGCGAGGGCTTTGAGGTTGCCTTGCCAGCCCGCCAAAGCGAACGCGCTAAAAAATACCAGCCCAGCGACCTCAACCAGGATCCAAAAATCCGATACGTGATTCCACCATGCAAAAGCGACATACACTAAAGCAGCGATAGCCAGCCCTGCACTGGTCCAACGGGTCAACGCTTTCTGGTTTGCCTGCAAAAGCTGCACGAAAACGACACCAAAAATAGCACCTAACAACAGCCAAACGGCCGAAATTGCGAACATAGAACTGTTTCCTTTTGATCGGCACCCATTGCACGCGGGTGCATCTCATGCTACCCATCAGCGCAATAACTGCAACTCTGTACTGTAAAACTAGTGCCGCACTTGGTAATGCAGGAAAACCTTGCGCAAAGCGGGAGCATATTTAATGTTGGCAAGATCGATTATTTTTGGAGTCGCGTGCTGGATACTTCTGGTTCTCAATGAGTTCGCCGCATTCTTTGCACTACTGATTGGAGGCGGTATCGCCTTCACGGCCCACGTCAAAATTGCGAAGTTGCAAAAACAGTTAGATCGGCTGGTACAGCGAGCAAACGAACAGCCAAGAAGAGACCCGGGGGGCTTGGAGGGCAAAGCCACATCAGTTGGCGCCAAAAAATCACAGCCCGAGCCCACGCCAACCCACCAAAATCCAGCTCTCGCCAGATCTGCCAGCAGCACAAATACGCCGCATGTTACTTCCAGTGAGCAATCCGATATAGCAAATCAGGGCAGTGAAGAATCATCTAACCAGCATCCGGGAGAGACAGTAACTCCCACCTGTACTGAGCAATCTCAGGCTACAGAAGACGCCGCCGAATCTGCCAGGCCGATAGAACAGTCAAAAACGCCCGCGACACCTGTCTGAGACCAGCGGCATGCTGACGAAGCATGGCGAGCGAATCAAGACAAAGCTGAGAGCGATACTCCTGCTAGCGGACCACCCCAAGGGCCAAGCGTAATTTCACTGATGGTCGGTTGGGTTAAGTCATATTTCACAGAGGGCAATCCCCTGGTCCGGGTCGGTGCAGTTATCTTACTCATAGGCGTAGGGTTTCTGATTAAGTATGTGGGCAGCATTGTAGAAGTCTCAATAACCCTTCGCCTCTGGGGACTTGCCATTATGGCAGCTGGTCTCGTGGGATTGGGATGGCGACTGCGGCATAAACGCAGAAATTTCGCTCTGCCGCTACAGGGAGCCGGTCTGGGCGTGCTCTATCTGTTGGTCTACGCCGCGTATAACATATATGCGTTAATTGGCCCCCTCCCGGCTTTTTCGCTGCTTCTCGCCCTGGTCACTGCAACCATCTTGATGGCTGTACTGCAGAACTCCATGGCGCTGGCCGCTTTAGGCGTAGTTGGCGGATTTCTGGCCCCTATTGTGGCTTCGAGCGGCCAGGGCGATCACGTCGCACTGTTTAGCTTTTACCTGGTATTGAATATCGTCATTGTTGTAACCGCCTGGCTGAAGTCGTGGCGCTTCCTCAATTGGCTTGGATTTGTCTTTACGTTTGCCATTGGCAGTCTTTGGGGCTATCAGGCATACAGCCCCGAGCACTTCGCCACAGTAGAACCATTTTTAATCACCTTTGTGCTGATGTATGTCGCGATTGGTCTGATGTTCGCTCTACGCCAGCCCCCTAAACTACGCGGGCTGGTAGACGGCACAATCGTATTCGGTACCCCGATCATCGGTTTTGCACTACAACAGCAGCTGCTGGACGGGCAGCCCAACTTACTCGCAATAAGCGCGGTAACGTTGGGGGCAATCTATATCGCTTTGTGGTTATGGGTTAGGAAGCAAGGCAATGCTGCATTAGCCATTTTGCAGCAATCCTACCTGGGGCTTGGTATTGCTTTTATGACTTTGGCAGCGCCCATCGCATTCGAGGCTAAGATTACATCGGCATTGTGGGCAGTTGAGGGATGTGCGGTTGCATGGGTGTCCGTGCGACAGCGGAACCTGCTCGGTCATCTCTTTGGCGCGGGCCTGTTGTTTGCGGCGTCGATTGCCTACTTCCTGGAACCCCAAGCCAGCAGCAACCTCGCGTTGCTTAATTCCAACTTCCTGGGTATTGCCCTGATCGCTTTGAGCTTTGCGTTTTACGCGAGAACCGTACGCTTAAGCGATTATTCTGAAAAGCTCAAGCAGCCAGTTGCCATCATAGCCTGGGGATACGCCGCCATGTGGTGGGTAATGGGTGGCTTGTTTGACACCTATCAGGCACTACCCGACCCGGACGAGTTTCTACTGGCAAACACTTTCTTTGCCATGACAAGTATTGGCATGGTGCTAGCTTATGTGAAGGCACGATGGCTCACTTATTCCATTACAGCTTGGGTAGTCGCGGGTATCGGATTGGCTCTTGCCACACTGTTCGCACCTTTGCCCGAAGACATGCTGATGAACACGCGAGTAATGACCAGTCTTGGGCTGGGCGCAACCTGGATGTTTGCCGGCTGGGTGCTGGCGCGTACAACCAGCGTGGGATGGCCTAAGGTGGCCAACCTAAGTTGGATTCCATTGCTGCTCGCCTGGATGCTAACCAGCGCACTCGAAGTGGACCAATTTATGCCTTCCAAGTCAGCCATTAGCGCTTTTTTGATCATGGTTTGCGCAATGGCCTTTGTCTTGGCTGGTTTCAGCCGGGTACTGCGCTGGCCGAGTTTGGCATGGGCCAGTGCCACTACCATTGCCCTTTACGCGTTTTGTTTGCTGGCACAATTTGCCGACAACACGGTCCTGTCTGCTGCATATATCTGGTGGCCATTATGGTTCTTAGTGCTAGGTGCAGGGTGGCTTATGGACCGGATAAACCTGGATCAAGGCGGCACCGTACTACCTTGGCTGGCAGGCATCCGTTGGCATTTGCTTTGGGCGACAGTTTGGTACTTTGCCCATAGCCTAATGGCGCGAAATGGCATCGACCAAACCACTCTGCATATTGCGTTGCCAGGAATCGTTCTGACGGTAGCCCTCGCTTTAGGGCAATTGCTTGATCAGCGAACGCACAATCAGCAGTTGGCTAAAGTTAGCAGCGGCCTGGCGGCTGTCGCTATCGCTGTCGGTCTAGGTATATGGCTGATGGGCAGCTTGTTTCTCGCCCCCGGCAGAGGGTTAGTTCCTTATTTGCCAGTGCTGAACGCGCTCGACCTGGCTGTTGTGACAGGCTTATACACACTGTGGCGCTGGCAGCGTGCTGCGCTTCCGCAGCTCTCCAATGCGTCCTTGTATCAATGGTTATGGGGTGCTGGGCTATTCCTTATTGCGAACAGCGTACTGCTCCGAGCAATGCACTTCTACCTGGAGATTCCCTACGAACTAAGTGCTCTTTGGGACTCAGTCGCCGTACAAGCGGCACTGACAATCTTCTGGGTGCTATCAGGACTGGCAGCGATGACCTGGGCGAATGCCAGAGGCTACCGCAAGCTTTGGATCGCGGGGCTCAGCTTGCTTGGACTTGCCGTCATCAAGCTATTTTTCGTTGACATGTCGGCAAGCGATACATTAAGCAGGATTTTGGCCTTCTTCGGCGTGGCCATTGGATTGATGCTGGCGGGCTACTTTGCGCCGCGCCCACCAGCGCTTACCAAAGATGCTCCTGCAGACGAAGTTGAGGCTGCCTAATATCCTTATGCAGCATCCTTCTGTTCTGCAAGAGTTTCACGATATAAGGAAACAAGCCCGGTTTTCTCTTGTTCGGTTAGCGCCTTGCCTGCCATCTGGAATACTTCGTGTTCTTCCTCATCAAGGTGATGGATAACCAAGTGTGCCAGCTCCTTCATCTTGGGTAGCCAACCGGGGTTGCTGTACTCCATTTCCTCGAGAGCTTCAATGCAGTCGTCGATTTCCTTGTGTTCCGCCACGCTGTGTCGTGCTTTCTCAATGGTGAGGTCGTGTTCCAAAAGATTTGCGTAAAACGCTTTCTCTTCAGCGAACGCATGGGCTTCCAGCTCTTCCCTTAGTTTGGGCCACAGTTTCTGTCGGCCTTCAGAATCTCCCTCTGTTTCGGTCAAAAGCTTGCAAAGTGTGCGCTGCTTGTCGTGCGACTCACGTAGTACTTCAAAAATATTCAATGAAAATCTCCTTCAATACGGGCAAAACGTAATAGCGTAGATTCAGGGCCGTATGCGCTGCGTGCCTGAAGCGTGAACGCACTGTCGATGTGCTATTAGCGTGATCGGTGCATCAGTTGCGGTGACTCCAATACGCAGGCAGCAACCAAACCTCTGTGGCGTTCTCCTAATTCACCATGGGACGACGCGTGGTCTGGAAAATCAAAAGCATCTTCGTAATGAGAACTCCTATGCTCGAACAAACCGCTCGATACACCGAAATAGCTCGACTAATTTGGAAGTACCGCAATGCGGGGATTTTCAGCACCGCTCAGCTGGAGGTAGAAGACTTGGGCGGTGACCCACTGGATATTCCAGAAGGCAAACCTGAGGAGTTTGCCAATGACTTGGAGGCCATGGGGCCAACTTTTGTCAAAATGGGGCAGGCCATGTCGACCCGTCCGGATCTGATCCCCTCCGCCTACAGTGAAGCACTGCGTAGAATGCAGGACGACGTGGGCCCTGTTCCATTCGAAGAAATTCGAGAAACCGTGGAAAGCGAGCTGGGTGTGCGATTGAGCAAGGCGTTCTTGCGTTTTGACGAACGTCCTTTGGCATCAGCCTCACTGGGCCAGGTACATAGAGCAGTGTTGCGAAGCGGGATCGAGGTAGCCGTAAAGGTCCAGCGTCCCGGCATCACTCAGCAAGTGCTAAGTGATCTTGAAATACTGGAGTCTATTGCCACCACAGCCGAAAATCACAGCGATGTCGGTCATAGATATGGCTTTTCCCAATGGGTTGAAGAGTCACGCCGATCGCTGTTGCGAGAGCTAAACTATGAAGTGGAAGCCCGTAACCTGGCAACGATGGCTGACCACCTCGAGCAATACGAACATATTCTGGTTCCACTTCCCGTTTGGGACTATTCCACCACACGTGTTCTTACCATGGAGTATCTACCAGGGCGCAAGATTACTCAGGTCAGCGGGGTAAGAAAGCTCAACGAAAACTGGTTCGAACTGGCCGAGCAACTAACCAGAGCATATCTGGATCAAATCTTCATTCACGGATTTATTCATGTGGACCCCCACCCTGGCAACGTTTTGCTTACAGACGATGGCGACCTCGCGCTACTGGACCTCGGAATGGTCACGCATCTGGTTCCAGCGCAGCGCAATCGCATGTTCAAGCTGTTGTCTGCTGTGGTGGAAGGTCGTGGCGAAGATGCTGCGATTACTGCGGCCAATATGGGTACCGAGCTGGAAGAATACGACCACGACAATTTTGTCAACGCCGTGGGTAAGTTGGTTGGTGAGTATGCGGCTGTAGGCTCACAGCACGGCGAGGGACGCATGCTGCTTGAGCTCACAAGGCTGTCAGCAGAACACGGCCTCAGGCCACCCCCCAGCGTTGCGCTGCTGGGTAAGGCGCTATTGAATCTGGAGTCTCTGGCAGAAGTCCTGGCGCCGGAGCTGGATCTGCGCGGCGTGGTCAGTGACCACATGTCCAAAGTGATGCGTAACCGAGCGCTGAAAAGCATGTCGCCTTCAAGCATTGGAGCAGCCATGTTAGAGGCGCATCATCTGGCAAAGGAACTGCCAGGGTTGCTTTCAAAAATCCTCAATGGAGTTGCCAGTAGTCGCTTGAAGATCAACGTTGATGTATTCGACGAAAACAGATTTATGGACAATCTTCAAAAGATCGCCAATAGAATATCTGTCTCGTTGATACTTGCTGCGCTAATCGTCGGTGCGGCCATGATCATGAATATCGAAACCAGCTGGACCATCTTTGGCTATCCGGGTCTGGCCATGCTCATGTTTGGGGCCGCAGGTTTGCTCGGCTTTGTGCTGGTAATTACGATCCTGTGGAAGGACCGGAAGCAATAGGACTTCCGGTGCGCGCCCTAAGATTTGCGACCAATCAGGTAATACAGGATCAAACCAATTACCGGTAGCAGCAAAATTAAGACGACCCAAAGTATCTTCCAGCCCGCATCGCGATTGGTTTTTACAATTTCTACAATGGCGACGATGTTTAGGATCAGAACGATGAGTCCGATAATACCGGTGGGTGCAGGAGAAGCGCTGCGCACCGAAAAACCACGGGTCAAAGTCAGCGCTGGGATGGCTCCAATTGCGTTGCGAATTCGAGGCAAGTTTAGTGTCACGT
>CAZVYE010000126.1:0-9925 GCA_964630895.1 uncultured Gammaproteobacteria bacterium | reverse complement strand
TATTTGCACGCAATACGCCTTTGGCCTGTGTATCCTGGGCTCTTTCACGCAGATCTGATTCTCCCAGCCATTCTTCCAGCGCAGCAACTTCCTGATCGCTTTTGGCCAGGTTTCCTTTTGCCCAAACCCATTGGAAAAGCTTGAGTACCTGGCCTACGTCATCCCCCAACAGCACTGCGACTCGATTTAAGAACAGTGGATTAAACGGGTGTTCGTCGGGGAACCTTAGCGGGATGCCCAGGGAACGCGCCTGAAAATATACCAGTCGATAGGTGTGTTCGCGCTTTGCCGGTATTTCTGCCGGACCCAGCTGACCTGCCTCCGCCAAAATTGGCCCAAATACTACTGGCCGCATGTGAAACTCGGCATCTATCTCATTCAAATGCACGATCTGCAGATACGAAAACGGGGATATTAAATCGAAATACCAGTCCACGACTTTCTTGTTCATGCCTCACTCCTGCTACCCGCTCGCCTGGCCTTATCGCTGCGAATTAAATTCTGAATCTTTGCGCCGAGCTTTAGTATCTTCATCAGCGTTTTTGGCTCCAGGTTCAGCATTTCGTCGGCCCAGGACGACAACGTTTGCATAAGCGCCAGTGTCTCACGAATCCGGGCTTGAGCATCGGGCGATTCTTTGGCGAAGTCCGCATCGCTTACACAGTGCTCCAGGAAATCTACGGTTGGGTCAAACTCTCGGGCCTTGCGACCACTGACAACAGTTCGAAACAAAACCCAGGAGTCGGTCACCGTTGCAAAGTAATCCTTGCGATCACCCAACCGCCTGACAGCGTGAACCAGCTTCCAGCTTTGCAGCTCTCGCAAGCTGGTGCTTACGTTAGACCTGGCTACACCCAGCGTCTGTGCGATGTCATCCGCGTGCATCGGCTCTCCCACTACGAAGAGCAACGCATGAATCTGCGCAACCGTGCGATTGACGCCCCAGCTGGAACCCATCTCACCCCAGTGTAATACGAATCGCTCTGCAATCGGATTTAGTCTCATTTTCCCAGCCTAAGACAACCCCTATTTTCAGTCAAGACAGAAATAACTGTTGACCCAGACAGTAACTTTTTGTAATTTCAGTAGTGACAGAAATTTCTAACACGAGCACAGCATATGCACCGCGCGACTGCCAAAGATGAACGGACCAGAACCGACACGCTCTCTACTCGCGGCTTTGCTGATCTAATGTCCAGTCGAGACTGGGCTGCATTGCCGCAGGTCGTACAGCGCCGTTTTACGCGTAGCCTCAAGGCCCGCGAATGTATGGTTTTCCACGGCGTGGTGCGTAGAACTGAGCATCACTGGCTTGGCGGTGTCCTGGCCCAACTAGCACGCTTGATTGGTAGCCCACTGCCGCTGGAACGTCAGCGCAACTGTGCCAGTGTCGTAACCGTTACGCAGGATCATCGCGGCCAGATTTGGAGTAGGCAGTATCGAAAATCAGGGCAATTTCCCCAGGTTATTCACTCGGTAAAGCGCTTTACTGGGCCCACAGGACTCATGGAACAGGTAGCCATGGGGGTGTGTATGTCACTACGGCTGAGCGTAAACGAAGATACTTTGACTTTTCGAAGTGACCGGTTCTATTTGAGATTTCTAGACGGAACCCTGGGCTATTTGCTGCCGCTGCCCAAGTGGCTGTCGGTATTTCAAATAACCGTAAAACATATTCATCTGGAATCTAAGAGGTTTCGGTTTGAGCTAACACTAAGCCACAGACTGCTTGGATCACTCATCACTCAAATTGCCGACTACAGTGAGGTGGAAAGTGACTGACCTGGTATGGTCGCTATTCATCTTACAGGCGATGATGGGCTGCGTTGACTCGCTGGCACATCACGAGTTCACAGAGGGGCTGGCTTGGCGCACAGACCAAATCCGGGAGCTTAAGTTACATAGTCTGCGGAATTTTCTTTACACCATAATTTTCGCAGTATTCGCATGGCTGGAACCGCGCGGATTGATTGCTTGGGCGATTATGGGATTGCTGGGAATCGAGCTATGTATCACCTTGCTGGATTTTGCCGAGGAAGATCAAACCAGAAAGCTTCCTGTCAGCGAGCGCATGCTTCACACGTTGTTGACGATCAATTTCGGTGCCCTACTCGGACTTATCACACCATTGCTGATTCAATTGGGCAGCAAAACAACCGCTGCCGCGATGGATTGGAAGCCACTACTGACCCCGTTGTTCTCAGTCTTTGCGCTTGGCTGCGCAATATTGGGTCTTCACGAATTGAAAGCGGCGTTGCGCCTGGAGAAATTTGTTATGAAAAACCCGTCTGACTTGGTGACTACTTTACCAGCCCGTCAAAGCGTGCTTATTGCAGGTGGAACGGGTTTTGTTGGCACCCGACTTGCCAATGCCCTGGTCGCAGCGAATCACCAGGTCACTGTCCATTCTCGAAGTCAAAAGAAGCCTAATCATCTACCCGATCCCGTGACCATGCTGACGGAATTTACTGACTTCGATTCCGAAGCACCGCTCAATGCAGTCGTAAATCTCACTGGAGCGGGCATTGCCGATCGGCTGTGGACGGAAAAGCGCAAACGGGTGTTGTTGGATTCGCGATTGGATACGACGCGCAACCTAGTGGCATGGTTGGCTCAGCGAAAGCAGCGGCCTGACGTTCTGATCAGCGCGTCCGCGGTTGGATGGTATGGGATGCAGGGTGACAGAATTCTGGTGGAGAATTCCGCGCCAGAGGACTGCTTCTCCCATCGATTGTGTGAGGCTTGGGAGGCAGAAGCAAATAAAGCGAAAGACCTTGGAATACGGGTCGTAAATTTACGCATAGGCGTGGTGTTGGACCGATCCGGCGGCATGTTGAAACGAATGCTTCCGGCATTCTCATTTGGTCTGGGCGCAAAATTGGGCAGTGGTGAACAGTGGATGTCCTGGATCGACCGAGATGATTTGGTCCGTTTAATTGCCTTCTGCATTGCTAACGAAGATATTTCGGGACCGGTGAACGCGACCGCACCGGAGCCGGTAACAAATAGTCAGTTTAGCGAAACGCTGGCCGAAGTATTGAATCGCCCCCTATTGTTTCGAGCACCCGCCCCCGTGCTGCATTTGGCCGGCGGCGAAATGGCGCGAGAACTGCTTACCCACGGGCAGCGTGTGCAGCCGCAGAGAGCGTTAGCTGAAGGCTTTGAATTCACCAAGCCTACTCTGAACCAGGCCTTGCAGCAGCAACTCAACCCATCGCAGAGCAAATCTAACTAGGGTTTACTGCCAGACCTTACGCTCGCCTGTTTCTACATACCGCTTAAGATTAGCCATGAGAGTCTTATTTGCGCTATTGAAATACTGCAGCAAGTTTTCGTATTGGGGAGAGTTTCCGTATCCCACACCGTATGACTCGATGCGAGTCTGATTCTCGCCTACTTCAGTAAAGAGAATGATGTTGTAGAGCCGGTCTGCATCTTCCTGCATGAATTCTGGCCAGTTTTCCTGCACATCTGTTTGCAAGGTGAGCACTCGATGCGGGACGAAATTCACAATTTGCAAAGTTATTGTCCCTGGATCACCGACTTCGCCTTCATAGGCCGTCCTTATACTGCCGCCAGGAACAAAGTTTGCTTCGGCCTGCGGTACCGCCCAAGCCATCCATCCTTCGGAAGTTGTGTATGCGTTCCAAACCTCATCGACAGGTGCCGCCACCGTGACCTCTTGCAAGAGGGTTCGACCTCCAGATTCTCCGAAAAGTATTTGGCTGCTAATTTTGGTCGCTGCCGTGCTTTGATCCGGGGCAGGATTCTGTTCGTGTTCCTGGCCTTTGGCTGCAACCAGTCCGCAAAGACTAAACGTTAAGACTCCCGCGAGTAACCATTGATACATATACCGCTCCCATCGCTTGCTAAATTGGCAAAGCTTACGCCCAAGAACCGCCCACAAATTGAAGATTTCTTACCGCGGCTATTCTTCTGGGAAAAAATTGAGCCTTTCGTGTCCCGCGGAGAGAAATTTGCGCGGGCGGTATCCTGCAAATTTATGAAACTCGCGAATAAAATGGGACTGATCCGAGTAACCAAGCTCTAGACTTAGCTCAGCCCAGTCCACCGCCGCCTCTGCCTGCAGCCGAGGAAACACCGCCGCCAAACGCAAAATGCGCTGGAACACTTTTGGCGCCGGTCCAACATAGGCTTTGAACAGGTTCACAAAGTGCTTGTATGACACGTCACCGCGCCCGGCCACAAATTCTGTAAGCGCGACGTTTGTCGGGTCCTGCGTCAGCAATGCAATAGCATCGAGAATAATCTGCGGCGGATTGAATTCTGCGTCGTGTTGATCAACCAACCACTGCTCGAACAGAACCAGACGCTTGTCAGGGTTTTCGACCGACTGGAGCCGTTCACGCAGCGCCAATATGGAGTCGCCAAATACTTCGGTCGCGTGTATGACAGAATCATTAAAACGGCCCATTGACTGGTGCAATACTGTCCGGGCAAATCCTGGCACAAACTGCACAACGGCCAAGGATGATTTGTTGGCCGTATTGCCAATAACCATGTGCGCAGACTGGACGCCCGACACCCAGGCACCGCAACAAACTTGCTCTACATTATCGCCTTGCGGGAAACGTACGTAGCGGTCCCGTTCATCAAGAGCGATGATTAGCTGGGTGCGCCCGTTGGGTACGATTCGCTCTTCTTGATGACTCGGCTCGTAGTCATCCAGACAGAACATCACCTCGACCACACCTGACAACGGGCCCTGAGTCGGTACGTACGGGAGGTAATTCACCCGGTTACATTAAGCGTCATGTTCTCGGTAGCGTCACGCCCTGCTGACCTTGGTATTTACCGCCACGGTCTGAGTACGACGTTTCGCACACTTCGTCTGATTCAAAAAACAGCATCTGCGCCACGCCTTCATTAGCATATATTTTTGCTGGCAGCGGTGTCGTATTGGAGAATTCCAGGGTAACGTGGCCTTCCCACTCCGGCTCAAGCGGCGTGACGTTGACGATGATGCCACATCGAGCGTAAGTGGATTTACCCAAACATACCGTTAGTACGCTGCGTGGAATGCGAAAGTATTCCACCGTTCGCGCCAGCGCGAAGGAGTTTGGCGGGATAATGCAGCAATCCCCTTTAAAATCGACAAAGCTACCTTCGTCGAAAGCTTTTGGATCGACGATGGCTGCGTTGATATTGGTGAATATCTTAAATTCGTCGGCGCAGCGTACATCGTAGCCATAGCTGGACGTTCCGTAAGAAACCAGCCTGCGGTCTCCGTCATAACGCACCTGCTCTGCTGAAAAAGGCTCGATCATGCCGTCGCTTTCGGCCATGCGACGAATCCATTTATCTGATTTTATGCTCATGTGTTCTGTATCACGATTTTGGGGAATGCAACATTCTTGTTGCGGGCTTGTCGCGCCAACGCCGCTGCGGCTTTAGTCGCTATGTTTTTATAAGTCTGAGTTATTGCAGAATCCGGTGACGCCACTACCGTCGGCGCACCTGCATCAGTTTGTTCGCGAATGGCAATATCCAAAGGTAAAGATCCCAACAGCGCCACATCATATTCTTCGGCCATCTTCTCGCCGCCTCCGGCGCCAAAAATGTGCTCCTCGTGACCACACTGACTGCAGATATGCGTTGCCATATTTTCAATGATGCCAAGCACCGGAACATCTACCTTCTCGAACATCTTCAGACCTTTTCTGGCGTCCAATAGCGCAATGTCCTGGGGGGTGGTCACGATTAGTGCGCCACTCACCGGAATTCGCTGCGCCAAGGTCAGCTGGATGTCACCGGTGCCAGGGGGCATATCGATAATGAGATAATCCAATGCCGACCAGTTTGTTTCGTTCAGCAACTGTTGAAGCGCCTGCGTAACCATAGGTCCTCGCCATACCATGGGCGTATCTTCTTCAATCAGATAACCAATGGACATGGTCTGGATGCCATGATTGACCTTCGGGTCAATAGTTTGGCCGTCTGGACTGTCTGGTTTTCCCGACAGCCCCATCATCTTGGGTTGGCTGGGCCCATAGATATCCGCATCCAGCAAGCCTACCCGCGCACCTTCCGCCGCCAATGCGAGCGCCAGATTTGCGGCAGTTGTTGACTTGCCTACGCCGCCCTTGCCTGACGCAATGGCCAAAACGTTTTTGACTCCGGGGATTGGCGTGAGCTCGTCCTGGACCTTGTGCGCAACTACTTCCCATCGCACGTCAACGGCAGCCTGGCTAATCGCATCGTGGGCTTCCAACGCCTGCTTTATTAGGTCGATAAGCTGCGACTGGTGGCCTGCAGCGGGGTACCCCAGCACAACTTCCACCATGACCTTGTCATCCGCAATGCCACAGTTTGCGAGCTTCGCAGCGTCCATTATGGGTTGCTGAGTAACCGGGTCCACTAGACCAGCCAGCACCTCTTGTATTGTTTCCTGATTCAGATCGCTCATTTTGCCTTGCAGTAATTCGCGGGGCGGCTATTGTATGCGCTCGGCGCAGCTTTCGCACCGTGTCATAATATGTAGCATCAATTTTATTCCGCAGACAGGACATTAACTAGCTGCTCTACCGGAGCAGTCTTACGAGTCGCAGCATGCAAGAACAACAACGAAAAATACTGGTGACGTGCGCGTTGCCATATGCAAACGGCCACATCCACATTGGCCACATGGTAGAACATATTCAGGCGGACATCTGGGTGCGTGCGTTACGCATGCAGGGGCACGAAGTGCATTTTGTATGCGCGGATGACGCGCACGGCACGCCTATTATGGTCAACGCCCAGAAGCGCGGCATTACCCCGGAAGAACTTATTGGCCAAATGCGTGGCGCGCATGAAGCAGATTTCTCAGACTTCAGTATTGCCTACGACAACTACTCCACGACCCATTCCGATAAAAATCGTGAGTTGGTAGGAAAAATCTGGCAATCACTTGTAGAGAAGAATCTGGTTTCGCGTCGCACAATCAGTCAGTTTTTTGATCCGAAAGAGGAGATGTTTCTGCCGGATCGGTTTATTAAGGGCGCGTGCCCCAAATGTGGCGCTGAAGATCAATATGGCGACAGCTGCGAAGTCTGTGGTAGCACCTATGACCCCACTGACCTGAAGAATCCATTTTCTGTGGTTTCTGGCGAGACGCCGGTCATGCGGGACACCGAACATTTGTTCGTGGAGCTGGGTAAACTTGAATCCACGCTGCAGGACTGGGTCAACGGTGGCCAGCTCCAAAGCGAAGTCGTCAACAAATTAAAGGAATGGTTTGAAGCGGGATTGCGTGATTGGGATGTTACGCGAGACAAGCCCTACTTTGGCTTCCAGATTCCTGGGGAGCAGGATAAGTTCTTCTACGTTTGGGTGGATGCTCCCGTGGGCTATATGGCAAGCTTTGCCGAGCTATGTGAGCGCGAAAATATCGACTTTGATGCGTACTGGAAGGATGACGGCGCTGAAATCTACCATTTCATTGGCAAGGATATCGTCTACTTCCATACCCTGTTTTGGCCGGCGATGTTGCACGCGGCCGGGTTTAATAAACCCGCCTCGGTTTTCGTGCATGGATTCCTTACCGTTGATGGCACCAAGATGTCTAAGACGCGCGGCACGTTTATTCAGGCCAGAACCTATCTCGAGCACCTCAAGCCGGACTACTTGCGCTATTACCTGGCCAGCAAGCTAGGATCGGGATTATCCGATATTGATTTGAACCTGGAAGATTTCCAAGCCCGCGTAAACTCTGATTTGGTGGGCAAGGTCGTCAATATCGCCAGCCGATGTGCCGGATTTATCGGTAAGCGGTTTGACGGGAAGCTGGCCGACAAGATGGCGGAGCCCGAGTTGTTTGAGCGCCTGTCGGTGGCCGGTGATGGCATCGCTGCAGATTTCGAAGCACGCGAATACAATCGAGCCATTCGGCAGATTATGGCTCTGGCTGACGAAGCCAACCGCTTTGTAGACAGCAAGAAACCGTGGCTGATGATTAAAGAAGAAGGCCGCGGGGAAGAGGTTCATCAGGTGTGCACCACGGGTATAAACCTGTTTCGACTTCTTGCGATCTATTTGAAGCCGGTCATTCCGGACACAGTAGGTCGTGCCGAAGAGTTTCTTAATGTACCTGCCCTATCCTGGGCTGACGGCAAACAGCCGCTTTTGGCACATGAAATTTCGACGTTTAAACCTCTCATGACGCGTATAGAAGAGAAGGATATACAAGCAATGGTTGAAGCCTCTAAGGAAACCATGGCGAGCTCAAAGGAAGCGCCTGCCAAACCTGCTGGTCCACTGGCAGAGGATCCCATCAGCGAAGAAATCGATTTCGAGACGTTTTCGAAAATAGACCTGCGCGTTGCTCGTATTGCAGACGCCGACTTTGTTGATGGCGCGGACAAGTTACTGCGACTCCAGCTCGATTTGGGTGGTGAGCGAAAGCAGGTGTTCGCCGGGATTAAGTCTGCCTATACGCCGACCGACTTGGTTGGAAGGATGACCGTGATGGTGGCTAATTTAGCACCGCGCAAGATGCGTTTTGGCATGTCTGAGGGTATGGTCCTGGCCGCCGGACCGGGCGGCGACGAGCTGTATATTTTATCTCCCGATGATGGGGCCAAGCCAGGCATGCGTGTGAAATGACCGAAGTCCTGTTGATCATCGTCAGCGCTGCGCTGGTCAACAATTTTGTGCTGGTCAAATTCTTGGGCCTGTGCCCTTTTATGGGCGTTTCGAACAAGCTGGAGTCTGCCTTTGGCATGGCTCTAGCAACCGCCTTTGTCCTCACTTTGAGCTCAGTTCTAAGCAATTTAACCTATCGGTATTTGCTGGCGCCTTTTGAACTGGAATACCTGCGGACCATAGCGTTTATCTTGATCATCGCCGCGACAGTCCAGTTCACTGAGCTTTACGTGCACAAGCGATCGCCGCTGCTCTATCGTGTGCTTGGCATTTTTCTGCCTTTGATCACCACCAATTGTGCTGTGCTTGGCGTTGCTTTGCTCAATTTGCGAGCTGATCACAATGTGTTCCAGGCAGCCGTTTACGGGCTCGGAGCGTCATTGGGTTTCGGCCTGGTACTGGTGCTTTTTGCAGCAGCACGAGAACGCCTGACTGTAAATGCCGTTCCTGAACCGTTTCGTGGTGCTGCCATCGCCATGATTACTGCAGGCCTGATGGCCTTGGCATTCATGGGCTTTTCAGGTTTTGCAAACTTGTGAACGCGTTATTGGTCTTTCTTGGAATTGCACTGCTCGGCGGAGCCATATTGGGTTTCGCTGCGGTCCGCTATCGGCGTGATGGCGATCCAGTCGTAGAGCAGATCAACGCGTTGCTGCCACAAACCCAGTGTGCGCAGTGCGGATACCCAGGATGCCGGCCCTATGCCGAAGCGATTGCTTCCGGTGAAGCGGAGATTAATCAATGCCCTCCGGGTGGTGAACCCGGCGTAAAAGCCCTGGCCGATCTACTTGGTCGCGAGCCAATCCCATTGAATCCGGACAACGGTGAAGTCAAACCGTCTATGGTCGCGGTAATTGACGAGGACATTTGCATAGGTTGCAAACTTTGTATTCAGGCCTGTCCTGTGGACGCCATATTGGGCGCACCCAAGCAAATGCACACGGTAATCGAAGCAGAATGCACCGGTTGTGAGCTGTGCCTGCCGCCGTGCCCGGTAGACTGCATCGACATGATTGATATCGAAGAGTCTCAACTCAAAATGCCGCTTGCGCAGTGGCGCAGGGTGTCCGCGTAATGGAGTTCGTTATGGGCGAACGTTTCTGGCGGTTTCATGGTGGTCTTAGATTACGGCACTGGAAGCAGGTCTCGATTGGAGAGCCACTGATTGAAACGCCGCTGGCTGAGCGCTATACCGTTCCGCTGCAGCAGCACATTGGTGTGGTATCCGAAGCATTGGTTGCGCCCGGCGATATGGTGGCCAAGTATCAAGCTATCGCGAAAC